>CAKZIX010000115.1 GCA_936936565.1 uncultured Nocardiaceae bacterium | reverse complement strand
GACATCGCGGAGACGCCCACGCCGACTCTGGTCGTCTCCGCGACGAAAGGCACCGTGAAGAAGGTGTGGACGGGCACCGATGGTGCCAACGTCGTCACCATCGATGTCGGCGCGAACACGACGATCCAGTACATCCACCTTGCGAGCTTCGCGCCCGGCATCAAGGCAGGCGACACCGTGGCGACCATCGAAGCCATGAAGATGGAAGCGGCGATCACGGCACCGCGCGGCGGCACGGTGACCCGGTTGGCGATCGGCGCCGTTCAGCAGGTCGAAGGTGGAGATCTGCTGGCGGAGTTGGCATTCGGTGAAGAATCGAGCGCTGAGTAGGCAGTGCCCAGAATCGTTGCTGGAGTCGCGGGCGGTCGTCGGCTCCGCGTGCCACTGGAGGGCACCCGGCCGACGTCGGACCGAGTGCGCGAGGCCGTCTTCAACGCGGTGATCAGCCGCATCGAACTCGACGGTGCGCGGCACCACAATCCTGAACTCGTCATCGTGGTCAGTGACCGGCATGGGGAATCCGACGTGGATGCCACCCTCGCTCGCCCACCGATCTAGCGTGTGCTCGAGCGCCTCCAACACCGTAGCCAGCCGCAGGTCCTCAGGTGGTGGTCCCTCTATTCGAGTCGTGACGCAGTACACGCCGTTCGCCTCATGCTCGAAGATCTGGCCAGGCAAGTGCGAAAACTCGACGGTGACGCGCGAGCGTTCCATCCTCACCCCTCCTCATCGACGAGGTTGACTGTGCCTTCCTCGTCGTCTTCATAGTCAATGCCTCCGAGAAACTCGAACCGACGTCTGGCGGGATAGTTAGAGGCGCCGAAATCTGCGCTCGCGTCGACGTCGCGGAGACTGGTCGGTGGTCGTGGCCTCAGTGAGCGGGTGAGCAGCGCCTCATGAGCGGCTTCGACTCCCGACACCAAAGTCTGGATTTGGCGATCGACGTTCTGGGCGAACCGGTGCGACATGTCCTGGTCGAGAAGACCTGCGCTGAGACCGTAGGCTCGACGCGCCTGCTGCTGAAGCAGAGCCACAGGGTCATGCGTTACCCCGGTTTGAACGGCCGCACGCATCCGGCCCAAAAGCCTCCGCACCGTGTCAGCTCGACTCAGATCCGTCGGCTCGGTCAGATTCGAAGCCGCAAGCAGGGTCGCATCGCGGCTCCACTGCTGTATAAGCAGGCTCGCGACGATTCCGCTGGCGGTTTTTCTGGGCCCATGCGCACTGAACCGGTTGAGGGCGACCGGCTCGACCAGCACGTTGACGTATCGATGCTGGGTCTCGAAGAAATGAAAGACGCTTCGGTCCCGAACGAAATGCCGAGCAAGAGACGTGAACACGACACCTACGTCGGAACGTCCGGCACGGCTCGTGGCTTGGACGTAGTACGCGACGGTGCTCGGCATGCCGAGTACGAACAGCACATTTAGGCGCGCGAGGTCGACGCCGTGACTGATGAGGCTGGTACCCGCGATGCAGCCCAGGCGCTCGTCGGCGTCGGTTTGCAGTGTCTCCTGTTCGACACGTCGGATTACGTTGCTGATCTCGGCTAGTGGGGTTTGACCGTTGAGTCGGACGGATTGGAATCCCGGAGACATATTGTGCCCGTCCCGCTGGGACCGGGCATGGACGCGGTCGGCGTGCGTTTTCCGATTGCAGTAGAAGCATTGCAACTCGTACCGGAACAGCAGTTCCCGAGCCTCCAAGGGCGAGGTGGCACTGAGACCCAACGTCGCCGTGACGTCGGTGTCGGTCATGCGGTTCAAGCGAGCTAGTTCGCGGCGCATCGCCTCCCCTGCTGCGAGCCCGAAATCCACGACGTCCATCTGGGTCGGCAACGCACCGACGAAGACGCGTCGCACTAGGTCGTCGTGCCTGCTGGCATAGAAGCTGTCACCGTCGACCCAACCATCAGTTGGAAACCGGCGTGGCGTTAGGGCATATAGCTGGGTTACCTGGTTCTGGTAGTCGCTGATTGTCGCGGTGGCGGCGAGCACTTTGCTCGGTAGGCCGCTCCCTGCGACGCAGAGGTACTGCCAGAGAGTTTCGTAGTGCGCAGCAAACGTGCCGAGTTCCTCGCCGAGCAAGTGCAGTTCGTCCTGAATGACTAGAGCAGGGGCAGGGTCCTTTATCGATACAGGCTGCCACTCCGACGCTGCGATCGTGCAATGTTCGCGAGCCAGGCATCGCCGGCCGAGCCCTTGCGGGTGAGTTACATAGCCGTGTTTAGGGCAACGGAACGCCGGGCCGTGGGTCAAGTGGCTCGCGTGCGAGTTGAAGGCGAGCGACGCTACCTTGTCGACCGTGCCGACGAGAACCGCCGGCAGGTTGCGATATACCTCATCGTCGCTGACATCAACGGGGAGCGTCCGCCCGCAGGCTGTGCATCGGTGCGCTAGGACGACGGCGTCGACATCGGGATCGAGAACGACGTCTGGTTTACCGCAGTATGGGCATGCGGGAATTACGACATTTTCTCTTTTCCAGTCGTCGCTGCGCGCCGCCATCCAGACAATATCGCGCCAGCGTTCATCCGTCGGATCTGTCAATCGGTTCGGTGTGTTTCCACGGCCGACCCAATAACCGAGTCGGAGCGGATCGCCAGGATCCTTGTGGACAACGCGCACAATCTCGCAGGCAGCGACGAGACGGAGGATTCGTTCGAGCTGTTGGACCGAGAGCATTCGCAGGGGAAACCGGACGAGCGCGGTTACACCAGCGTGTTTGCCGCGCAGGCGATCGAAGAACAGCCCGACTGCAACAATGCCGTACAGCGCAGCGCTCTTGCCGCCACCAGTCGGGAACCACAGGACGTCAGCGACCCCCAGTTCGTCGAGATCGGATTGCGAACCTGTGCCGGCTCCGTTCCGGGGTGCGGCGGCCGCCCAGGCCATGCGATCCACATGCGATGCGTCGCGAGCCGCGAGTGCAGCCAGGTTCGCGACGATGTATACGATTTGGAACAGCCGCCAGGACGTCGCGGTGGTTCCCTGGGGGTCCATCAGCCCGCCACGCGTGTTCATCAGCGCGAAGGCTTCATTGGCGCGCAGGAATGCGATTCCCAATCCGGTGCGCGGCCCGACGAGGTCCTCGCGGAGCAGTTCGATGCCGCGGCGGAATCTCCGTTGCTCATCGGCGAACGCATCTCGATCGGCACGGCAGGCACGAAAGGTCTCGGCGTCCAGTGCGGCGCTAGCCAAGTAGCGGTCCCACTCGGCAAGGTAGCCGCGCATCTGTTGTTCGATGCGCTCCAGATGGGGCAACGGATCGACTGCGAGGGCGGCGAAAGGCGGCTGGAACTCCTCCTTCGACTCGTAGACCATCTGCCGGTGGATCGGCAGCGTGGTCGTCGTCAGCGCACCGGTGGCGGCAAATGCATCTTCATCCAGACAGCAGAAGCGCCCGTGTGCGTACACCCGTGGATCAGCGCGGTAATCACGTTCGACGAGTCGATACTCGCTCGGTACTACGATGGCTCCAGCGACCGTGGCGCTGAAACCGGCGTCGTAGGCCGCCAGTTCGGGCAGATATCCGCGGTCGCGTTCGGGTGGAGGCGTGGTGTTGACCAGCGTGACGGAGAGCCGGACGCGGTCGTCGGGGGTCCGTTGAACGGTGGCCCGAAATGCCACGGATGGAACCGGAACCGCCCAGCCGGTGCGCGCGTGATCGCTCAGGTAGGACTCGTAGGCGTCCGGACCGTCCTGAACGACATTTCGCGGTATGCGCATTGCGGAGGTTCCGCTCATTGGCACGAGAAGGGATCCGGCATACTTGCCGACTCGGTGGGGCATCTGCGGCAGGACTGCAGCGGCAATCGCGCGGTCGTAGGCCGCTTGCACGCCGACGGCGTGAGGTCGAGCATCCCGAGGTACGTCTACAACGAGGTCATGGTCGACTTCGATGTCGTAACGACAGTAGACCGGCCGCAGGAAGTCCCCGGGGCCGCTCCGTCCTTGTCCTCCACGGGCAGCGCGAGCCCCACGGACCGCCATTTGCACGGCTGCGGCGGCATCGGGCGACAGACCCGACAGATCGACCTCGGCCGGGTCAGGTGGTAGCTCAGACATTGCTGTCGGGGCGCCTTCATGGCCAAGGGGGTGCGTGTTGTCACCGTCTGGGTCGTCGTCGACGGGCGGCAGCTCTGCGCCGTCGTCGAAGCCAGAGTGGATGGCTTGTTCGGCATGGGTGGGTGCGTGTTGCAGGTAGAGCGCAAATCTTGCGCGTACTCGCAAGCGGATTCGGCTGTCCGATGGCACTACGAGCGCGGTGAGGCCCATCTCGCTGGCCGGTAGGTGATCGATTGGAACGCCGGGCTCCTCCGGAACGTCCGACGCAGACATTCTCGGACGTTGCGGGGGCGGCTGCGGAAGGAGCACGCCCAGCACGACACGTTCGCGAGGCCGGACGTCCACAAGTTTCCGGCCGTCCGGGTCGCTACCGGCGAGCCGGGCGCGCGTAGTTCCGATCAGGTGCAACGCCAGCCTGGCTTGATCTGCATTTCGGTCACGCCGGCCCTGATTAGTTTCGGGTGTCGCGTTCATTGCGAAGCTCCGTAATCCGTTCGGTTTGCGAGTTTCTCGGCGACTCGGCTGGAACCCCGACCTTTAGGACTCGGTATACGACCGTCTCATTGACAACCGACAGCGCGTCGGGGCCGAGTAGTTTTTCCAGTTCAGTGCCGCTGGGCTCGTCACCTGCGATTGTCGCGGTGATCACCCGACCCACCTCCTGGTGCAATGTCCGGAGCCGGCCCATCGTGTCTGCGATCGCTGCGGCGTTGTGCTCGACGATAGGGTGGGCCGCGATGCGGCCGACCCGGGCAATGTCGCCGGGATCGCGGGGCCCAATTCTGTCTGCATCACTCCATGCGGCAACTGCATTTGATCCCACAGTCGAACCTTCGCTCGACAACCGTCGGGCGAGCTCTCGTGCGCCGCCGCTTCCAGTCATCGCGGTGTCGAGGGCTTGCGCCCACGCGGCCAGCAGCATCCGGGTCACGCCACCGCGAACGTCGGTCAACATCGAGCGCAGCCGTTCGAACGCGACTGGACCCTCGATGTCGGCAACAAGCATCGTGGGCTCTACCGCCAACACAGGGACACGTGTCGCTCGGCTTCCGAGGATGCGCACGATCGTTCTGTTGACAGGCACACAGGCGACTCGAGGTCGGTCGTCACCGATTGCGACGACAGTGAGCGGTACGACTGCAATCGCTGCGGGTAATCGCGCCGTTCTTGAATGGGGATCTTCGTCGCCCTCACCATCGGGTAGATCGACAGGTCCGGTTGCCGACGTCAAGGCCGCGAGGCCCGCTGCGTCGGCCAAGTCCGATCGGTCGACCAGCCGTGGCGCAGTTCGCGTGTTGATCGCTGTGTGCGTGGTCGCGACGGTAAGTACGACATCCGGAACGTTGACAGGCTGGTCGATCTGTAGGTCTCTGCCTGCTGGTGTGAGGTCGAGGATTGGACCGCCGGGGATCAGCTGCTCGTCAAGGTTGTGAGCCAAGACGGATCGGAGCGCGTTTACTTCGTGCTCGTAGCACAACACGTTCAGTGGGCCGATGTCGCCAGCTGTGAGCCGGTGCCGGAGCGCCGAACCAGGTGGTGCGATCAACAGGGTCGGGTGACGTAGGCCGTGTGAATCGGGATCACCGAGACTGCGGACAACGAGTCGTCCGTCGACCGGCATGACGACGCCAGCAGCAGCTAGTTGACGCAAGGTGGCGTCGCGGGCGATCCGACTCGGCAGCGTGATGTCTACGGGGCGGCCGCCGGAAAGTTGCGCGTCGACGACGTCGACTAGCAGGGACGCCTTAGGGTTGTACTCCGAGAGCGCCTCGCGGGTGGAGGCTAAGCCCTCCTTTATGCCCGCCCAACACATTTCGGCCCAGGTATGCCAGCCGGTCGGAAACGCGGCGACACCGACGCCGCATAGATCGTCGAGGCGTTCGCTTAGCGTTGGAGAATGCCATCTCGGACACGCTGCGTCGTAGATATCGAGTGGAACAGCAAGTTCATCGAGTCGGCGCCACAGCGTTGCCGCCGAAAGGAGCGGCTCGGGGATCGACTGACGCCGGCGCCTCGCGTCGCTCAACAGCGTTGCGGCTTTCGCGAGGCCATACTGGGCGCCCGCGTTGATGACGGATGCATGTCCCCGTATCTGCGCGAGACGGACGACGGGGTCGGGGACCGTCGCCTGCTCGACGTTGATCGCAGCCCATCCGCACGAGTACGAGATAACATCCGTTTGCAATCGCCGCTGCGCAGAGTCCTCGAAGATCACGGCCGGGGCACCCAAGCTGCGCGCCCAGCCAAGGGCCGATTGAACATACGTGTCGTCCTCGGCGCCCCCGTCGATGATGACAACGGCGGGGCTTAGCGGAAGGTCCGGTGGAAGGTCGCGGGCGAAGATGAGCCGGTTGGTCAGCTCGATGGCCCCGGGTCGTCCACCGTTGAGTGGGGCACACAGCCCGTCCGTTCGCAGCCGGACGGGATGCAGTGCGGGGCTTATTGGGATTCCTTTCGCATTCACGCGCTGGACTTCGTCTCGTCGGACGATCTGACGTGTCGCCAAGACTGCGGGACCGTGTCGTCGCGAAGCCAGAGGCGACGGAAACCCTGGCAGCTGGAGCGCGGCGGCATGCACCGCCGCCAGTAGGGGCAGTCGCGATCGCCCACCCGGATGCGCGATCGCAGCATCGTGCGCAGATTTCGTGGCGAGCGCCGCGATTGCCAGCGCATCTGTCTCGCAACCTAGCGTCGGGCTTGAGGCGTCGTTCCGCCACGCGCTGAGAAGCGCGTCGCGCGAGGCGTTTGCGCGCAGCCATTCCGTGAAGCTTGTCGTCGTCACCGTCGCCCGCCACCGTTTCGCGAGGCCTTTGCGGCGTGCCGCCGGCGTGGGCGGCGCCGATCAACGACAGGGGCCTGGCTGTCCCAAACGGCGTCATTGTCGACGACGACGCGTCCCGCCGCCTCTAGCTGCCGCGCGAACAGTCGTTGCGGGCCAGGTTCGCCGTGGACGAGCATCACGGCTTTGGGGTCCACTTCGTCGATAATGGCCAGTAGACCATTACGGTCGGCATGGGCGCTGAGGTTGTACCGCATGACGCTGGCGGCGACGGGGATCGTCAGGGGACGACCAGTTTCCGGGTCTCGGAGGTGAATCTGGCGGGGCGATTCCGGGTCGGCGTCGATCAGCTCTTCCAGCTGCTTGCCGGGCGCTTCTTCGTCTTGGTGACCGCACAAGAAGAGTCCACTTTGCGGTTCCTGCAGAATGGCGTGCGCCCAGGGAACTGCCGCGCCTCCGGTGAGCATTCCGCTTGTAGTAATGATGATTCCGTTGCCGAACCCACGGATCTCCCTGTAACGGTCAGCAACGCGCCGAACGCGTCCGCGAAATACTTCGGGAGCACCGTTACGCGCATAGAGGTCGGAGATGTCGCGCGCGAGACCGTCGATCAAAACGTCTATGTTCGGCATGCGTTCCCCGAGTAGAAGCGCGATCTCCTGCGCCCGGCCAAGGCCGAAGGCGGGCACCAGCACTCGGCCACCCGCAGCTAGCAGCGTCTCCGCTGCAGTGACGAGATCTGTTCCTTCTTGGGCGCGGTCGTTGTGAACGCTTGTGCAATAAGTTGTTTCGATGATTAGCAGGTCGGCGTTCCTCGCCAGACGGGGTGGGATCTTCGCGGGGCCGACGGATGCCTGAGCACGGTTGTCAATGTCGCCCGTGATCACGACACGCCGATCCCCGACTCGGATCACGGCGCCCGCCGCACCGAGGATGTGCCCGGCTGGGAAGAGAGTTATCTCGAAGGCGCCTACCGTTGCCGTTCGGCCGTGGTGGAGGCGGTGAATGGCCTCCTCGGCCTGCTCCACCTCCCCTTCTCCGTAGGGGGGTTCGATATAGTCGCCGTTGCGGGACGAACCGTCGGCCTCACTTCGCATGACGCGGACCGAGTCGGCCCATACAGTCGGCAACAGCGCCGCAGTTTCCGGCGTGCAAAGCACCTTCGCTCGTCGCTGCCGTTCAATTACCCACGGCACGTATCCCGCGTGATCGGCATGCGCATGGGTGATAAGTACGGCATCAAGCCCGCCGATTGCGGCAGCGTCGATGCCTTTGGGGCCAGGTCTGCTGACGTGCGCGTCGGGCCGCAGTCCCGCGTCTACAAGGATCCTGCTGCCGCCGGCCTCCAGTAGCAGCGCGCTTCCGCCGATGTGGTTATTGCCGCCCAGCGGCGTGATTCGCAGCCCGCGATCCAAAGCGACAGTCGTGACACGTGCTGGAGTTGCGGGGGCTTCGAGAGCGGGGGCGGACGGGAGAGTGGGGGCTTCCAGTCGGTACAAGCCTGCCAGCCGCTCGGCGAGTTCGTCGAGGGCCTGGGCCCGCTTTTCAAGACGCGTGCGCGTCGGACCCATGCGTGTCTGCTTTGCCTGTGTGGTCAGTGAAGCCGATTCCTGCCTGACCAGCGGGAGCAGACGCCTCGCACGTTCGGTTGCATCCCCTAGCTCGTCGACGAGGCGGCGACGTCCGCGCTGTTCGGATGCGAGCTCGCTTTGCAGTCTGCCCAGCTCGCGTTCGGTTTCCTCGAGTTTGTGGCGGGAAGCGTCGAGTTCTCTGCTTCGGTCTTTGCGGGACTGCTGGAGTGCGCGCTTGGTGCGTTCAAGTTCGGCGTGCAGTTCGGATGCAGCCGCGAGCGCCTTGCGCTGACGTCGGGTCGGTAGCTTCGTCCGCAGATCGGCGACTTCTGACTTCGCCGCAGCGGCGTCGGACTGAGCCGCGACAAGCTCGGTATGGAGTCGCAGAGCCTCCCCTTCGGCGCGAACCGCTCGCTTCTCCAGTTCACGTTGTGACTTCTTCGCGATCTGTTCGAGTTTCGAATCGGGCGGAGGTTCCGAGGGTGCAGGCTTCTTGCCGAATTTTGGTGGGACACCGTCCGGCCCGCCAGGGGCACGAGCTGTGCATGGCGCTTCTAATGTCCCCAACAGGTACGGATACGCAGCAGCCGCGACAGCGTGGTCGGGGTGGGTCGCGGCGGCGAACAGGGTTCGGTCCGGATCTACCGCTGCATGCAGGCGAGCCGTCAGATCGTCAGTTGTCGTGCAGTCGATCTCGATATGGTCGAGGCCCGATGCCAACTTCGACCTGACTTCGCTGCGGAGTTCCGCATCGTCGAGCAGCTGTTTGACCAAGGATTTTCGATGCGTAGTGAGGAGGAAACGGATGGGCCAACTCGGCCTCAACCAGCTTGCCGAAGATCGGCGAGGATCTCGGCCAGGCAATCGCTGTCGTTCCCGAAGCGCGTCGACTGTCGCATGCAGGATGCGTTGGTCTGCGCGTTCCATCCGTGACGGCATTTGCGCGCCTCCCCGTCGTGCCGATGCGTAACCCCCGCCGAGATATAGCGTGCGTCACCTCGGCACATATGTCAACCGTGCAAACTCGATAAATCCCTTACGTCAGCAGAGTTGACATTCACGGGCTCGGCCCGCCGCCGCGAGATGTCAGCCACGTTGACTTCACGATCGGAGTGGGTCACTCTGACTTCCATGGACGCTGACTTCCTCACCGAATTCGGTGCTGCAATACGTAGGCTCCGAGAGCATCGAACGATGACCCAAGCGGAGCTGGCTGAGCGAGTCGGGCTGGGTAGGACAAGTGTGACCAATCTGGAACGAGGCAAACAGAATCCACCACTCTCCCTTCTGCCGAAGCTTGCGCAAGCTCTCGGTGTGTCGCCCAGTGAATTGCTGACCGAGGTTGGCACGCCTGCCGAAATCTCCGACAGTCACGAGTTTTTTGATCAGGTACCTGACCCTCAACTGCGTCGGTGGGCCAGCCGACTGATCGCCGAAAGCCCAATTGGCCGTACGGCGCCCGAACGACGGAACCTGCGGTGAACACAGCCATCATGAAGACCGTTAACCGGCTCCTAGTCGCTGAGTCCGTGACAGAACCACCGGTGCCGGTCGAGCGCATCGCACGCAGCCTGGGTGCTGTCGTCAGCTATCAGCCGTTCGACGCCGACGACATCTCGGGCCTTCTTTATCGGGCGCCTGATTCGGCACCGATCATCGGTGTTAACAGCGCAAACGCCAAGGTGCGCCAGCGGTTCACCATCGCCCACGAACTCGGGCATCTCCTGCTTCACAACGCGTACGGCCTGATCCTCGAGCGCCATTTGCAGATCAACTTCCGAGACGCAGCCCGCAGCACCGCTAGCAGTCAGGAAGAGATTGAAGCAAACCAATTCGCCGCCGAAATGCTCATGCCTCGCGAGCTGCTCCAGCGAGCGCTGACAGCACTGCTCGCAGGGAGGCCCGTCCCGGATTCCGAACTGGTCATGCGACTTGCCGGACGGTTCGAAGTGTCCCGGCAGGCAATGGAGTACCGACTCGCAAGCCTTGGGATGCTGACACCGTCGTGATGACCCGCATTTCGCGATACGTACGTACGTCTCGTGTTGCGCCGCGGAACTGACCGCGGCGACTCCGTTTGAAGGACGTCCTCCCGGCGAGAGGTTGCGACTCCTGCATCGAGCCCCGGCACCCAACAGATCGAGTTTGGATATCAAACGATGTGTGCCAAAGCTGCCGCTTAGGACGTGCCGACGCTTGCGCAGCTGGGACGATCGTTGCTGGTCAGCGATTTACGTGAACACCTCTCCATCCATCCATCCATCCATCCATCTTGCCGTGCTCGCCGCCGCTGGGTGCGGCACCGACGCCGACGGCGTCGCCTGTGAGCCGACGCGACGCTGATCATCAGCGCACGTGCGCAGTCAGCGCAACGGGGCCGTGTTGCGCATGTGTGCCCAGGCGCCGAGCGCCAGGCTGATCATCCCGGCGACGATGGCGACGACCGCGCCACCGAGGCCGTTGCCGGTACCGAGCCCGCCGTCTGCGGTCGCGGCGACCAGTGCACCTACCGCGATGGCGACGACACCGCAGATGCCGGCGATCAGCGCGCCGCGCGCGACGCGGCGTGACAGTGCGAGCATCCCGAATCCCACGCCGACGAGGGCGACGATTCCGGCGGCGGCGGCGCTCACCCGTCCGGCACTCATCTCGGATAATCCGGCTGCAAACAGATCCATGTCGGGCTCCTTGGTCGAAGATGTTCCGGGTTCGATCCTGCGCGGCGCCGGGACTCGAAAAAACATGCAGGCGTGGACAATTCACGCTCCCGCTAGAGCCGTATCCACGCTACGGCCGACGCGGTAGCGGCTACTGCATGGGCAGTAGCGGCAATTCGTCGTCACGCAGGATTTGCCGCGGCCGGAACCGGATTATGGTGCTCGCATGGACAAGCGCTGGCGCACGGATGCCGTGGTCGCCGGAGCGGTCGCGGGTGTCGTGCTCGTCGCGGGGTTGTCGCAGCCGGCCGGGGCGCCGGTCGGTGTCGTGTTGCTTGTCGGCAGCGGGTTGGCTTTGGTGGCGCGCCGGCGCGCGCCGATCGCCGTCTTGGCGGTTACCGGGCTGTGCGCGCTCGGATACCAGGCCGCGGGGTTCGATGTGCCCGCCGTCGCGTTCTTGTTCGCGGTGTACTTCGCGGTGCGCGCCGGCCGGCGCCTCGTGGCGCTCGCCGCGTCGATGGTGCTGTTGGCCACCCTGCCCCTGGCCGCCCTGGTTCAGGTGCCCGACACGGCGACGGCGTTCGCGCAAGCCCGCGGCGCGCTGGAGATCGCATGGCTGATCGCTGCGGGCGCGGCCGGGGAGGCATTGCGGCAGGCGGAGCGCCGGGCCGACGACGCCGAACGCACCCGTGAGGAAACCGCGCGCCGGCGCGCCGACGCCGAACGGCTGCACATCGCGCGCGAATTGCACGACTCGTTGACTCATCAGATCTCGGTGATCACGGTGCAATCGGAGGCGGCGGTGCACATTGCGCGCAAGCGTGGCGACGACGTGCCGGCGGCGCTGCTCGCGATCCGCGACGCCAGCCGCGAGGCGGCGCGCGAACTGCGCGCCACCCTGGAGGCGCTGCGCGACGAGGGCGCGCCGCGGCGCGGGGTGGCGCAGCTTCCGGAGTTGATCGACCGCGCGCGCTCCGGCGGGGTCACCGCAACCCTGGAAATTGCCGGACAACAGCATCATGACGTGCCGGTGGCGGTGGATCGCACGGCGTTTCGGATCGTGCAAGAGTCGTTGACCAACGTCGTTCGGCACGCGGCCGGTGCGGCGGCGGCCGTGCGCATCGAGTACCGGCCGGACCGGGTGATTGTGCAGGTGGACGACGACGGGGCCGCCGACTCGGTCGCCGTCGGACCGCCGGGTGTCGGGCTGCTCGGCATGCGCGAGCGGGTGACCGCACTGGGCGGGCAGCTGCGTGCGGCGCCCCGCGCCGGCGGCGGTTTCCAGGTGCATGCCGAACTGCCGGTGGTGCGCCCGACATGATCCGGGTGCTCCTGGTGGACGACCAGCCGTTGATTCGCAGCGGCTTCCGCGCGCTGCTCGATCTCGAGGACGACATCGAAGTGGTCGGCGAGGCGGCCGACGGTGCCCACGCGGTGGCCCTGACGCGGCACCACATGCCCGACGTCGCGTTGGTCGACATCCAGATGCCCGGCGTCGACGGCATCGAGGCGACCCGCGAGATCGCCGCGGACCCGGCCCTCGCGGGTGTGCACATCGTGATCCTCACCAACTACGGGCTCGACGAGTACGTGTTCGACGCGTTGCGGGCCGGTGCCGCCGGCTTCTTGGTGAAGGACATCCGAGCGGACGACTTCCTGCATGCGGTGCGCGTCGCCGCTCGCGGCGACGCCCTGTTGGCACCGTCGATCACGCGGCGGCTGATCGACCGGTTCGTTGCCGGGCCGCGCCTCGCCGTGCCGGCCGCGGCACTGGGACTGACCAACCGCGAGCGCGAGGCCGTGGTGCTGGTGGCGCAAGGATTGTCCAACGACGAGATCGCCGCGCAGATGGTGATCAGCCCGCTCACCGCGAAGACCCACGTGAACCGGGCGATGACGAAGTTGCACGCCCGCGATCGTGCGCAGTTGGTGGTACTGGCCTACGAGTCGGGGCTCGTCGCGCCTCAGCGGTGAGATAACGATTGCCGGGTCGCCCGGGCGTGTTCGCGGCAAATAGGAAACAATGGGTGCATGCCTACGCGCCGGAGTTGTGCAACCGTCGCCGTGCTGGTCGCCGCGGGGGCGGCAACCGTTACTCCCCCGGCCACCGCCGCTGCACTGGGAACCGTCCATCTTTCACCGACAAACACTGTGGCGCATGGGGTTTCATGCGCCGGCCAGATCCGCGGGCTGGCCCAGTTCGGAGATTTCCCACCCGGTGACGGGCGCGTGCTGTTCGGCCTCACCGGCCAGTTCGTCGGCATCTCCGAGGCGCCGGGTGCGCATTGCTGGGTGCTTGCCAATGTGAACTGGCGCAATCTGGACACCGGGGCGAACGGGTCGACGGCCGCACGCCTGGAGGGCTCGGTGGCACCGTTCGAAGGTCCGCCGGCGCAGTTCTTCCTCTATACCGGCGTCGGCCGGGTCGAGGTGACCGTCAATACCGACCTACCGCACGCCCCTGCCGTGTCGCAGTTCGTCGTCGTCGACTGAAGTTTCGCCCTGTCTCTTGCGCGAAGATACGGTCAGCTGCAACACTGAACTAGATGGTTCAGTATTCGGAGCTCGACTCCTCGTTCGCAGCACTGGCGGATCCCACCAGACGGGGCATCCTCCACGAGCTCACCCAGGGCGCACGCACCATCAGCGATCTGGCAGCTCACTTCGAGATGACGCTCACCGGCATCAAGAAGCATGTGCAGCTCCTCGAGGACGCTGGGCTGGTGGTCACGGAAAAGCAGGGCCGGGTGCGCTATTGCCGGCTCGGCAGCAACGCCCTCCAACCGGAATTGGCGTTCATCCGGGCACATCAGCGGGCACTCGAGGCTCGCCTGGATCGTCTGGCCGCATTCCTCGAAACCCCGTAAGGATTCGTCATGAGCACCCAAACCCACACCCCCGCAACGATTTCCACCTCATCCGAGCGGGAGATTCACATCGAGCGCGTGTTCAACGCGCCACGCGAGCGGGTGTGGGCGGCCTACACCACTCCCGAACTGCTCACCCAGTGGTGGTCCGGCGGCGGCGACGCGAAGATCGTCACCTGGGAATTCGAGCGTGGCGGGCACTGGCGAATCGTCGAGGGCGAGAACGGTTTCGAGGGTCGCTTCCGCGAGATCACGCCCATGGACCGGCTGGTGCAGACCTTCGAGTGGGACGGCATGCCGGGGCACGTCGCGGTGGACCACGCGACGTTCGTCGATCTCGGCGACGGCCGCACCAAGATCGACGTGCTCAGCCAGTTCCACACCCCCGAAGAGCGCGACGGCATGCTCGCCTCGGGCATGGAAGTCGGTCTGAACGCCAGCTACGCCGCGCTGGACGACTTGCTCGCGCGCGGCTGAGCGACCGCGCTGCCCCCGCCGGACAGCTTGCGCACGAAGGCATGCCGCTTTTCGGCGAAGCCACAGCGATTTTCGAACATGTCCCGCGCCATTTCGCCCAGCTCGAATGCCTCGTAGGCGTCGAGCGGGCGGCGGGCATGCTCACGCGCCAGCACTTCCCGCTTGGCGGACAAGATGTTTCGCTGCACGGCGCCGTCGGCAAAGCTGTCGGCCAGCTCGCTCAGCCAGGCGACGAACGCCGCCGGATCACGCGGCCCGACGGCATCGACGAGCCCGATCTCGCAGGCGTGCGCCGCACCGATTGGAAGGCATTGCGAGGTCAGCTGTTTGGCCACGGTGGCGCCTACTCGGCGCGGCAGCGTGTAGGTGTGCAGCTCGGAACCGTAGAGCCCCATCGTGGCGTAGTGCGGATTCAGCACCACCCCCGCGCGGGCGACGACGACGTCGGCGCCCAGCGGCAGCATCACCCCGCCCGCGCCGGCGTTGCCGGTGAACGCGGCCATCACCACCTGCTCCTCGCAGGCAATGATCTCCCGGCAAACAGCGTTGATGGCCTTGATGTTTCGCCACGCCTCGGCGGCCGGGTTGGTTGCCGCCTCGATGACGTTGAGGTGGATGCCGTTGCTGAAATACGTCCAACCACCGAGCAGCGCAAGCACTTTCGTGGGCTCGGCCTTGGCGACGCGCAGCGCGGCGAGCAGCCGTTCGCACTGTTCGGTGCTCATCGCACCGTTGTAGAAGTCGAATTCGAGCACGCCGACGCGGCCGACCCGGCGGTAGCGAATGTCCGTCGCCTCCGACAGCGCCGCGGGCGCCGACAGCACGTGCGCAGCCGGCAGCTTCACGCCGCCGCGAACCCGGGCGTGGCCGATCCACACGCTGCCGGTGCCGGCTGCCACGCGCACCGCGCCATGGCTGGCGGCCACCACGGGGCCCGGCTCGCCGGCAACGTGCGCGTCGGCGCGGGCGTCGTAGACGAACATGTCGACACCCTGCAGCGTGGTCCGCAGGCCGGGTGCGCCGTCGGCGGCGGCCACCGCGCGCACGATGTCGGCGGCCGGGGCCGCCCAGGACACCGCGCGGTCGGCTTGCGTCATGCGTGGACGCGCGCGGGCGGCGAGCACCATGCGCGGTACGTCGGCGCGGGGAATCGGCCGGAAGCTCGGGTCCGCCGATTTGGCCACCACGTCCAGTACGCATGCGACGGCGGCGTCGGCGACCGGGCCGTTGTACACGTCGGACTTGCGGGCGCCGCGTGGCATCTCGAACGTCCGCCACGCCCAGATGGGGCCGCCGTCCAACTCCGCGACCGCGGACAGTGCGGTGACACCCCATACCGGCAACCCCTCGGCGATCGCCCAGTCCAGCGACGACGGGCCCTGATCACCCACCGGACCGGGATGAATGATCACCGTCGGGCACGCGCGCCAGATGGCATCCGGAATGCGCGCTTTGAGATACGGGCACACGATGAGATCGAAATCGCGGCGAGCGGCAGCGCGCAGCATGTCCTCGGCCGTGCTCACGACCTCGGTGCGCACACGATGCCCATGGGTGCGCAGTTCGGCCGCGGCACGCTGGGTGAGCCCGTTGTTGGCGCTGACCAGAAACAAGACTCGTCGCATCGAACTCACCCTCCCCAGTCCGGTGCGCACGCCGCCGGACTGTGCGTCGGCTGACGTTCGGCACCGGACGACACTGCCTATGACTCTCGTCACATGATTCCTAAATATAACGATTAGGTCAAGAGCCTCACGGGACCGTTATTTTCGCCACCGAAAGGGAACTCCCAGGTACTCGCGACTGTCTGTCAAGGTGAACGACGGCATGTTCACTTGAAAGACAACGGAAAGTTATCTTTTTGGGATGATTCGCGTGCACTAGACGGCTGTGGATGGCACACTGAGCACATGCTCTGGTTAGCGCTGATCGGACTGTGGATGGTCGTATCCATCCCCGTCGCGCTGCTGCTTGGGCGCCTGCTGGCCAGCGGGCATCGGCACGAGCGCCGGCTCGTCCACGATCCCGAGACCACGCACGGGGTGAAGATCGGGCACTGACGGGCTTACAGTCCAACCATGCCGAACCACATCGCGCTGCGCATCGACGGCGACATCGCGCACGTCACTCTCGACCGGCCCGAGAAGCTGAACAGCCTCTCCATCGACATGCTGCAGGAACTCGTCCGCGTCGCCGGCGAGCTACGGCGCAACCGCGACATTCGCGCGGTCGTGCTGTCCGGCAACGGCGACGTGTTTTCCAGCGGCATCGATGTGAATGCCCTGTCGGGCGGCGTGTCGGCGCTGCGCTACTTCCTGCCGATTCCGTTCCGCGGCACCAATCTGTTCCAGGAGGCCTGCTGGGCCTGGCGCAGGGTGCCGGTCCCGGTCGTGGCAGTCGTCCACGGGCGCTGCTACGGCGCCGCTATCCAGCTCGCATTGGCCGCCGACTTCCGCTTCGCCACCCCGGACTGTGAATTCTCCGTCATGGAAGCCAAATGGGGGTTGGTGCCCGATATGAGCGGCTCGGCCACGCTCGCCGAGGTTGTCGGCATCGACCGCGCCAAATTGTTGACGATGACCGCCGACGTCGTCGACGGACTTACCGCGGAACGCTACGGGCTGATCACCGCGACCGCGGCCGATCCGCACGCGGCCGCCCTGGACCTGATCACGCGCATCGGCAAGCGTTCGCCCGACGCGGTCGCCGGCGCAAAGCGACTGCTCAACGCCGCATTCTCCAGTTCTCCGCTGCATGCGTTCGCGATCGAACGGCGCACCCAACTGCGGCTGCTCGTCGGCCGCAATTCCGCCGTCGCGCGCAAGGCCGGGATGCAGAAGGTGCTGCCGAAATTCGGCCCGCGCCAACTGGGCTGACCCACCCGAAATCACCGACTCGAACCGCTGACAGCGTGGCGCGGGATACGATTCCGGGGCTTCCAGCTCGCCAATTGTGCAGATGGAGTCGACGTGAAAATCCTCCTTTCGGCAGGTGTCAGCATCGCGGCAGCGATCATTTCGCTCGCCGCGCCGGTCGCTGCGAACCCGAACCTCGTCAACCCGATCCCGGGGCTCAACGGCACCAACGGGCTGCCGCAGTTGCACGGGCGGTGCCGCGCGATCTTCCAGGTCACCGGGATGGCCAGCCCCAACCGCACCCAGGACTACAACATCCTCGGCACCGATCTCGGCATCATGTGGGACAACGGCCGGGGCGAGCTGCTCACCGCCTACGGCGATACCGCGGGCCTCGGCGTGCCGAATCTGCTCACCGGCAGCTTCTGGGCGTGGCGTAGCAACGTGCTGCTGCGCAGCGTCGACCGCACGCCCGCCGACGGCATCACCTACTCCGGCGCGGTCCGCGACATCTTCGGGCAGGCGAAGGATCTGGTGCCGAGCCCGAAAATTCCGTTCATCGAGATCAGCCGGATCCCGACGGCGGGCATCGCGGTGGACGGCGTGCAGTACATGTCGATGATGTCGGTGAACCGCTGGGAGACGCCGGGCAAGTGGATCACCAACTTCGCCAGCCTCGCCGTCTCCGGCGACAACGGCGAGAACTGGGTGGAGGCCACCGAAACCCGGCGCTCGAACGACAACGGGCACTGGAAGTTTCAGATGAACGCCTTCGTGCGCGAGGGCGAGTTCGTCTACGTGTACGGCACCCCCGCAGGACGCGCCAATCAGGCGTTCATCGCCCGGGTTCGCCCCCAACTGCTGCGCAATCTCGCCGAGTACGAGTACTGGGACGGCAAGGAATGGCGCAAGGGCGACGTCAACGCCGCCGCGCCGATCACCGGGGGTGTCGCCGAGCTGTCGGTGCAATACAACGCGCACCTGGGTCAGTTCGTAATGCTCACCACCGATCCGTTCAACTCGGTGGTGATGATGCGCGCGCCGCGCCCGGAGGGCCCGTGGTCGCCGCCCGAGGTGCTCGTCGATGCCCGTGAGCTGCCGTCGGCGTACGCTCCGATCCTCTACCCGTACCAGACGGGCGACGATCTGTACTTCCTGACGACGATCCACCAGCAGTACAACGTGGTGCTCATGAAGACCACGCTCTGAGCAGCCGATCGAAGTCCGGCGCGCGTTCGTCGCGCGGCCAGGCATGATTACGGGCGTGGACGCACGCGAATGGGATCGGCGTTATCTCGAATCCGAGTTGATCTGGGGCGCACCCCCGAACGCGACGGTCGCCGAGTACACCGAGGACCTGCCCCATGGTCGCGCGCTGGACCTGGCGTGCGGTGAGGGCCGCCATGCGCTGTGGCTGGCGGGCAAGGACTGGGACGTGACGGCGGTCGACTGGTCGCAGGTCGCGATCGACAAGGCGCGCACGGTGGCGGCGAAGTTGCGCAGGCACGTTCGCGACCGCGTCGAGTGGATCCGCACCGATGTCACCGAGGCGAAGTTCCACGGCGGATTCACGCTGGTGCTGTCGGCGTACCTGCATCTGCCCGGGCCGCAGCGCCGGCGGATGCTGGATGCGGCGATCGAGGCGCTGGAACCGAGCGGCACGTTTCTCATGCTCGGCCACGACACCACCAACATCGAACGCGGCGTCGGCGGGCCGCAGGATCCGTCGATCTTGTTCACGCCCGACGAGGTGGCCGCCGAGATCGGCGACCGGCTGCACATCGTCACCGCGCAGCGGGTGTACCGGCAGACCGACGACGGTGAGGCGGTCGACGCGCTTGTGGTTGCGACGAAGGTGCCACCGGAATTGGACGGCGCTCGCTGAGGTAGCGAGGCGCCGCCCGGTCGCGGCTACGCGTCCTGCTGCACGACCTCGATCTCGAGCGTGATGGTGATCTTGTCACCGATGACGGCGCCGCCGCCCTCCATCGGAATGTCCAGGCTGACGCCGAAGTCCTTGCGGTTGACGACGGTCTTGGCTTCGAAGCCGGCGGTCGGGCCGTTGCCCATGCCGGCGCTGACGCCGAGGAACTCCACGTCCACGGTGACCGGCTTGGTGACGCCGCGCAGGGTGAACTCGCCGTCGACGGTGAAGTCGCTGCCGTTGGCCCGGAAGCCGGTGGCGGTGAAGGTCGCGGTGGGGAACTCCTCGGCCTTGAAAAAGTCTGCGGTCTTGAGGTGTCCGTCGCGCTGCTCGTTGTCGGTGGTCACCGAGGCGACCTGGATCTCGGCGCTGGCGCTGGCGCTGCCTTCCTCGCCGATGACGAGCTGGCCGGAGAAGTCGGTGAAGCGGCCGCGGACCTTGCTGACCATGAGGTGCCGGACGGAAAAGCCGACAGTCGAGTGCGACGGGTCGATGACCCAGGTGCCTGCCGACAGCTTGGGAGCGATCGAAGTGGTCATGCTGTCCTCCGTAGTTGTTGCGGTTTCAACTATTTTGACGGTAGTGGACCGCGGTCCGTTTATGAACCGGGCATCGGTATGATCCGCGTCACATCTGCCCGCACACCGGCGAGCACCGCGATCGCCTACGCCGGGCGCGACCGCCAGCGCCGCAGCAGCGGCCGGACGATCCGCGCGATCTCCAGGTCGGCGGTGCGCTTGAAGCTGTGCGCTTGGCCGGCCAGGACGTGCACGGCCTTGGCGTCGGCGGCGTCGGGAATGCCGAACGGGTCGTTGGCGCCGTTGATCACCACGACATTGCCGAAGGCGCGCAGCTCGTCGACTCGGGTGCGCTCCGGCTTACCGGGCGGGTGCAGCGGAAAGGCCAGGGCAACAACGCCTTTCGCACCCAGTTCGGTGGCCGTGCGGCAGGCCACCCGGGCGCCGTTGCTGCGCCCGCCCAGCACGAGGGGCACCCCGTCGATGCGCAACGCGGCGACCACCTCGCGCCACGCCGCGTCCTGCGCACCCGCGGCGCCCGGCGCCCGCCGGCCCGCCACGCGATAGGGCTGCAGCACGCGCGCGACCGTCGCACCGGCGGCCAGCGCCTCGTCGCGCACGATCGACAGATCCGCGGCCTCGACGCCGCCGCCCGCCCCATGGGTGAGCACCACCAGCGATCGGGGTTCCGGCGCCGCGTCCAGCTCGACATGCGCGGGCCCGTAGGAGGTCTCGACGACGAGGGTCATGTGTCGACGTTACGCGGCGCCGCGTCGGCGCGGCCGGCAAAACATGACTCCGCCTCATGAATTGGGACTCACCGGAAGATCGAATTGCTTTGCGCGCCAACACTATCGACTACTACAGCCGCCGTTGTAAATCGCGTCACACTCGTTGCTCGCCAGTTGTACTGGCCAGTAATATATGCCTTAAGTTACCCACAAGTAGCGAACCTGGGCGCGACCGAGAAGCGGAGCGCACCGGACTCAACGGAGAGCGAAGAGCAAACATGGGCCACTACAAGAGCAATGTCCGCGACCTCGAGTTCAACCTGTTCGAGGTCCTCGGAATCGACGAGACCCTGGCTACGGGCGCGTACGGTGACCTCGATGCGGACACCGCCCGCGAAATGCTGAAGGAAGTTGCGCGGCTGGCCGAAGGCCCGATCGCCGAGTCCTTCGCCGACGCCGACCGCAACCCGCCGGTCTTCGACCCCGCCACCCACACCGTGACGCTGCCGGAGTCGTTCAAGAAGTCCTACAAGGCCCTGGAAGAGGGCGGCTGGACCAAGCTGGGCCTGGCCGAAGAGGTCGGCGGCGTGCCGGTCCCCCGCGCGCTGGGCTGGGCCATCGCCGAAATGATCCTCGGCGCGAACCCGCCGGTGTACATGTACGCCGCGGGCAACTCCTTCGCCAACATCTTCTTCAACAACGCCACCGAAGAGCAGAAGAAGTGGGCCGCCACCATCTCCGAGCGCAACTGGGGCGCCACCATGGTGCTCACCGAGCCCGACGCGGGTTCGGATGTCGGCGCCGGCCGTACCAAGGCCATCCAGCAGGAAGACGGCAGCTGGCACATCGAGGGCGTCAAGCGCTTCATCACCTCGGGCGACTCCGACGACCTGTTCGAAAACATCATGCACCTGGTGCTTGCGCGCCCCGAGGGCGCCGGACCGGGCACCAAGGGCCTGTCGCTGTTCTACGTGCCGAAGTACCACTTCGACTTCGACACCAACACCATGGGCGAGCGCAACGGCGTGTTCGTCACCGGTGTCGAGCACAAGATGGGCATCAAGGTTTCGGCCACGTGTGAAGTCACCTTCGGCGGCCACGGCATCCCGGCCAAGGGCTGGCTCGTCGGCGAGGTGCACAACGGCATCGCGCAGATGTTCGACGTCATCGAGAACGCGCGCATGATGGTGGGCACCAAGGCCATCGCCACGCTGTCCACCGGTTACCTGAACGCGCTCGACTACGCCAAGCAGCGCGTCCAGGGTGCGGACCTGACCCAGATGACGGACAAGACCGCGCCGCGCGTGACCATCACCCACCACGCCGACGTCCGTCGCGCGCTGATGCTGCAGAAGGCCTACGCCGAGGGCCTGCGCGCCATCTACCTGTACACCGCCGCGCACCAGAACGCCGATGTCGCCGCGAAGGTGTCCGGCGCCGACGCGGACACCGCGTTCCGGGTGAACGATCTGCTGCTGCCGATCGTCAAGGGCGTCGGTTCCGAGCGGGCCTACCAGTACCTGACGGAGTCGCTGCAGACGCTGGGCGGTTCGGGCTTCCTGCAGGACTACCCGATCGAGCAGTACATCCGCGACGCCAAGATCGACTCGCTCTACGAGGGCACCACCGCGATCCAGGCGCAGGACTTCTTCTTCCGCAAGATCGCGCGCGACCGCGGCGTTGCGCTGGCGCACGTGGCCGGCCAGATCAAGAAGTTCATCGACAGCGAGGCCGGCAACGGCCGCCTGAAGAACGAGCGCGCACTGCTCGGCACCGCGCTCGAGGACGTGCAGGGCATGGCCGCCACGCTCACCGGCTACCTGATGGGCGCGCAGGAGGACAAGACCCAGCTGTACAAGGTCGGCCTCGGCTCGGTGCGCTTCCTGATGAGCGTCGGTGACCTGGTGCTCGGCTGGCTCGTCGGCACCGGCCCTGGTGACCCCGCGCTGGCCGGCGAGGCGGTGGCGCAGGGAGGAGGGAAGATCGCGCGCGCCGAACTGGCCGCCATGGCCGCGACGATCGCCCCCTCCAGCCCGCAATATGTCGTGATGCGCCAGCGCGTGCAGGCGCTGGAGGCCGAGCGCATCGCCTGTCCCGTGGTGGCCTGCGGCCGCTCCTCGGACGCCGCGGCGGCGGTGCGGGCCTATCTGGTGCGGGGTCGCCCGGAACACGCGCCGGATGTGGACGATCGGGGTCGTGGGGTCGGCCTCGACGGTGGTCGTGGTCGGTTCGCTCGTGTCGGTGG
>CAKZIX010000114.1 GCA_936936565.1 uncultured Nocardiaceae bacterium | reverse complement strand
AGCCGATTTCCAGCTTGGTCTGGCCGATCAGGCTCCAGGTGTAGACCGCGCCGTCGAAGCGCAGGCCGTTAAGCACGTCGCCCAGCACCACCACCGAACCGATGGCGGAGATGAGCACGCCCAGGATGGTGATGACGATCAACGAGAGCGTCAGCGTCGACACGACGACGCGCAACTGCAGCGATCGACGCCACGCATGCGCGAGGGTGTTGCTCAGCGATTGGAACCAGCGCAGCAGTGGAGCGAGTTCGAGGTCGATCCGCCGCCGCAGACGTGTGAAGTTGGTTCTCACGGCGGTCCGGCTTTGTAGCCGACCCCCCTGACGGTCAGTACGACCTCGGGATTCTCCGGATCCTTCTCGACCTTCGCCCGCAACCGCTGCACGTGCACGTTCACCAGGCGGGTGTCGGCGGCGTGCCGATACCCCCACACCTGCTCCAGCAGCACCTCGCGGGTGAACACCTGGCGCGGCTTGCGGGCCAGCGCCACCAGCAGGTCGAATTCGAGCGGCGTCAGCGAGATCAATTCCCCGTCGCGGCTGACCTTGTGCGCCGGGACGTCGATGACGACGTCGCCGATGGACAGCAGCTCGGCCGGCTCTTCCTCGGTGCGGCGCAGCCGGGCGCGGACCCGGGCGACGAGTTCCTTCGGCTTGAACGGCTTGACGATGTAGTCGTCGGCACCGGACTCGAGGCCGAGCACCACGTCGACGGTGTCCGTCTTCGCGGTGAGCATGACAATCGGAACACCGGAATCGGCGCGCAGCACGCGGCACACGTCGATGCCGTTCATCCCGGGAAGCATCAGATCCAGCAGCACCAGATCGGGCCGGATTTCGCGGACCGCGGTGAGCGCTTGCGTGCCGTCGCCGACCACATGAGGCTCGAATCCCTCGCCGCGCAACACAATTGTCAGCATCTCGGCGAGCGCCGTGTCGTCGTCGACCACCAAAATCCTTGGCTTCATAGCTCTATCGTGTCACTCCTTCGCTACTCGATAGCTGATTGACCAGGTCGGCGGCGAGTTGGGCCGGCTCGTCGGACTCGACAATTCGCCAGTGCGACACCCAATCCCGTTGTGCCAGTTGTTCGTACACCGTGGCCGTGCGCCGCTGCAGGCCGCCGTCGCGCTCGTAGGCATCGCGCTCGCGGGCGGCATCGGCGGCCGCGCGCCCGGCGGCTCGGGCCGCGGCGACATCCACCGGCGTGTGCAGCAACAGCTGAATGTCGGGTACCGGCAACGCAAATCGCTCGAATTCCAGCTCGCGCACCCAGGTGACGACGGCACCGTCGGCGTCCTGCCCGAGCCGCGCGGCACTGTAGGCGGCGTTGGAGGCCACGTAGCGGTCCAGCAGCACGATGTCGGTGCGGTTGATCAGCCGGCGCAGATCGTGCGCGGCGCCCTGGCGATCCAGCGCGAACAGCAGCGCCATCGCGTACACACTGCCGGTGAGATCGCCGTGCGCGCCGTGCAACGCCTCGGATGCGAGGTCGGCGTGCACGGATTCGCCGTAGCGCGGGAACCCCAGCCGCGCCACCGTCAGACCCGCGCCCTCCCAGACGTGGGTCATCGCGCGTGAAAGCGTTTGCTTTCCGGCTCCGTCCACACCCTCGATCGTGATCAGCTTCCCCACGCGGCAAGGCTAACCGTCGTCACGGCGAACGCGCGCCGAATGTGCCCAGTATCGTTTTCGGACATGACGTATCCACCCGGCCAGCCCTACGGGTACGGGCCGCAGCAGGGCGGCTATCCGCAGGGCGGCTACCCACCACCGCCGCCTGGATACCCGCAGCAGCCGGGGTACCCGGCGCCGGGCTACGGCCAGCCCGGGTACGGCCAGCAGCCCGGTTACCCGCAGCCGCAATACGGCTACCAGCAGCCCGGCTACGGCGGCTATCCCCCGCCGCAGCGCCGCAAGGGCAACGGTGGCGTACTGCTGGTGCTACTGCTGCTGTTGCTCGTCGGCGGCGGGATCGCCGCCGTCGTCGTGGTGCAGAACAACGGCGGCCTCGACTCGATCGCCGGCGGCGACGTGGGCGCGGTGAAGTCGGCCATCCGCGACTACTACGACACCCTGGATTCGCAGGGCGCGGTGGCGGCCGTCAAGACCTCGTGCTCGGAGGTCAAGAACGCGATCGGACCCGAGCTCGACCAGGCGGGCGGCCACAGCCCGAACATCACGTGGGAGACCACGATCAGCGACATCAGCAGCGTCTCGGTGTCCGGCGACACCGCCACCGCCACGGTCTCCGGATCGTCCAAGGTGACCATTGCGGGCAAGACCACCGCCGACTCCGGCGTCGGCGACGTCCGGCTGAAGAAGGAAGACGGCAGCTGGAAGATGTGCGTCAAGCCGGAAGGCATGTAACCAGCTGACGCGCACGCGAGAGCGTAGTTGTTGCGGTCACGACTCGGCCACGAGCAGCAACAACTACGCACTCGGCGTCAGAGTAGGCAGCGCGGTCTACGCCGGCATCGGAATCCTGGCCTACGGGGAATCAGTAGCGGTAGTGGTCCGGCTTGAAGGGGCCTTCGACGTCGACGCCGATGTACTCGGCCTGGTCCTTGGTGAGCTTGGTCAGCTCGCCGCCGAGCGCCTCGACGTGGATGCGCGCCACCTTCTCGTCCAGGTGCTTGGGCAGGCGGTACACCTCGTTGTCGTACTCGTCGGGCTTGGTCCACAGTTCGATCTGGGCGATGACCTGGTTGGAGAAGCTGTTGCTCATCACGAACGACGGGTGCCCGGTGGCGTTGCCGAGATTCAGCAGGCGGCCTTCGGACAGCAGGATGATCGACTTGCCGTCTTCGAAGATCCACTGGTCGACCTGCGGCTTGATGTTGATCCGCTTGGCGTTGGAGCGTTCCAGCGCGGCCATGTCGATCTCGTTGTCGAAGTGACCGATGTTGCCGAGGATGGCGTGGTCCTTCATCGCCCGCATGTGGTCGAGGGTGATGATGTCTTTGTTGCCGGTCGCGGTGATCACGATGTCGGCGTCGGCGATCGCGCTTTCCACGGTGACGACGTCGTAGCCGTCCATCAGCGCCTGCAGCGCGTTGATCGGGTCGATCTCGGTGACCTGCACTCGGGCACCTTGTCCGGCAAGGGATTCCACGCTGCCCTTGCCGACGTCGCCATAGCCGCAGACAAGCACCTTCTTGCCGCCGATGAGCGCGTCGGTGCCGCGGTTGATGCCGTCGACGAGCGAGTGCCGGGTGCCGTACTTGTTGTCGAACTTGCTCTTGGTGACCGAGTCGTTGACGTTGATCGCCGGGAAGGTGAGCTCACCGGCGGCGGCGAACTGGTACAGGCGCAGCACGCCGGTGGTGGTTTCCTCGGTGACGCCCTTGACCGACTCGGCGATCGTCGTCCACTTGGTCTTGTCGGTCTCGAAGCGCTCGCGCAGCAGGTTCAGGAACACCTTGTACTCGGCGGAGTGGTCGTCGTCCTCGGGCGGCACCACGCCGGCCTTTTCGAACTGCGCGCCGCGCAGCACCAGCATGGTGGCGTCGCCGCCGTCGTCGAGGATCATGTTCGCCGGCTCGCCCGGCCAGGTCAGCATCTGCTCCGCCGCCCACCAGTACTCCTCGAGCGTCTCGCCCTTCCAGGCGAAGACGGGTACCCCGGTGGGCGCCTCGACGGTGCCGTGCGGCCCGACGACCACCGCGGCGGCGGCATGGTCCTGGGTGGAGAAGATGTTGCACGACGCCCACCTGACTTCGGCACCGAGCGACACCAGCGTCTCGATGAGCACCGCGGTCTGGATCGTCATGTGCAGCGAGCCCGACACCCGCGCACCCTTCAGCGGCGACACCTCCGCGTATTCGCGACGCAGTGCCATGAGTCCGGGCATCTCGTGCTCGGCGAGCTGAATTTCCTTGCGCCCGAAGTCGGCGAGCGACAGGTCGGCGACTTTGAAGTCGAGTCCGTTACGAGTGTCGGCGTGCAGCGTCGTCATGCAAGCAAGGTTAGGTGCTCGACGGCGGCGACTACGCCGCGGGCTGCTCGGGCAACCCGGCGACCGGCGCCGGCGGCACGGCGAGCAGTTTGGCACGGCGGCGCGGCCCGAGGTTGGTCCGGGTGACGTCGCCGCCGTAGTGGGCGAGCACGCGCGGATTCATGACGTGCCGCCACAGCGGCGGCACGAATGCCAGCAGCACCATCGTCGCGTAACCGGCCGGCAGTTGCGGGGCGGAGTCGAAGCTGCGCAGCGTCTGATAGCGACGTCCGGGGTTGGCGTGATGGTCGCTGTGGCGCTGCAGATGGAACAGGAAGATGTTGGTAACCAGGCGGTCGCTGTTCCAGCTGTGTTCGGGCCGGCAGCGCTCGTAGCGGCCCGACGCTGTGCGCTGGCGCAGCAAGCCGTAGTGCTCGACGTAATTGACGGTCTCGAGCAGCACGACGGCCACGACGGCTTGCAGAATCAGCCACGGCAGCACGCCGATGCCGAACACCGCGACCATGCCGCCGAACAGGGCCAGACTCATCGCCCAGGCTTGCAAGATCTGGTTCGCCGGACCGAACACGGGCAGGTTCTTGCGGCGCAGCCGTTCGCGTTCCAGGGCCCAGCCGGACCGCAGTCCGCCGAGCACGCTGCGCGGCAGGAACGCCCACAGCGGTTCGCCGAACCGGGCACTGGCCGGATCCTCCGGAGTGGCCACCCGAACGTGGTGGCCGCGATTGTGCTCGACGAAGAAATGGCCGTAGAACGATTGCGTCAGACCGATTTTCGCGAGCAGGCGTTCGTGTTTTTCGACGCGGTGGCCCAATTCGTGGGCGGCATTGATCCCGATGCCGCTGGCCAAGCCGACCGACAGCGCCAGCCCGAGCTGGTCGAGAATGCTCAATTCGCCGTTGGTCCAAAGGAATCCGGCGACGAGCAGCCCGGCGAACTGGACCGGGAGGAACAGGTACGTGCACCAGCGGTAGTAGCGATCGCGCGCGAGGTCCGCATAACTGTCCTCGGGCGGATTTTCGCCGTCCTCGCCGACGAGTGCGTCCAGCGACGGAATGAGGCCGAAAACGACGATCGGGCCGGCCCACCAGAACACCGGCTGGCCCGTGTGCAGCACGAGTTGCGAGGGCAGCAACGCACATCCGGGGGCGATGAGACCCAGCATCCACAGCGGGCGCTTGCGATCACGCCAGCGAACCGCGTAACCGACCTTGTGCATGCCGTGTTCTCTTTCCCGCTCGCTACGAGTGGCAGACACCTGCCACACTGATCATCGCGGAATCTAAACCGCTTGTTAGCGAACTGTGAGCACGTTAACAAGACTAAAAACCGACTGGTTGACTGTAAGGATCTGATATGGATCGGCGGCTGTTCTTACGCTCCGCCGCGGCCGGTGCAGCCCTCGTCGCGCTCCCGGTCCCGGCCGCCCGCGCCGCGGGCCCGTGGGCAATGCTGTTCCGTAGCTGGGTGCCGGAAATATTCGCGCCGCTGCCCGATCCGCCGGCGCACAGCGCAGCGATAGTCGTCGGGTCCGGTTTCGGCGGTGCGGTCGCCGCGCTGCGCCTTGCCGAGGCGGGCGTGCAGACGACCGTGCTCGAACGCGGCTCCCGCTGGCCCAACGACCCGTGGCGCGAGATCTTCACCGGCGACGACCTGCCCGACGGCCGCGGCTTCTGGCACCGCAGTACCTTCACCGGCGTCAACCAGGTCACGATGCACGTCGAGAAGTTCGGCGGGGTACTGGACTGCACCGACTACCCGGGCATCTCGGTCTGGCGCGCCGCCGCGGTAGGCGGTGGCTCGGTGATCTTCACCGGTGCGATGGTGGCGCCGCAACGCGCCCATTTCGACCGGGTGTTTCGCGGCGTCGTCGGCTACGACGAGTTGGCACCCTCCTACGACCGGGTGCGCTCGATGTTGCGGCTGTCTCCCATGCCCGCCGACATTTACAACTCGGTGCCGTTCACGCACTCACGCGCCTGGGACGAGCAGGTACGCCGGGCCGGGTACGCGCCGCAACCGGTGGACTCGATCTTCGACTGGAACGTGCTGCGCGACGAACTTGCCGGCCGTGCACGCCCCTCGGCGACGGCGGCGCGCAGCAACCTCGGCAACTCCAACGGCGCCAAGTACGACCTGAACCGCAACTACCTGCGGCTGGCCGAGCAGACCGGCCGAGCCGCCATCTTCCCCGGCCACCGCATCGACGCGATCGGGACCGCCGGCGACCGGTTCCGTGTCGAGACGGTGAAACTGGCGCCGACCGGCGAGGTGCTCACCCGGCGCACGCTCACCTGCGACCGGCTGGTGCTCGCGGCCGGGTCCGTCGGCACGTCCGAATTACTGGTGCGCGCCCGCGCCACCGGTGCGCTGCCCCGTCTCAACGAACACGTCGGGCAGGGCTGGGGCACCAACGGCGACGTGGCGCTCGCGCGCGGCGCAAGTGCGCCGATCTCCGGTTCGGGCGGGGTGCCGTGCGCGAGCATGATCACCGTCGGCGACACCACCCTGCAGAACTGGTTCATTCCGGGCGTTCCCTTCGAAACCGGCGCGCTGGCCTCCCTCGGCATGGTGCTCGATCCGACGCGCGGCCAGTTCGCGTACGACAAGGCAAGCGACACAGTCGGTTTGGCGTGGCCGGCGCGCGGCAACCGAGCCGCGCTGGACGCCGCAGGCCGGCTCAACGACGAGATCGCCGACCGGGCCGGGTCGATGGTCCGCTACGACGCAATCGGTTACGCCGCCAACGCGACGTTCACCGCGCATCCGCTCGGCGGCGCGGTGCTCGGTGCCGCCACCGACAGCTTCGGCCGGGTGCACGGGCACCCCGGGCTCTACGTCCTGGACGGGGCCGCGATTCCCGGCAGCACCGGCGCGGTGAATCCCTCGCTGACGATCGCCGCGCTCGCCGAGCGCAACATCGCCGAGATCATTCGCTCGAAACGGTGATCAGTGCGTCGATGTAGGGGCCGAGCAACGCCGCCCAGTCGGCGGCGACGTCGCGATTGGGCTCCGGCGGCAGCGAGACGTAGCTCAACGCGACCCGCACCAGCCCCCGCGCCACCGTCTCGGCCTGCTCCTCGGTGACCGCCACCCAGCTCTGTACGAACACCTCCGTGAGCCGGCCGGTTGCCTGCTCGAGCAGCGGCCGCGCATCCAAGGTGACCAACCGCAGCAGGTCCTGTTCCGGATTGCCCAACAGCAGCGAGCGCACCAACGGATCGGCGGCGCTGTCGATGAAGAAGTTGCGGAACCCTTCGTTGAGTGCGGCGCCGCCGTCGTCGACGTGCGCCCACACCGCAGCGCGCACGTGGTCGACCAGGTAATCGATCAATCGCAGCGCGTACGCCTGCAAAAGCCCTGCGCGCGAGCCGAACTCGTTGTACAGCGTCTGACGGCTGACTCCGGCCTGCTTGGCCACGTCGGCCAAGGTGATCTTGCTCCAGTCCCGTTCGGTGAGCAGATCCCGCATCGCGTCCAGCACCGACTCGCGTAGCAGCGAACGCATCGCTGTCTGATAGGGGACCCGCTCCACGAACGTGACCATACGCTAAGGCCGTTCGACCTCGACCATGAAAAAGTCGGCCTTGGCCGCACCGCAGTCCGGGCATGTCCAGTCTGCGGGAATGTCATCCCAACGGGTGCCGGGCGCGATGCCCTCGTCCGGCCAGCCCTGAGCTTCGTCGTACTCGAAGCCGCACTGGATGCACTGATACACCTTGTAGTCGCTCATGATGTTCTCTCCTGCCTACTTGGTCGCGGCGGTCACGGGCTCGAAATCGATCTTGTCGCGAACGCCGCAGTCCGGGCAGGTCCAATCGTCGGGCACCTGATCCCACGCCGTGCCGGCGGGGAATCCTTCGTGCGGGTTGCCGTGCGCTTCGTCGTAAACGTAGTCGCACACCGGGCAGCGGTAGGCGCTCATTCGTGCGCTCCGTACCGCGCCAGCACCTGCTCACGCTTCGGCGGGTGAATGTTGGCCCTGGTGATGTCGCCGTCGTAATGCGCCAGCACCCGCTTGTCCATCACCTTGCGCCAGATCGGCGGGAAGTACGCGAGCAGGATCATGCTCGCGTAACCCGCCGGCAGGTTCGGCGCCCCGTCCCAGCTGCGCAGCGTTTGGTAGCGGCGCGTCGGGTAGGCGTGATGGTCGCTGTGGCGCTGCAGGTGGTACAGGAAAATGTTCGTCACGATGTGGTCGCTGTTCCAGCTGTGCATCGGCGCCGGACGCTCGTAGCGCCCGCTGTCGGTCTTCTGCCGGACGAGCCCGTAGTGCTCGAGGTAGTTCACGGCTTCCAGCAGGCTGAACCCGATGATCGCCTGGAACACCAGCAGCGGCAGCACCGCCCAGCCGAACACGGCCGTCAGGCCGGCGAACAGCACGACCGTCATCAGCCAGGCGCTGAGAACCTCGTTCTTCAGGGTCCACGGACCGCTGCCGAGACGCCGCAGGCGAGTCTTTTCCAGCTGCCACGACGAGGTGAAGCTGCCCGCCACGGTGCGCGGCCAGAAGGCCCAGAACGATTCGCCGATCCGGGAGCTCGCCGGATCTTCGGGCGTGGCGACGCGCACGTGGTGGCCGCGGTTGTGCTCGATGTAGAAATGGCCGTAACCGGTCTGCATCAGCGCGATGCGCGACAGCCAGCGCTCCAGGTTCACCTTCTTGTGGCCCAGTTCGTGCGCGGTGTTGATGCCGAGACCACCGATGATGCCGATGGTCCAGAACAGGCCGATGACGTTCGCCAGGTGCAGCGTGGTGCCCTCGGGGAAGCCGAGCCACGTCAGGTCGCTCGCGGTGACCAGATAGCACGCGAAGATCAGGCTCGCGTACTGGCACGGCAGGTACAGATAGGTGAGGTAGCGGTAGTACCGGCTGTTCTCCAGGTACTCCATGATCTCGTCGGGCGGATTGTTGCCGTCTGGTCCGAAGAAGACGTCGGCCAGCGGGATGATGACGTACACGAGTATCGGGCCCAGCCACACGGGCAACTGCGCGATCTCGTGCCAGCCGAGCGCGTTCAGCGCCAGAATCACCGGGATTCCGATCGTGAAGATGCCGGTGGGGGCAAACAGGCCCAGCAACCACAGGTAGCGCTTCTTGTCGCGCCAGGCGGCGGTCACCGAGCCGTCGCTCATCGACGCGGTGTGCGTAGACATCGTTGTCTCCTCTCGAATAGCAGTGTGATGCACTGCACTCTCGATTTGACGATACAACTCGCAATGTCTCGCGTCTAGACAGAGAACGGCATTTTGTAAAGCGAGATTCAGTGCCCCTTCGCGGCCGACCGCCGCGGGATCAGGTGCAATACCGCCACGACGAGCGCGCCCACCACCAGCCCGATCACGGCGGACACACCGGTGTTCACCAGCCAGGCGAGCAGGCTGCCGAAGAAGCCGGACACGGCATCGGTGATCGCGTGCTCCCAGTCGTGGACCAGCCCGTAGGGCCAGTGCCAGCCGAGATCGTCGACCCCGACCAGCAGAATGTGCCCGCCGACCCACAGCATCGCGACGATTCCCACCGTGGCGAGCAGCGCCAGCAGTTTCGGCATCGCGCGCACCAGGAAGCCACCGACGCGCTTGGCGACAGCGGAGCTGCGCTGGGTGAGCGCAAGGCCGACATCGTCCATCTTCACGATCACGGCGACCACCCCGTACACCAGCGCGGTGATGGCGACGGCGACCACGAGCAGGATGAGCGCGCGCGACCAGAACTGCTGGTCGGCGACCTCGTTGAGCGCAATGACCATGATCTCGGCGGACAGAATGAAGTCCGTCCGGACCGCGCCCGCGACCACCGTTTTCTCCTGGTCCGGCCCCTGCGACGACGACGGCACCTCGGCCTCGGCGTGGTGGCCGGACACCTTCTCCCACACCTTCTCCGCGCCCTCGAAGCACAGGTAGGTGCCACCGAGCATGAGGATCGGCGTGAGCAGCCACGGCAGGAACTGACTGAGCAGCAGCGCGGCGGGCAGGATGATCAAGATCTTGTTGCGCAGCGAACCCTTCGCGATCCGCGCGATGATCGCCAGCTCCCGCTCGGGGCGCAGCCCGTGGACGTAGCGCGGCGTGACGGCCGTGTCGTCGACCACCACACCGGCCGCCTTCACGCTCGCCCGCCCGGCAGCCGCACCCACGTCGTCGATGCTCGCCGCTGCCAGACGCGCCAGTGCGGCGACATCGTCGAGCAGAGCGACAATTCCTCCGGCCATGGGAGAAGGCTATACAAGACTCCCGACGGCACCTATGTAAACCTGCGCCGCGGCGCCGTTTTCGGCGGCAACGGTCAGTTCCGGGTCCGAGGCCGGCACCCACGCCGCCGCGCCCCGGTCGAGCCGGAGCTCGTCGGCTCCGCACCGCAGCGTCACACTGCCCGCGGTGCACAGCACCACGTGCGGGCCGGACACGTCGAGCGCCCGCGGCACGGCGTCCAGGTCCAGACACAGCAGCGCGAACTCGGTGGTGGGCGTGCGGTACACACACAGCCCGTCGGCGCTGCGGTGCGGCCGCAGCACCGGCAGGTCCACCGGCTCGAAATCCAAGACGCGCAACAACTCCGGCACGTCCACATGCTTCGGGGTGAGCCCGCCGCGCAACACGTTGTCGGAATTGGCCATGATCTCCACGGCCAGCCCGCCCAGATAGGCATGCAGGTTGCCCGCGTTCAGGTACAGGCCCTCCCCCGGCGCCAGCGAAACCCGATTCAGCAACAGCGCACCCAGCACCCCGGGATCACCCGGATAGTGTTGTGCCAGTTCGACAATCGTGGCCGCCTCGGGCGCGAACTCGGTGCGGTCGCGGTGCAGGTAGCGCGCGCAGCCCGCCACCACCGTGTCCACGACCTCGCGCAGCGCACCCGCCGGCAGCGTGATCCAGGTGGTGAACAGCGCCCGCAGGCCACTCGAATCAGGTTGGCGGGCAAGCATGTCTACGTACTGGCCAGGCACCCCGACGGCCTCGAACAGCGCCACCGTGCGCCGCGGATCGCGGAACCCGGCCAATGCCTCGAACGGGCCGAGCGCGACCACCAGTTCCGGCTTGTGGTTGTCGTCGCGGTAGTTGCGCGACGGCGCGTCCAGCGCGATGCCGGCCGCGTTCTCGCGGGCGTAGCCCTCCTTGGCCTGAGCCAGGCTCGGATGAGCTTGCAGCGACAGCGGTTCGGCCGCTGCGAGCACCTTGAGCAGGAACGGCAACCGCGCCCCGAACCCGGAGACGACCCCAGCGCCGAGCTGGCCGTCCGGGTCGGCGCGCAGCACGTCCAGCAACGACGCGTCACCCGTGGCCCCGATCAGTCGGGACGGCTCGCTCGGGTGCGCACCCAGCCACAGCTCTGCCTCGGGATGATTCGACGGGACGGGCGCACCGCGAAACTCTGCGAGTGCGGTGCGCGACCCCCAGGCATACGTGCGCACCGCACCTTCCAAACGCTGCACGGTTAGCTCATACCCCCAAGCAGTTGCAAATACGCGGCGGCCATCTCCAGGCGCACGGTCAGCACCGACAGGTCCGCCAGGGTCCGGCCCCGCTCACCGTCGACGGCGATCAGGTCGGCGTCGTCGAAGATGGCGATCTTGCGCTCGTCGGGCTCGGTGCTGAGCACCAGCACCCGCACCGGCGAGGCGGGCGCGGGACCGTCGAGCTGTTCGTCGTGGAAGAACGGGTCGTAGTCGGCGGGCGCGGCGGTGGCGCGCAGCCGCGGCACCGCGGCGACCGCATCGCCCAAGTCGGCGGCCGCAGCCACGGTTCCGGTGGTGCGCAGCAACAACTCGACGGCGTGCCGGGCCAGCTCGGCGCACGCGGCGCCGTCGCCGGCGAACACCACGCGCCGGCCCTGCATGCGGGCGGCCAGCGCCTTGGCCGGATTGTGGAACACCTCGTTGCGCGGATGGTCGCGCAGCGCCTCGCCGTCGAGGGCGTCGGCCAGCTGCGCCAGCTCCGGCAGTACCGCCGCCGACCGGGTGCCGTCCACCGCGGCGAGTACCGCGATTCCGACGGCGACAAAGCGAATCATGGTGTGCTGGTCGAGAACTCGCACCCGCGGCGGCAGCAGCGCGGTGCGCCCGGCGGCGACCGTCCGCAGCGGACCCGCTTCCGGTGCCGCGACGACCACCTCGGCGCCGCGGCGGGTGGCGCGCGCCACCGATTCGGCCAGCCGCGGATCCCCGGAATCGTCGCCGGCGACCACCACCACGTCGAGCGGGCCCACCCACGGTGGCGCCGCGGTGACCTGCAACAGCGGCAGACCGGCCTGCTCGCCGACCGCACCGATCAGCAGCGCCGCGGCGCGTGCCGCCCGGCCGGACCCGGTGACGAAGACGATGCTGCGCGGCCGCAGATCCTGCAGCCGGGCCAGGGCGCCCTCGTCGACGGCAGTGGCGGTGGCCCGTACCTGCGCGCCGGCCAAGGCCGCGGAGCGCAGTGCACCGAGCGAATCGGCGGCCTGCAACGAGGCTGCGTCGTCCAAGTCGAGGACGGGCGGGGGCGCGGTCATGAAATCCACCCTCCCTTCCTCATCTGGTGCGCAGTTCCACTATCCCATCACGCGCGCACGATGGTGAGAATCTCCGCCACGAGTGCGTCGACCTCACTTGCTGATCGCGCTTCGACGTTCAATCGCAACAGTGGTTCGGTATTGGATGCCCGCAGGTTGAACCAGGCGCCGTCGGGCAGGTCCACGGTGACGCCGTCGAGCCGGTCCACCGACACCGAGCGGTCGGCAAACGCCGCCACCGCGGCCGCCGATCGTGCCGCCGCGTCGTCGACCGTCGAGTTGATCTCACCCGACATCGCGTAGCGCTCGAAGCCCGCGGTCAGCTCGGACAACGTGCCGTCGCGCTCGCCGAGGGCGGCCAGCACGTGCAGCGCAGCGAGCATGCCGGAGTCGGCGCCCCAGAATTCGCGGAAGTAGTAGTGCGCGGAGTGCTCGCCTCCAAAAATCGCAGCAGATCGCGCCATTTCTTGCTTGATGAACGAGTGGCCGACGCGGGTGCGCAGCGCGCTGCCGCCCAGCTCGGTCACCAGTTCGGGCACCGCGCGCGAGGTGATCAGGTTGTGGATGATCGTCGCGCCCGGTTCCTTGGCCAGCTCCCGCTTGGCCACCAGCCCGGTGATCGCCGACGGCGAGACCGGCGCGCCGCGCTCGTCCACCACGAAGCAGCGGTCGGCGTCGCCGTCGAACGCGAGGCCGATGTCGGCGCTCTGCTCGACCACGAACTTCTGCAGATCCACCAGGTTGGCCGGGTCCAGCGGATTGGCCTCGTGGTTGGGGAACGTGCCGTCGAGCTCGAAGTACAGCGGCAGCACCGTCAGTCCCGGGACGGTGCCGAGCACCGCAGGCACGGTGTAGCCGCCCATGCCGTTGCCGGCGTCGACCGCGACCCGCAGCGGGCGGATCTGTGCGAGATCGACCAGTCCGTGCAGGAATTCGGCGTAGCCGCCGAGTACGTCTTGTTCGGAGACGGTGCCGGGCGCGCCGTCGTAACCGGGCACCCCGGCGACGACCTCGCCCGCGACGGCGGCCAGCCCGGTGTCCTGCCCGACCGGCTTGGCGCCGGCGCGGCACAGCTTGATGCCGTTGTAGCGGGCCGGGTTGTGGCTGGCGGTGAACATCGCGCCCGCACAGTTCAGGTGACCGGAGGCGAAGTACAGCTGGTCGGTGGAGGCCAGGCCGATGTGCACGACGTCGAGCCCCTGCGCGGTGACCCCGTCGGCGAACGCGCGGGCCAGCTCGGGCGACGATGCACGCATGTCGTGCCCGATGACGACGCGGGACTCGCCTTCGGCACGCACCAGCCGGGCGAACGCGGCGCCGACGGCGCCGACGAACTCCGCGGTGATCTGTTCACCCACGACGCCACGAACGTCGTAGGCCTTGATGACGGAATTGACCAGCTCGGGCGACAGCGTCCTCGACGAAAGTGGCACGCCCCGTACCTTAGCCTGGCCCCGATTGCTCAGCTGGGATCCGGCAGCACCCGGAGGTGTCCCCGGCGACCCGTGCGCACCGTGGGGGCCGGCGCCGGGGCGGGCGCATCGGCACCGGCCACCGGCTGCGGCGCCCGCCGCAGCCCGGCCTCGCGTACCGCCTCCGCGAGGGCGGTCAGATCGTCTTCGTCCGGCGTGGGCGAGGCGAATCCGCCGGCGTGACGGACCAATTCCCAGCCCTTCGGGGCGGTGATCCGCGAGGCGTGCGCATCGCAGAGATCCCAGGAATGCGGCTCGTCCACCGTCGCGAGCGGACCGACCACAGCCGTCGAATCCGAGTACACATAGGTGAGCGTCGCCACCGCCGGGTTCTTGCACCCTGGCCTGCAGCATCGACGCACAGCTCTCACGTTGGTGAGCGTAGCTCAGGATGCGATCGGGCCCGGGCTCGTTCCGGGCGTGTCGGGCGGGTGATCCGCGCGCGGTACCGTGCAGCGGTGGCAAGACGGAGCAAGCGGCGCGTGACGACACGGTCGATCAACCGGCGCGGGCGCGGCCTGCGCGGTCCGCTGCTGTCACACGCGTTGCCCGCGTGGCGCACGCGCGCGGAGCAGTTCGACACCTTGGTACTCGACGCGTTCGAGCCGATCGACGCGCGCTGGCACGAGCGGCTGACCAAGCTGGACATAGCCGTCGACGACGTGCCGAGAATCCGTCCGCTGGATCCAGATTCGGTGACCTGGCCCGACGAGGTCGTGGCCGATGGGCCGGTGCCGCTGTCGCGGCTGATCCCGGCCGGGGTGGACAAACACGGCGCGGCAACGCGCGCGCGCGTGGTGGTGTTCCGCAAGCCGCTGGAAATGCGCGCCAAACACCCGGACGATCTGGCCGACCTACTCCACGACGTGCTGGTGCAGCAGGTCGCGACCTATTTGCGCGTGGACCCGGAAGTCATCGACCCGGGCCGGCCGCCTGGCTAGACGATGCCGCGCTTGAGGCGCCGGCGCTCACGCTCGGACAGACCGCCCCAGATGCCGAAGCGTTCGTCGTGCGCCAGTGCGTAGTCGAGGCATTCGTCCCGGACCTCGCAGCCCATGCAGATGCGCTTTGCCTCGCGGGTGGAGCCGCCCTTCTCGGGGAAGAACGCCTCGGGATCGGTTTGCGCGCACAGTGCGCGCTCCTGCCACTGTTCGTCGGCCGCATCGAGCAATTGCTCGACGCCCGCGACATCGCTGTCGACGACCAAGGAAAGTCGTGGCCGGGGTTCCTCGTCGTAGGCGCCGTACGCTGCGCCTGCCGTGTCGGTCTGCGGGACAACACTGCCCAATCTGCTCGAAGAGGTGTTGAACCCTCCCAGCGCGCCGGCCATGCTCCGCCTCCTTACTTGTGATAGCGCAGAATGAACAAAGGAATGTCAATCAGATGGGAACGGGTGTTCGAATCCGCCCGCGCTGCAAGCCATCTGGCCCCAACCGCGGTGAATGACATACATGTGATTAGACACGCCGATAGCTGCGGTGGTCAAGTTTGCTGGCAACATTCCGATACCATTTCGCGTTTCCGATCGGTGTGTCGGCGACACACGGGTCCGGCGCGTCGGACGAACCGCGCACGAATAGGCTGCAATGCGTGAACACCACCGGAATCCGTGTCGCCGTACTCGTCGGCGGCGTGGGCGGCGCCCGGTTCCTCCTCGGCGTGCGTGCGTTGCTCGGCGATAGCGGACGTGAGCACAGCCTGCGGAGCGAGCCATCTGCGCAAGTTACCGCAATCGTGAACGTCGGCGACGACGTTTGGCTGCACGGGCTGCGGATCTGTCCCGATCTGGACACCTGCATGTACACCCTGGGCGGCGGCATCGATCCCGAACGCGGCTGGGGCCACAAGAACGAAACCTGGCATGCCAAAGAGGAATTGGCCGCCTATCAGGCCGTGCCGGACTGGTTCGGCCTCGGCGACCGCGACCTGGCCACGCACCTGATCCGAACGCAGATGCTGCGCACCGGGTACGCGCTGTCGGACGTCACCGCCGCCCTGTGCAAGCGCTGGCAGCCCGGCGTCACCCTGTTGCCGGTCACCGACGATCGCAGCGAAACGCATGTCGTCGTCACCGACCCCGACGACCCGACCGCACGTAAAGCCATTCACTTCCAAGAATGGTGGGTGCGCCACCGGGCCCGGATCGAAACCCACAGCTTCGTCAATGTCGGTGCCGAACAAGCGAAACCGGCACCCGGCGTGCTCGACGCGATCGAGAACGCCGACATCGTGCTACTGGCCCCCAGCAACCCGGTGGTCAGCGTCGGCGCGATCCTGGCCGTGCCGGGCGTGCGCGGCGCCCTGCGCACCACCGGGGCCAAGGTGATCGGCGTATCGCCGGTGATCGACGGAAAGCCGTTGCGCGGCATGGCCGACGAGTGCCTGTCGGTGCTCGGCGTGGAGACCTCCGCACAGGCTGTCGGGCGCTACTACGGCGCCCGCAGCGAGTCCGGGATCCTCGACGGCTGGCTGGTGCACAGCACCGACACCGCCGAGGTGCCCGGCGTCGACGTGCGCAGCGTGCCCCTGCTGATGACCGATCCGGACGCGACCGCGCAGATGGTGCGCGAGTGCTTCGAGGTGGCGGGCCTGTGACCGACCATGCTGCCCCCGAGAGTCTTTCGATCCTGCCGGTCGAAGGCATCCCCGAAATCCGGCCCGGGGCCGAGTTGGCCACCCTGATCGCCGCCCAGGCCCCGTGGCTGCGGTCCGGCGATGTGCTGGTGGTGACGAGCAAGATCGTCTCCAAGGCCGAGGGCCGGGTCGTCACCACGCCCACCGACCTAGAAGCGCGGGATGCGTTGCGCCGCAGCATCATTGCCGACGAGGCCGTGCGCGTGCTGGCCCGGCGCGGGAAAACCTGGATCACCGAGAACAATCTGGGCATCGTGCAGGCCGCTGCCGGCGTCGACGGGTCGAACGTGCCCGGCGACGAATTGCTGCTGCTGCCAGTCGATCCCGACAAGTCCGCCGCGGTGCTGCGCGACGAACTCCGGCGCCTGCTCGGGGTGGAGGTCGCCGTCGTGATCACCGACACCATGGGCCGCGCCTGGCGCTGGGGTCAGACCGACGCCGCCATCGGCTCCGCCGGACTGGCCGTGCTACGGCGCTACGCCGGTCAGCGCGACGAGCACGGAAACGAGTTGCAGGTCACCGAGATTGCGGTGGCCGACGAGCTCGCCGCGGCCGGCGATCTGGTCAAGGGCAAGCTGCGCGGGGTGCCGGTCGCGGTGGTGCGCGGGTTCGTCGCCGCCGACGACGGCTCGTCGGCCGCCGACCTGGTGCGCCGCGGAGTCGAGGATCTGTTCTGGCTCGGCACCGCCGAGGCCATCGAGAAGGGCCGCGCCGAGGCCTTGCTGCTACGCCGGTCCGTGCGTGAGTTCGCCGACAGCCCGGTGGATCCCGAGCTGATTCGGGCCGCGGTGGCCGAGGCGCTCACCGCGCCGGCCCCACACCACACCCGGCCCGTGCGCTTCGTCTGGTTGCGCGACCGGGACGTGCGTACCAGATTGCTCGAGGCCATGCGCGCCCAGTGGCGCGCCGACCTGGCCCGCGACGGCCTCGACGCCGACCGCATCGAACGCCGAATCGCCCGCGGCGACATCCTCTTTCGCGCTCCCGAGGTGATCGTTCCGTTCTGCGTTCCCGACGGCGCACACGCCTACCCGGACAGCGCGCGCCGCACCGCCGAGCAGACCATGTTCCGGGTCGCCGTCGGCGCCGCCGTGCAGGGGCTGCTCGTCGCGCTGGCCACCAAGGGCGTGGGCAGCTGCTGGATCGGCTCCACCATCTTCGCACCGGAGGTCGTGCGGACCGTGCTGGAACTGGAGCCGGACTGGGATCCGTTGGGCGCCATCGCCATCGGCAACCCCACCCACCCCCTGTCCCCCCGGCCGCCGCGCCCCCTCGCCGACAACCTCCTAGAACTATGAGCCGCCGCGACCGGGCAGCCCGGCTACCGAATTCGCAGGGCCCGTCGGGATTCGCAGGTCTTGGACGGCCTGCGAAAGTGCAGGCGGGCTGCGAAAGATCGGGAGGTGACGGCGGTGAGTGCTGAGTCGCTGTGGCGGTCGGCGGTAGCGGTGCTCGAGGCGTGGACATCCGGGGATGCCGGGGACGAGGCGTTGCGGCACACCATGCTGGCGTTTCTCGCGGCGTCGCCCGAAGCTTGTCTGCGCGCGAACGTTGCCGGACACATCACCGCATCGGCGTTGGTGCTCAACGAGTCTCGGGATCAGGTGCTGCTCACCCTGCATCCGCGCGTCGGCCGCTGGATCCAGCTCGGCGGACACTGCGAGCCCGGCGACGACACCGTCGTCGCGGCCGCACTGCGCGAGGCGACCGAAGAGTCGGGCATCGAGCGGATGCGCATCGATCCCGAGCTGTTGGGCGCACACACGCACCCCATCACGTGTTCGCTCGGGGTGCCCACCCGCCACCTCGACCTGCGTTTCCTGGTCCTCGCCGCCGACGGCGCCGAGCCCGTGCGCAGCCACGAATCCGACGACCTGCGCTGGTTCCCCGTCGACGCACTACCCGACAACACCGAACCCGACCTGATCGGCGCCCTCATCCGCACCGCCCGCGCTCGCACCCACTGCGTCGGCATGTAGCCCCGATTACCGGGCGAGGCGAAGCCCTGCCCTCGGCGACACCTTTACGGAGCTCCGATACTGGTCTGACCAGTCGCGCAGTGCGTCGAAACGATCACGAACCGGACGCCGGCCTGCCTGCAGCTCAGTGGCGCGGCGGCAGCACCGGCAGCAGCGTGGGCCGCTTCGGGGTCACCTTGTCGCCGCTGGACACCCCACGCACCCGCCGGCCCACCCACGGCATCGCAAAGTCCTTGGCCCACAACAGATCCGACCAGACTTGGGCCGTCGGCGCGAGCGGCGGCAGCGGACCGGACTGGATGGGTTCCAGCACGTGCGGAACGCCCAGAGTTTCCAGGACGCGGGCGGCCATGTTGCGGTGGCCGAGCGCCGACAGGTGCAGCCGGTCGCGCGACCACATCCGTTCGTCGGAGTATTCGCTGAACTGCCAGGAGTCGACGAGGACGGCCTTTTGGCGGATCGCGATGCCGCGCAACAGTTCGTTGTAGACCGCGGCCCGACCGCGGAACCACTGGTACAACTTGGAGGCGACGGTGTCGTAGGCGGCGAACACCACGACCGTCGCGCCGGTGGCGGCGAGCTTGCCGATCGCCACCTCGTACTTCTGCATCATCCCGTCGAGGTCGAGGATGGGGCGCAGCACGTCGTTGGAGCCGGCGTTGATGGTGACCAGATCGGGATGCATCTCCACGGCGACGTCCACCTGCTCGGCGATGATGCGGTCCATCAAGCGACCGCGCACCGCCAAGTTCGCGTACAGCAGGTCCGGATTGTGCCGCGCGATCTGCTCGGCCACCATGTCGGCCCAGCCGCGCAATCCGTTGGGTCGCGTCGTGTCGTCGTCTCCCACGCCCTCGGTGAAGGAGTCGCCGACCGCGACGTAGCGCTGAAACATCTCAGACGTCCGTCGAGAATCTGATGCCGCCGTCCGGAATGTCCACACCCGGCCACACGCGCGCGCCCTGCAGCAGTTCGCAGCGGGCGCCGATGTGCGCCCCGTCGCCGATGACGGCCTCGCGGATACGCGCCCGCGGACCGATGCGCGCGCCGGCACCGATGATCGAACGTTCCACCACCGCACCGGCTTCCACGCAGGCACCGTCGAACAGGATGGCCCCGTCCAGGCGGGCGCCCGCGCCCACCTCGGCGCCGCGGCCGACCATGGTGCCGCCGATGAGCAGCGCGCCCGGCGCCACCCCGGCCCCGGGGTGCACCAGCGACTCGCCGGCCTGGCCGGTGAGCGCCGGCGAGGGCGCGATGCCGCGCACCAGGTCCGAGGAGCCCTGCACGAAGTCTTCGGGGGTACCCATGTCGCGCCAGTACGAGGCGTCGACGTGGCCGAACACGCGAGCGCCCTCGGTGAGCAGCGCCGGGAACACCTCGCGCTCCACCGACACCGGCCGCCCGGTGGGGATCTTCTCGATGTACTCGCGGCGGAAGACGTAGCAGCCGGCGTTGATCTGATCGGTCGGCGGATCCTGTGTCTTCTCCAGGAACGCGAGCACTCGACCGTCGGCATCGGTGGGCACGCAACCGAACGCGCGGGGATCGCTCACCCGCACCAGGTGCAGGGTGACGTCGGCGCCGGTGCGCTCGTGCGTGTCCAGCACCGCACCGAGATCGGTGCCGCCGAGCACGTCGCCGTTGAACACCATCACGGTGTCGTCGCGCACCTTCGACAGCACGTTGCGGATACCGCCGCCGGTGCCCAGCGGCTCGGTTTCGGTGACGTACTCGATCTCGAGCCCCAGCGACGACCCGTCGCCGAAGTGCTCTTCGAACACCTCGGCCTTGTACGAGGTGCCGAGGATCACATGGGTCAGCCCGGCGTCGGCGATGCGCGCCAGCAGGTGCGTCAGGAACGGCACACCCGCGGTAGGCAGCATCGGCTTCGGCGCCGACAGGGTGAGCGGCCGCAGCCGCGTGCCCTGACCGCCGACGAGGATTACTGCATCAGCCATCGTCACACCTCTCCTGAGCGCTGCCGTTGACGCAGCGCCGATCGAACCGCAATCCGGGAACGCGCCGCAAGCCCGACGCGCAGTGCCCCACGCAGTGGTGCCTGCCACCAGTGTGGATGACGATCCGCCTGGAAGCGATACGCGCTGCGATGATGGGCGGGCAACATCAACTCGGGATGCCGGCCCGCGGCGTGGCCCTTCGCGTGCACCACTTCGGCGCCGGGCACGTACACGTTGAGCCAGCCGGCCTTCGACAGCCGGTCGCCGAGATCGACGTCTTCCATGTACATGAAGTAGCGGGAATCGAACCCGTCCACCGAATCGAACGCCGCACGGCGCAGCAGCAGGCACGAGCCCGACAGCCAGCCCACCGGGCGCTCGGACACCGCCTGATCGGCCTGCTTGTAGCGCGCCGACCACGGATTGCGTGGCCACACCGTGCCCAGCAACGCATGCCCGGCGCCGGAGACCAGGTTCGGCACCTCGCGCGCCGACGGGTAGACCGTGCCGTCCGGGTCGTGGATCAGCGGGCCCAGCGAGCCCGCGCGCGGCCAGCGCTCGGCGGCCTCGAGCAGCAGATCGATCGCCTTCGGGGTCCACTCGACGTCCGGGTTGGCGACCACGACGAACTCGGTGTCGGTTTCGGCCACACCGCGGTTCACGGCGCCGCCGTAGCCGATGTTGCCGCCGGTACGTACCAGCCGAACGTGGGTGTTGGCCGCGGCCACCGCTTCCGGGGCGCCGTCCGTCGAGCCGTTGTCGGCAAGAATGACCTGCGGTTTTTCCGTAGTCGCGTCCGCGAGCGAGGCGACGAACCGCGCGAGATGCGCGCCCGGGGAATACGTCACCGTCACTACAGTGATGCGCTCACTGCGGTGCCCGCCGGCTCGGTCGCTGCGCTCGCTCACGCGCCCACCCTATCCATTGCCGCGCGCAGCGCATCTCGCCACGGGCGCGGCGGCGTGAGACCGGCCGCCGACCAGGCCCGCAACGACAGCACCGAATACTTCGGCCGCGGCGCAGGCCGGACGAACTGCGCGCTGGTGCACGGGCGCACCCGCTGCGGGTCGGCGCCGATCTCCTCGAACACCGCGCGCGCGAGCTCGAACCAACTCGCCTGGCCGGCATTGGTGAGATGCAGCACGGGCGGTGCGTCGATTCCGGACAACTCCAGCAGGCCGTCGGCGAGGTCGCCGGAGTAGGTCGGCGAGCCGATCTGGTCGTCGACGACATCGAGAGTGTCGCGCTCGGATTCCAGGCGCAGCATGGTCGCCACGAAGTCGCTGCCGGCACCGGTGTACACCCACGCGGTGCGCACGATGGTGCTCGAGGTGCCCGCCGCCCCGATCAGTTGCTCACCGGCGAGCTTGGTGCGTCCGTACGCGGTGGCCGGTCCGGTGGGGTCGCCCGGCTCGTAGGGAACCGTGGCGGTGCCGTCGAATACATAGTCGGTCGAGACGTGAATCACCCGGGCGCCCCTGGCCCGGCACGCTGCCGCAACGTTGCCGGCGCCGGTGGCGTTGACCTCGAACGCCGCCGCCTCGTCGGTCTCGGCGGCGTCGACCTTGGTGTACGCGGCGCAATTGATCACCACCGCCCCCGGCGCTACGGCATCGAGCACCGCTTCAGCGTCGGTGATGTCCACGGTCAGCGGGCTCGCCCCGCGCGCCACCAGTTGGCGGCCGAGTTGCCCGGCCGCGCCTGTCACCTGAATCACGGGCCAAAGTCTGGCACGGGGCACGCCGCCCGCGCCTCCCCGGCGTCCACCCGACTCACCAGTAGCCTGGGAGAAACTCCTCGGCTACGGAAGGATTCGCGTGCGTCCAGCACACATCGCCGTGGCGGCCCTGTCTGCCCTGGTGCTGGTGGTCACCGGGTTCGCCTGGCGCAGCGTGGACTCGCTGCGTGACAATCTGGCCACCGCCGACGGCCTGGGCCTCGGCGGCGGCAAAGACGGTGCGGTCGACATTTTGCTGGTCGGCACCGACAGCCGCACCGATGCGCACGGCAAGCCGCTGTCGCAGTCCGAGCTCGACGAACTGCGTTCCGGGGCGGACGTGTCCACCAACACCGACACGATCGTGCTGGTGCGCATCCCCAACGACGGCAAGTCGGCCACCGCGCTGTCGATCCCGCGCGACTCCTACGTCAAGGTGCCGGGGCTCGGCATGACCAAGATCAACGGCGCCTACGGCGCCACCAAGGAAAGCAAGCGCGCCGAGCTCGTCGAGTCCGGAGTGGCCGACGACGAGGCCGACAAGCAGGGCACCAAGGCCGGCCGCCAGGCGCTGATCAAATCGGTCGCCGACCTCACCGGCGTCACCGTCGACCGCTACGCCGAGATCGGGCTGCTCGGCTTCGTGCTAGATCGGAAAGC
>CAKZIX010000113.1 GCA_936936565.1 uncultured Nocardiaceae bacterium | reverse complement strand
TGAGACCCTGATGTCTCGCCGGGTGGTCTGTGATGCTGTGCTGCCCGGTAATGTCGGCCAGCGTTAGGGCGGGGTGCCAGTGCCCGCACGGAGGCAGCACGGCGTCGCCCTGGTACGCCTCGGCGGGACCGTCGAAACAGCAGTGCCCCGCGTGCGGGACCGTGCCCACCCGCCAGCACACACACGCCGACGGCGCGGCGTCAACGGCACGTGCAGCGGGCGCGGCAGGGGCGGGCATCACTGCACCCCCGCCGGGGTCTCGACACCACCCAGACCTGTGATCGCGGCAGCGACGTCGGCGGCCGTGACGGCGCCGAAGAGCTTGCCCTCGGCGGCGGCGCGAGCCGGCACCTCGACGGACAGGCCCTCGAGCTGCGTGCGCAGCTCGGCGGCGTGCTCGTCGCCGCGGCCGCGATCGTCGCACAGTTGGCGCGCGGCGACACCGTGGCGACCGGCCGTCGGGGGGCGCGCCAAGTCGATTGGCCGCGGCTGCTCACCGATGCCGTGGCGACCTCGGCGGCCGCGGTCGCGATGCCCGTCGCCGGCGAGATCGACCCCGCAACCCGCGCCCGGCTGCTCCCCGCCGTCGGTATCGAGCAGCTTTCGCAACGATAGGAGCCGCATGCCCTCCGTTTCCATGTCCGACGTTGTCGCGGCCGCCCGCCCGGGCGGCCTCGGCGCGTTCAACGTGATCGCGCTCGAACACGCCGAGGCCATCGTCGGCGCCGCGGAGTCGGCGAACCGTCCTGTGGTGCTTCAGCTTTCGGAGAACACCGCGAAGTACCACCGCGGTCTGCGACCGGTGGCGGCCGCCTGCCTGCAGATCGCCGCCGCGTCCACCGCACCCGTGGTTGTGCACCTGGATCACGCCACGTCCACCGAACTCGTGCACGACGCCGTCGCCGTCGGCATCACGTCGGTCATGTTCGACGCCTCCACCCTGCCGCACGCCGAGAACGTCGCGGCCACCGCCGCCGTCGTCGGCTGGTGCCACGCGCGCGGCGTCCACGTCGAAGCCGAGCTCGGCGAGGTCGGCGGCAAGGACGGCGTGCACGCGCCCGGGGCGCGCACCGATCCGGCCGAGGCCGCCGCCTACGTCGCGGCCACCGGTGTCGACGCGCTCGCCGTCGCCGTGGGTTCCTCGCACGCGATGACCACCCGCGATGCCCGTCTCGACGACGAACTGATCGCCCGGCTCGCCGCCGCCGTGCCGGTGCCCCTGGTCTTGCACGGATCGTCGGGCGTGCCGGATGCCGGTCTCGTCTCGGCCGTCCGCCAGGGCATGCTGAAGATCAACGTCGCCACCCATCTCAACGTTGTCATGGCAGCCGAAGTCCGTGCCGCCCTTGCCGATCCGAAGGTGGTGGACCCGCGCAAGTATCTCGGCCCCGGCCGCGACGCGGTGCAGGCCGAGGTCGAACGCCTCTTGCGCCTGCTCGCCGGCTGAGTCGCGCCGCCGCTACGGCCGGTGGCTGCAGCCCTTCGGGGCGGGCACACCCGCCAGCCGGTCGTCGATCCAGCTGTAGGCGGCGGGCATCCCGGCTATCGCGACCACCAGGTGTTCCCCGGTGTACTCCTCGAGCTGCACGGACGCCCCCTGCGCGCACCAGTCGCGCTGCAGCTGCACCGAGTTCTCGCGCGGAATCCAGAACTCCTGGGTGCCGTGGTAGATGAAGACCGGCGCGCGGGGGGCCTGCCGGCCCATGCGCGTGTCCGCGAGAACCTGTTGCACCACAGGGGTGTTCAGCACGTCGGGATGGTCGGACATCGCGGTGACCGGCACCGGGAACACGGCACCCGGCACGGCCATCGCGCCCAAACACAGGTCCTTGGCCAGATACGCCAGCCGCCAGCCGTTGTCGTTGAGCAGGGTGAGCAGCTCCGGATACTCACGGGCCACACCGAGCGCGGCGCCGAGGAACACCGACGAGGCCAGGTTCCGTCCGCTCATCGATCCGAGCAGCACCGAGTAGTCGGCCGGAGTGCCCCCGAAGGCGGCGCCGACCAGGTTCAGCTCGGGGGCGTACGTCGGGGCCAGTTCGGCGGCCCACCCGGAGGCGATCGCACCGCCGGAGTATCCCGTAATCGCCAGCGGTGCACGCGGATCCAGACCCGGCTGCCGGACCGCCGCGCGCAGCGCGTCCAGCACCGCGTGCGCGGCCATCCGCCCGGCGGCGTACGCCTGCCGCGGGCCTTGGTGATCGGTGCTCAGCACCGCGTACCCCTTGGCCAGGAAACGCTGCGCAGGAACGATTTCCGCGGTCAGACCGGTGCGCATCTGATAGGACGGCACGCAGGTGTGACCGAGGGAGTCGATAGCGAAGTTGTATGCCACCACCGGCCGGGCGCCCACCCACGGCGCCGCCGGAACGAGCAGCACCGCGGTGACGGCAACCGGATGGCCCTTGGTATCGGTGGAGCGCACCAGCAACTCGGTGGCGGCGGCGGGCACCACCAACAGATTCACCGGAATCGGTCGCGCGGCCAGCACGGTCCCGGGCGCTTGTCGCTCGAAGCCGGGCGGCGGCGTGTAGAAGGAATCGCCGAGCGGGGTGGGCAGCAGACTCGCCGGGTCGTGCGAAGGCGCCAGCAGGGCGTCCAACGGGTTCGCCCCGGCGGCCGGGACGCTGGCTCCCAGCGCCAGCAAGCACGTGGCGAATGCCACGACGAAGATCCGAAACCTGTTGAGGTGCATGCGCTTGCCCCTTTGGCCGGTCCCGACCGGTTTGGCCAGTCTAGACCGCGTGAATGCCGTCGGAGCCCTCATCGGTTCGCTAACAATGCGAATCTCGCGTTGCGAAGCCCCTTCGATGCGCCTACCGTGACTTCATGGCGAAGACGTACGTCGGTTCGCGCCTGCGGCAGCTGCGCACCGAGCGCGGGCTCAGCCAGGTGGCGCTGGCCAAGACGCTCGAGATTTCGGCGAGCTATCTCAATCAGATCGAGCACGACGTGCGCCCGCTCACCGTTGCGGTCCTGGCCCGGATCAGCGAGGTCTTCGGGGTCGATCCCACGTTCTTCGCCTCTCAGGACGACACCCGGCTGGTCGCCGAGCTGCAGGAGGTAGCGCTCGACGAGGAGGCCGGCGTCGACGCCGATGCTGCCGAGCTCGCCGAGCTGGTGGCCAAGCATCCGGGGCTGGCGCGCGCGGTCGTCAACATGCACCGGCGCTTCCGCAACACCACGGCGCAGCTGGCGCTGGCCACCGAGGAACGGCTGGCCGACGGCAGCGGTAGCGGCGCCATCAGCCGCCCGCACGAAGAGGTACGCGACTACTTCTACGACCGGCAGAACTACCTGCACGAACTCGACACTGCCGCCGAAGAACTCACCGCCCGCATGCGGTTCCACCGCGGCGATGTGGCCCGGGAGATCCGCCGCCGGCTCACCGAGGTGCACAACGTCGCCATCACGGAGCGAATCGACCTGGGCGACAACGTCTTGCATCGGTACGACCCGAAGGCGCGGACGCTGGAAATCTCCAACCACCTGTCCGGCGGGCAGAAGGTGTTCAAGATGGCCGCCGAGCTGTCGTTTCTGGAGTACGGCGACCTGATCGAAAAGCTTGTCGACGAAGGCACTTTCACCTCCGAGGCCTCCAAACGGCTGCTGCGCCTCGGGCTGGCGAACTACTTTGCGGCGGCAACAGTATTGCCTTACACCAGGTTTCACGAGGTCGCCGAGGATTTTCGCTACGACGTGGAGCGGTTGTCGGCGTTCTTCGCACACAGCTACGAGACCATCTGCCATCGGCTGTCCACGCTGCAGCGACCGAACCTGCGCGGCGTGCCGTTTTCGTTCGTGCGCGTCGACCGCGCAGGCAACATGTCGAAACGCCAGTCCGCCACCGGCTTTCACTTTTCGAGCAGCGGCGGCACCTGCCCGCTGTGGAATGTCTACGAGACCTTCGCCTACCCGGGCCGCATCATGGTGCAGATCGCCCAGATGCCCGACGGGCGCAAGTATCTGTGGATCGCACGCACCGTCGAACGCCGTGCCTCGCGATACGGACAGCCGGGCAAGACGTTCGCCATCGGCCTCGGGTGCGAATTACGTCATGCCGCCCGCACGGTGTACGCCGACGGCCTGGATCTCGACGACCCGAAATCCACGCCCATCGGCGCGGGCTGCCGGGTGTGCGAGCGCGCGCATTGCCCGCAGCGCGCGTTCCCGCCGCTGGGCAAGGACCTCGACATCAGCGAACACCGAAGTTCGGTGTCGCCCTATGTTTTACGTTAGGCCCCGACAGAAGTCGGCGAGCTCAGGTCCGCAGATCGCAACATCGGCGAGCAACTTGACGAACCGTTCGTATTTGGCGAGTTCGGCGGGGTCGGCGATTTCCAGCGCTCCCGAAATCGTCTCCACCGACACCACGTCGTCGAGCTGGCTCCAGCCGTGCAGCGCGATCACCGGCGCGGCCGTGCGGAAGGGGACCACGCCGATGGTGGCGTTGGTGGTGGTGGCCAGCCGCGCGATGTGGCGGATCTGTTCGCGCATGGTTTCCGCGTCGGCCACGAGCGTGTGCAGCGCGGCCTCGCCGAACAGCAGCACGATCTCGCGCCCGGGCTCGTAGAGGATCGCCTGGCGGCGGACTCGTGCGGCGATCATCCGCGACACCTCGTCGGCCGACTTGCCGGCGTCGAGCGGACCACCGGGTGAGGTGATCACCGCGCGCGCGTACTCGGGCGTCTGCAGCAGACCGGGAACGAGATTGGGCAGGTAGACCCGGACGACGCTCGCCGCCTGCTCGGCCTCGCCGATCGACACCTGCATGCGGTCCGCGCCGCCGGCGGCGTCGAAGCGATCTTCGTAGGCGGCGTACTCGTGCAGCGCGCGCGAGCGCAGGTCGAGCAGCCGCGCCCCGTCGGCGCCCGTGGCCGCAGCCCAGCTGCGCACCTCGGCCTCGCTCGGCAACTGCTTGCCGCTCTCGATCTTGGAGATCTTCGGCTGCGCCCAGCCGCTGCCCAGACGTTCGGCCAGCGCCGCACCCGTCAACCCCGCCGCCGTGCGAGCCTCGCGCAGCTGGGCGGTGAGCTCGGTGCGCGCCCGCACCTGAAAGGCTGTCAACGGCGTCCTCTCGTCCGAAGATGTCGTGCTCGAAATCCGAGACATTCTCACACGATCCCCCAAGACTCGGCACAGATTCTTATTAGCCTTGCCTGTGTCAAGAATATTATGCTCAGATGGGACCGGATGGGGAAGGGAGTCCCGATGGCGATTTTCGTGACGGAGTCGATGATGATGAGCGACCGCACGCCCGAGACGGCCCGTCGCACGGGTGCCGACACCTGGTGCCTGAGCTGGCTCAACCGGCCGCTCACCAAGGACCAGGCGTACTCCGGTATGCGCCTGGACGAGACGCTCAGCGACCCCGAGTACGGAAAGAACGTCGACGGGATGGCCGAGCATGTCGCGGATCTCTTCGCCGCGGATCTCGGCCTGCGCACCGTGGAGGCCGCGGCGCTGCTGTTCGTGCGGGTGCTGTTCGAGGACGTGGAGAAGACCGGCGGTCCCTGGCGCGAGCCGGGACCGCCGGATCGGCTCAGAAAGCCGCTTCGTCCAGCTCCATGATTTCGTTGTCGATCTGGTCGAGAATTCCGCGCACCGCCGTCAACCGGGGCAGCACGTTCTTGGCGAAGAACCGGGCCACCGCGATCTTGCCCTGATAGAAGGGCACGTCCCTGTCCGTGGCTCCCGACGTGAGCGCCCGCTGGGCCGCCTGCGAGCCGACCAGCAGCCGCCAGGAAATCAGCAGGTCGCCGACAGCCATGAGGAAACGCACGGAGCCCAGTCCCACCTTGTAGAGCGCGCTGGGTTCGGTCTGCGCGCTCATCAGGTACCCGGTGAGCGTTGCGGCCATGCCCTGCACGTCGCTGAGAGCCGTTGCCAGCAAAGCCTTTTCGTCATCCAAGCCGGATGCTTCGTCGATGAACCCCTGGATCTGGCCCGACACGTGCGCCAGCGCAACGCCGCGGTCGCGCGCGATCTTGCGGAAGAAGAAGTCC
>CAKZIX010000112.1 GCA_936936565.1 uncultured Nocardiaceae bacterium | reverse complement strand
GAGCGCAGCGAGCGAGCGACGAGGGAAGACCGGGCGGGAAGCGCGCGAACCCGCCGAGCGAAGCGAGGCAATTCAACAGGGCACAATGACGGCTGTGGATGCGTCGAGCACGAAAACCGCGGCCGTGAACTCTTCTGCGCCGCCGTGGGACGACCCCGAGAAACGTCGTGATCTGTTTCGGATGAAGGCGGTCGCTACCGGTCTGCTGCTTTTCGCCGCTGCGGTGTACTTGTTCTGCCGCTGGCAGGAGTCGAGGGGCGTGCACGGATGGGTCGGTTATGTCCGGGCGGCGTCGGAGGCCGGCATGGTGGGTGCGCTGGCCGACTGGTTCGCGGTGACGGCGTTGTTCCGGCATCCGATGGGCCTGCCGATTCCGCACACGTCGATCATCTCCAAGAAGAAGGAGCAGATCGGCGAGAGTTTGTCGGAGTTCATGGGCAAGAATTTCCTGGCGCCCGACATCGTCGCCGAGAAGGTGCTCTCGGCGGAGATTCCGTTGCGGGTCGGACGCTGGCTGGCCGACCCCGAGCATGCCGCGCGGGTGGCCGGTGAGACGTCGACGCTGATGCACGGGGTCGTGGGGGTGTTGCGTGACGAGGACATTCAGCAGGTCATCGACCAGACGTTGGTGCGCCGGATCGGTGAGCCGCAGTGGGGTCCGCCGATCGGGCGAGTATTGGGCGAGTTGATCAAGGAGAACCGGCAGCTGCCGTTGATCGACATGCTGGCCGAGCGCGCGCATCAGTGGGCGCTGGCGAGTCAGGAGACGTTGGATGCGATCGTGCTGCGCGATTCGCCGGGGTGGTCGCCGCGGTTCGTCGATCTGATCGTTTCCGAGCGGATTTACAAGGAGCTCGTGGAGTTCACGTGGAAGATCCGGTCGGAGCCGGACCACGAGGTGCGGCTGGCCGCGAACAAGTTCTTGCACGAGTTCGCCGACGACTTGCAGCACGATCCGGCGACGATCGCGAAGGCGGAGCGGATCAAGGCTTCGGTGATGGGCCGTGAGGAGATCACGGGTTTGGCGGAGGCCGCGTGGCGGGTAGCCAAGCGATTGATCCTGGAATCGGTGGACGACCCAGACAGCACATTGCGCGCGAAGATCCGCGAGAACGTGCAGAACATCGGTGTTCGGTTGCGTGACGACGACGAGTTGCGTGCGAAGGTCGACGGCTGGATCGTCAGCGGCGCGCGCTACGTCGCGGCGAACTACGCCAACGAACTGACGACGATCATCACCGACACGGTGGCACGCTGGGATGCGGTAGAAGCGAGCAAGCGGATCGAGCTCCAAGTGGGCCGTGATCTTCAGTTCATCCGGATCAACGGCACCGTCGTCGGCTCTGCCGCGGGTCTCGGGATCTACACGATCTCGCAGCTGATTTTCTGAATGCGCTAGCTGAGTGCTTGCAATAGCTAGCACCCCGTCGTAGGGTTGGACACAACACGCCAGCCGGGAAAGGTTGAACTGATGGCAGAGCGGCCGGATGACCCCGAACGTACTGACAAGTCCGCACGTAGCGTCAAAGAAGCCGCGCAGGACATCGGGAGCTTCATCCGTGCTCAGCGTGAGGCCGCTCAGGTCTCGCTGCGTCAGCTCGCCCAACTCGCGGGTGTGAGCAATCCTTACCTCAGTCAGATCGAGCGAGGTTTGCGAAACCCCTCCGCCGAGGTGCTCGGCCAGATCGCAAAGGGTCTGCGGGTCTCGTCGGAGGCGCTGTACGTACGTGCGGGATATCTCGAACAGCGTCCGTACAGCCCGGTCCGGGATGCCTTGCTTGCGGACACCTCCGTCACGGAGCGTCAGAAGCAGGTGCTGCTCGAGATCTACGAATCGTTCTGTCGCGAGAACGAATCCCTGGAAGGCGAGCACGAAGGATCCGTGCCGCCCGCCGATCCACAACCCCAGGAACAGGAGAACACTGATGGCTGAAAACCTGGACAACGTGAAGAAGCCCATCTACGCCACCGTCGGTGCCGGTGACGTCGTCGTGCAGGCCGTCGCCGATGTCGTCGCGCAGGTCCGCACCCGGGCCGAGAACACCAGCACCGATGTGTCGGGCCGCGTCGAAGAGGCGCGCGAGCGCATCGCCGCCGTGCCGGCCGACATCCAGGAGCAGGTCACCGCGCTGCGTGAGCGTCTCGCGGGTCTGCCGTCGGAGCTGCCCGAGGATCTCGCCGAGCTGCGTGAGAAGTTCACCGTCGAGGAGCTGCGCCGGGTCGCCGAGGCCTACCTGAAGGTTGCCACCGACCTGTACGCCGACCTGGCCGAGCGTGGCGAGTCCACGGTCGAGCGGCTGCGCACCCAGCCTGCCGTGAGCGATCGCATCGAGCGCGCCGAAGGCATCTACAACGAGGCCGTCAACCGCACCACCGAGGCTCTCGGCCTCGTCTCGGACCGCACCCGCACCGCTGGTGACCAGGCCGTGAAGTTTGCGAACAAGGTCGCCGGCCGTGCCGAGGAGACCGCCGACGCGGTCGCCGAAGAGGTCGAAGAAGCTGCCACCGAGGTGAAGAAGACCGCCAAGAAGGCTGCCGCCAAGGCCACCCCGGCCAAGAAGGCGCCCGCCAAGAAGGCTCCGGCCAAGAAGGCTCCGGCCAAGAAGGCATAAGTACCTCCTCCGGAACCGGAGGGATGAGGGACAGCAGGGCCGCCCTCGCGCTATGAGCGCGAGGGCGGTCCTGCTGTTTGCACCGAGGAGAAATCTGCCGAGCGCGCCAGCAGGCAACCACAACCCGGCCAGCCACAGCATTCGCGCGCGTCGCCCGGTCTGAACTCGTTCGCGCGCGTCGCCCGGTCTGGACTGAGGAGCAATGCGAGCGAAGCGAGCGAGCGACGAGGGAAGACCGGGCGGGAAGCGCGCGAACCCGCCGAGCGCAGCGAGGCCAT
>CAKZIX010000111.1 GCA_936936565.1 uncultured Nocardiaceae bacterium | reverse complement strand
TGCGTATGCCATCCAGCCGAAGCGCTTCTTCACCTCGTCGTCGGTGGACTCCATGACGTCGGCGTCCATGCCCACCCCGCCCATCACCAGGAAGTACTCCTCGTGGGTCTCGCCGTCGGTGTCCCAGTAGCGCACCTGACCCACGTCCACCCGCCGGTCGGCGCCGGTGAGGGCGAGGTTCAGGGCGCCCTTGCGGGAGGTCACGGGCAGGTCGAGATTGCGGGCCAGCAGGTTGCCCGTGCCGGCGGGCACCAGGCCCAGCGGCACGTCGGTCCCCACCAACTGGCTGGCCACGGTCCGCACGGTGCCGTCGCCGCCGATGGGGACCACCAGGTCGCAGCCGGCGTCCAGCACCTCGCGGGCCTGGCCGGTCTGGCCGCCCTGTCCGCCGCCGCCGCGCCTTCCTTCGCCAGTCCCACCGGAGCCCAGATGCCCGCCAATCGCCCGACGCCCCCCGTCGCCAAGAAGATCCCCGTCGTCATCGAACAGCTTGGGCGCACCCGCACCGACGACTACCAGTGGATGAAGGACGACAACTGGCAGGCCGTTCTGCGCGACCCGACGCTGATCAAGGCCGAGGTCAAGGAACACCTCGACGCCGAGAACGCCTATCGCGAGGCGATGATGGCCTCGACCCTGCCGCTGCAGGAGACGATGTTCCGCGAGATGCGCGGCCGCATCAAGGAGGACGACAGCTCCGTCCCCGCCTCGGACGGCGCCTGGGGCAAGGAAGCCGGCAAGACCTTCCAGGGTGGCGTCGGCGAGGGTGCCAAGGGCAACGAGGGCACCTCGGCCGCGGTGAAGGGCACCAAGGGCGCGGTCAGCTACAACGAGTGGTCCTTCGCCAAGTCGCAGAAGCTGTCGGTCGCCAAGATCGTCACCTCGGCGGGCCCGGACGCGGTCGAGCTCACCACCGCTTCGGCCGGCAAGTCCATCGACGGCGTGAAGATCAAGGGCACCGGCAACGACCTGGTCCTCGACACCAGCTCGTTCTACAAGCCCACCGCGGCCGGCGCCTACCCGATCATGATGCCGACCTACGAGATCGTCTGCTCGAAGTACGAGGATGCCGACACCGCCAAGGCTGTCAAGGCGTTCCTGACGACCGCTGTCACCACCGGTCAGAAGGGCCTCGAGGACAACGGCTACATCCCGCTGCCCGCGCAGTTCACGGAGAAGCTGAAGACCGCCGTCGCCGCGATCTCCTGATAGCACCACACCATGTCCGTACCGGATACCACCGCGGCGGGCTCGTCCAATGTGACGAGCCCGGCCGCGGGCGTGGATACTTCGACAATGCAACCAACCGAACCTGACGCGCCGAAGGCGGAGAAGGCCTACAGCAGCCGCCGCGGCGAAGCGATCTTCAAGTCGCTCGCGATGGCCGCCGGCGCCACGATCGTCGGTGCGATTGCGCTCATCGCCCTCTTCCTCTTGATTCGGGCCGTGCCGTCACTGGCGGCAAACGAGGGAAACTTCCTCTGGGACACCGAATTCCAAACCTCCGACGCCGACAACCTGCGCTTCGGCATCCGTGACCTGTTCATCGTCACGGTGCTGAGTTCGGTCTTCGCGCTCGCGCTCGCCGTGCCGGTCGCCATCGGCATCGCGGCCTTCCTCACCAACTACGCGCCGAAGTCGCTGGCGCGTCCGTTCGCGATCCTCGTCGACCTCCTCGCGGCGGTCCCGTCGATCGTGTTCGGTCTGTGGGGCATCCTCGTGCTCGCGCCGAAGATCGAGCCCGTCGCCGAGTGGCTGAACAACAACCTCGGCTGGCTGTTCCTGTTCTCCGACGGCAACATCCAGTCCTACCAGGGCACCGTGTTCACCGCGGGCATCGTGCTGGCCGTGATGATCCTGCCGATCATCACCTCGGTCACCCGCGAGGTCTTCGCACTCACCCCGCCGGCGCACAAGGAGGCCGCGCAGGCCCTCGGTGCGACCAAGTGGGAGGTCGTGCGGATGACGGTGTTCCCGTACGGCCGCAGCGGCATGATCGCCGCCGCCATGCTGGGTCTCGGCCGCGCGCTCGGTGAGACGGTCGCCGTCCTCATCATCCTGCGTTCGGCATCCCAAACCGCCGGCTGGAGCCTGTTCGACGGCGGTTACACCTTCGCATCCAAGATCGCCTCGGCCGCTGCCGAGTTCAGCGCGCCTCTTCCGACGGGCGCTTACATCGCCGCAGGTTTCGTGCTCTTCGTGCTGACGTTCGTCGTCAACGCGCTCGCCCGGGCCGCCGCCGGCGGAAGGGTGAGTGGAGGGTGAGCACCGCAACGCTCGACCAGCCCGTCAAGGGCCCGACGTTCCAGAACGTCAGCACGAGCCGCAAGATCAAGAACTGGGTTGCCACCGGCGCGTTCGCCGCGGCGTTCGGCATCGCGCTGATTCCGCTGGTGTGGGTGCTCTACGTCGTCCTCGAAAACGGCTACAAGGCCGTCGTCAAGAGCGACTGGTGGCTGCAGTCGCAGTCCGGCGTGCTCCCCGAGGAGTTCGCGGGCGGCGTCTACCACGCCATCTACGGCACCATCGTCCAGGCGCTCATCGCCGCACTGATCTCGGTGCCGCTCGGCATCATGTGCGCGATCTTCCTGGTCGAGTATGGCCGCGGTTGGCTGGCGAAGGCCACCACCTTCATGGTCGACATCCTCGCGGGTGTGCCCTCGATCGTGGCGGCGTTGTTCGTCTTCGCCCTGTGGATCGCGACGTTCGGCTTCACCCAGAGCTCGCTGGCGGTGTCCTTCGCCCTCGTGCTGCTGATGTTGCCGGTGATCGTGCGCAACACCGAAGAAATGCTCAAGCTCGTCCCCGACGAGCTGCGCGAGGCGTCCTACGCCTTGGGCATCCCGAAATGGAAGACGATCCTGCGGATCGTCGTCCCGACGGCGCTGCCCGGCATGATCTCCGGCTTGCTGCTCGCGATCGCCCGCGTCATGGGTGAGACGGCCCCGGTGCTGGTGCTCGTCGGTTACGCCCGGGCGATCAACTACGACGTCTTCGACGGCAACATGGCGTCGCTGCCGTTGATGATCTACACCGAGCTGTCCAATCCGGAAGCCGCTGGACGGGAACGGGTGTGGGGTGCGGCCCTGACGCTCATCCTGCTGGTTGCGTTGCTCTACGTGCTCGCAGCCGTCGCCACCCGCATCTTCGCGCCGAAGCGCAGCTGACCAAGAGAGACAGGGAAAACCAATGGCCAAGCGTCTTGATCTCAAGGACGTCAATATTTACTACGGCAAGTTCCACGCCGTGGCAGGAGTCTCGCTCGCGGTGCCGCCGCGCGCGGTGACGGCGTTCATCGGCCCGTCTGGCTGTGGCAAGTCGACGGTGCTGCGGTCGCTGAACCGCATGCACGAAGAGATCCCGGGTGCCCGCGTCGAAGGCGCGATTCAGCTCGACGGCGAGGACATCTACGGAAGCACCGTCGATCCGGTCGGCGTGCGCCGCACCATCGGCATGGTGTTCCAGCGGCCGAACCCGTTCCCCACCATGTCGATTCGCGACAACGTGGTGGCCGGGCTGAAGCTGCAGGGGGTGCGCAACAAGAAGACGCTCGACGAGGTCGCCGAGCGTTCCCTCAAGGGCGCGAACCTGTGGAACGAGGTCAAGGATCGTCTCGACAAGCCCGGTGGCGGCCTGTCGGGCGGTCAGCAGCAGCGTCTGTGCATCGCGCGTGCCATTGCGATCCAGCCCGACGTGCTGCTGATGGACGAGCCGTGCTCGGCGCTGGACCCGATCTCCACCCTGGCGATCGAGGACCTGATCTCCGAGCTGAAGAAGGACTACACGATCGTCATCGTCACGCACAACATGCAGCAGGCTGCGCGTGTCAGCGATCAGACCGCCTTCTTCAACCTCGAGGCCACCGGCAAGCCCGGCAAGCTGATCGAGTCCGACGACACCGAGAAGATCTTCTCGAACCCCACCCAGAAGGCGACCGAAGACTACATCTCCGGCCGCTTCGGTTAAGTCGGCATTCCACGACGGTGGCCCGCAGTCGCGCGACGCGACTGCGGGCCATTGTCGTCTGCCGAGCCGAACGACTCGCGTTCCACGCGTGGGGAGTGGTTCTGCGGACACCGCACCCGCGGGCGGTCAGTCGCCGCCGGTTGCCGAGAGTGCTTGTGCGACGGCAGATTCGGCGTTCTGGGCGAGGCGGATCCCCGTGTCCACGGGAGTGCCGTCGGCCGCGCTGACGCGCCAGCCGCCCAGCGAAACCACCGGGGTCTGCCGTGCCCGGGCGAGTGCCAGCTCCGACAACGTGCCCCAGGACCCGCCGATCACGACGACGGCGTCGGCGGAGGCCACGATGATCGCGTTGCGGGCCTCGCCCAGATTTGTGTACAGCACGGCGGACAGGCCGTCGCACCCGCCCGCGCGGTCGCTGTCCGGGCGGACGCCGATCACCAGTCCGCCCGCGGCGGTGGCACCGGCGGCGACCGCCGCCATCACACCGGTCCCGCCGCCGCAGATCACGGTCGCCCCGGCGCGGGCCAGTAGTGTACCGACCTCACGGGCAAGTTCGGCCTCGGCGCGGCTGCACTGCCGTGGCCCGCAGACCGCGATCTGAACGGGATGCGGCACGCGCGTGGATCAGGCTTCCGGTTCCGCCGGAACGGTGCCGGTGGCCAGGAAGTACACCCGGCGGCCCACCTCGACGGCGTGGTCGGCGAAGCGCTCGTAGAACCGGCCCAGCAGCGTCACATCGACCGCGGCGGCCACGCCGTGGCGCCACTCCCGGTCCATCATCAGCGTGAACAGGTGGCGGTGCAGATCGTCCATCGCGTCGTCTTCGTCGGCCAGGCGCAATGCGCGCTCGGGATCCCGGGTTTCCAGGACCTCCTTGGCCGCCGCGCCCAATGCCACGGCGATGCGGCCCATCTCGGCGAAGTAGCCGTTGACCTCTTCGGGCAGCGCGTGGTTGGGATGACGACGGCGCGCGATCTTGGCGACGTGCAGCGCGAGTGCACCCATGCGGTCGATGTCGGCGATCATCTGGATGCCGGTGACGACCGTGCGCAGGTCGCCGGCGACCGGTGCCTGCAACGCCAGCAGCGCGAAGGCCTTCTCCTCGCCCGAGGCGCTCAGCTCGGCGATCTGGTCGTATTCGCTGATGACCTGTTCGGCGAGACCGAGATCGGCTTGCAGGAGGGCCTGGGTGGCCCGGTCCATGGCCACCCCGGCGAGCCCGGCCATCTCACCGAGGAGTTGAGCGAGGCCGGCGAGCTTCTCGTCGAAAACAAGGCGCATAAGTCCAGACAATAACGTGCGTCACACCGACCTTCATCACGATGTCGGTAAACGCACGATGAATGGTCGCGTCAGCCGCAACTGTCGTCGGCGGCGTTGGTGAAGGCGAGGTCGGGCGGCAGTTGCGGTGCGGCCTGCGTCGTGGCCCGCGGGGTCGTCGAAGGCAGACTGGCGCCTGCGGTGCGCGGTGCGTCGATGGTGCCGTCGAAGTCGCTGCCCAACACCACTTCGATGATGCTGCCGAGCCCGAACGACTGCACCATCACGGCGTTGGGCACCGACAGCGCCACCGTGGCCGCGGCGGCCTCCTGCCCGCCCGAGTATCGGATCAGCGTCGCCGAACTCGTTCCGCCCGTGTAGTTTCCGACGCTGTACACGCGGAATCCGTAGGCGCTCAAGTTGTTTGCCGCGGTCGCGGCCAGACCGGTAACGCCGGAGGCGTTGGACACCTGCAGCGAGATGGAATTCGGGTTCGCGGCCACGCTCGGCGCGGGTGCGGGCGTGGTGGGCGCGGCATCCGGGGTCGTCGACGGTTTCGCCCCGGTGTTCTTCTCGCCGGGCAGCGGTTTGTCGTCGCGGATTGCCTTGAAGATCGCCGTGATGTCGTCCAGGCGCGGAATCTCGTTGCCGTACTCGGTGGTGCCCGCGGTCGGCACCGTCAGGAACGTCACCGCGCCGGCTTCCACCTTCTGCAGCGAACGGCCAAGCGTCACAAGGTCTTTTGTCGACACCTTCTCGACGAACGTTTCCCGGGTGAAGGCACTGATGAAGCCGTTGAGCTTGCCCGGATCGCGTAACACCTTGGTGGACAGCGCCGACCGCAACAGCGAGGACAGGAATCGCTGCTGGCGTTTGATCCGGCCGTAGTCGCCGTTGCCCTCTTCGTTGATGTTGCGGGCGCGCACATAGTTCAGCGCCGTCTTGCCGTCGACGGTCTGCCGGCCGGCCTTGGTGAGAATGGGTCCCAACTCGCCGTCGGTCAGCGGCTTCGTCGAGCACACCTCGACACCGCCCACCTCGTTCACCATCGTCTCGAATCCGGCGAAGTCCATGCCGATGAAGTGCCCGATGCGCAGCCCGGACAGCTTCTGGATCACCTTCACCAGACACTTCGGCCCGCCGAGGGCGTAGGTGGCGTTCAGCTTGTCGCCGTCGGCGGCGGGGAACGTTTCCTCGGTGTAGGTGCCGGTGTCGTTGTCCCAGCCCTGGCACGCCGGGCGCTGCACGTCGAGGTCGCGTGGAAAACTCACGGCGACAACGCGTTTGCGGTCGGCCGGGATGTTGACCAGCATCACGGTGTCCGAGCGGGCGCCCTCGGCGTCGTCCACCGTGCCGGCGCCGACGCCGGCGTTCGCACCCGCCCGGCTGTCGGTGCCGACGATCAGATACGTCTCGTCGCCCAGCTGGCCGAGCGCATCGACGACGTCGGTGGAATCCGGGTCGAGGGCGTCCACTTCGGTGTAGGCGCTGTCGGTGGCGCGCAGCACGCCCCACGCGAGGCCGGTGAGGACCAGCGCGATGGTCGCCACGATCGCGACCACGACCCGTCCGGCGTAGCGCAGCCGGTTCCGTGTGCGTCGCCGGCTCACGGCCAGCCGGGTGGTGCGCGCCTGGACGGCGACCGGTGCGGCGATCACCTGGGTCTCGGGTTCGGACGGTGCCGGCTCGGGCACGCCCGGGTGTTCGGTCGCAGGCGTGGTCGGAGGTTCCGGCGGCGCGCTTGCGGGCGTCGCGAGGGCGCGGGTCGGCGGCTCGACGGCTTCCAGTTGGTCCGTCTCCGGTTCGGCGTCGGGCTGCGCCCGGCGCCGGCCACCGGGTTGCTCGCGTTCGACCTTGCGCACCAGGTCCGACACCGACACCGAGGTCTCGGTCACTTCGGAGCGGCGTCCGCCGGCGCCCGGGCGGGGCTCGCGTCCGCGTTCCCAGGGGGCGCGGCCGTTGCCGCCGGGCGGGCCAGAGGCCCGGTCATCACCCACCTATGGACCCTCGCCTCTCCACCTCGAAACCCGTCTCCGCCGGCCGCCTCCGCCGTCCGCCGGAAACCCCCTATTCACCAACAGGATAACGGCTGTCTGGCTGTTGGACGGAGTGCGACAATTCGGACGCCGGTAGTCGAGCCTGCAGGAAAGCCCGAAACCCGGTGGCGGACACTACCCTCCGCTGTGCATCAGATCCGCGCCCGCGGGCACTATGCAGTCTTCGGGGTCGTCGAGCCAGCCATCGGGCAGCGCCACGTTGCCGGGCGAGCCCTGGCGCCCGCGCGGGCCCTCGGCATCCTTCGGGAACGGCACGTCGGGATCGAGCTGGACGAGCAGCTCGTCGAGCTCGGCGAGCGTGGACACCAGGGCCAGCGCCACCCGCAGGTCCGAGCCGGCCGGGAAGCCGCGCAGGTACCAGGAGATGTGCTTGCGTAGCTCACGCAGGCCCTTGTCCTCGCCGTGGTGATCGGCGAGCAGCTCGGCGTGGCGGCGCATGATCCGGGCAACCTCGCCGAGCGTGGGCGGCGTCGGTTCGGGTTCGCCGCGCAGCGCGGCGGCGAGCTCGGCGAACAACCAGGGACGGCCCAGGCACCCGCGCCCGACGACGACGCCGTCGCAGCCGGTCTCGGCCATCATGCGGGCGGCGTCGCCCGCGGCGAAGATGTCGCCGTTGCCGAGTACCGGAATGCCGTGCACGTGCTCTTTGAGCCGCGCGATCTGGGTCCAGTCGGCGGTACCCGAGTACCGCTGCGCGGCGGTGCGGGCATGCAGGGCGACGGCTGCGGCGCCCTCGTCGGCTGCGATCCGGCCCGCGTCCAGATGTGTGTGATGGGCATCGTCGATGCCCACCCGGAACTTCACGGTGACCGGAATGTCGGTACCGGCCGTCGCTTTCACGGCGGCGGCGACGATCCGGCCGAACAGGGTGCGCTTGTACGGCAGCGCAGCGCCACCGCCCTTGCGGGTCACCTTCGGGACCGGGCAGCCGAAGTTCATGTCGATGTGGTCGGCCATGTTCTCGTCGACGATCATCTTCGCGGCCGCGTAGGTGGTGTCCGGATCGACGGTGTACAGCTGCAGCGAGCGCGGCGTTTCCGTCGGACCGAACGTCGTCATGTGCAGGGTGGCGGGCTGCCGCTCGACGAGTGCCCGCGCGGTGACCATCTCGCAGACGTACAGCCCGGACACGCTGCCCGCCTTGGCGGTCTCCAGTTCCCGGCACAGCGTGCGGAAGGCGACGTTGGTGATCCCCGCCATCGGAGCGAGGACGACGGGCGAGGCGAGTGCGAGTGAACCGATGCGAAGAGTCATGACCGGCCAAGTTTACGTGCGCCGAAAGCACAAACGCCCGCACGGCGATCCGTGCGGGCGTCTACGGGTGGCTCAGGAAGCCTGCTGCTCGCGCTTCTTGGCTTCGCGGGCGAGCATGCGGTCGCGTTGCTCTTCGAATTTGAGGACGT
>CAKZIX010000110.1 GCA_936936565.1 uncultured Nocardiaceae bacterium | reverse complement strand
CCGATCACGCCGGCCCCGGCGCGCAGCCACGCGGCACCCTCGCGCTGGTAGGCCGCGCGCAGCACCAGCGTGGCTTCCAGGGAGCCGCCGGGCGAAACCATCACTACCGCACCGGAATACAGGTCACGTTGGGCGCCGTCGAGGCGGAAGATGGCATCCACGCTCTCGCGCTTGGGGATGCCCGAGGCGGTGACCGACGGGAACAGCGCGTCGAGCGCCTGCCATGCGGTGCAGCTGTCGGCGAGTTGCCCGCGCACGGTGGAGGCCAGGTGCTGCACGCTCCCCCGCTCCCGCACCGCCATGAAGTCGGACACCGACACGGTGCCCGGGACCGCCACCGAGGCCACCTCGGCGAACGACGTGCGCACCGAAACGGCGTGCTCGACAATCTCTTTGGGGTCGGCCTCCAGGTCGGTGCGGGCGGCGAGGTCGGCGGCGTCGCCGCGGCCGAAGGCGCGGGTGCCGGCCAGCGGTTCGGTGGTGACCACGCCGCGCTCGTCGACGGCGGCGACCAGTTCCGGGCTGAAGCCGGTCGCCTCGAGCCCTCCGATCCGGAACAGGAACGACCTGGCGGGGGTGTTGTTCTCGCGGCCGAGGCGGTAGGTGGCCGACATGTCGAGCTGGAACGGCACGTCGACCCGGCGCGAGAGGATGACCTTCTGGTAGCGGCCGGCGCGAATCTCACCGACGGCGGTGCGCACGCGCCCGCGGTAGTCGGTTGGGTCGCTGGACAATTCGACCGCCCGCCCGGTACCGAGCGGGGCGTCGGCAGCAGTCGCGATCGCCAGCAGCGACTGCTGCTCGGCGAATTCGCCACCGCGCACCTGGATCTGTCCGTCGAACAGCTGCACCTCCACCAGCGGCACGATCAGGTGCGCGAGCTGCTGGCCGTCGCCAACCTGCGCCTCGGCACCGAAGCTGTAGGCGCAGAACTCGAATCCGATCCAGCCGTAGGCGCGCTTGTCGACGGTGGTCAGGGCCGCGAGCGCCTCGTCGAGCACCGCGGCGGGTCGTCCGGACCACGGCTTGCGCAGCACGTCGTCGCCGACGGTGACGACCAATTCGTCCCGGTAGAGTTCGACGGCCGCGACGACGCCGGCGGCGAACACCCAGCCCTGCGGGCCCTCGTACACGAGGTAGTCGTCGTAGCCGCTCGACGACGCCAACCGCGCCACGGCAGCCAACGGATCCACTGCAATCTCGACACGCAGCTGCGTTTCCGTCCGCGTCACCAGGGGTACCTCCAGATTAGGCAAACCTTACCTACAACAGGGAGGTTAGCATTACCTATGAAGCTGCCGCACGCTCCACGGTGAGGACGCTTTCGGCATCGTGCTCCGCGCGCTGCGCCGCAGCCCCGCCACGCACGCCGAACAGCCGTTTGCTCCACACCAGCCACGCGATCGCTGCGAGATTGATCACCAGTGCGCCCACTCGCAGCACGGTCACCCGCTCGGCGATCTCGTAGATCTCCAGCGGCAGGAATACCGCGGTGGCGATCACGGCGAAGTACTCGCCCCAGCGCTTGGCCAGCCACAGCCCGGTGCCCTCGACGATCATGAGCACCGCATAGCCGAACACGGCCACCGCGATCCAGGTCAATGTCGTGTCCGACAACGTGAATGCCCGGTCGATCGCGCGCACGAGTTTGGAATCGTCGATGTTCCAGCCGATTTGGTCGGCCAGCGGCTGCAGCAGCGGCAACTCCTCGTCGAAAACCGCTTGCACCCGGCCCTTTTCGCCGCGGAACCGGAGCACGGCACAACCGACGAGCCCGAGGACGGCGGCGCGCACGAACCGGTCCAGGGCCAGCAGCCGCAGCACGAACCGATCGCGCAGCAACCGCCCGTGCGGAATCTCCGGTGCCGCGTCGGCGGGACCGCTGCGCCGCGCCGGCCCTGGCACGAACACCCCGCACCGCAGGCAGCGCCATGCCGGGCCGACGGCCGTCAGCACATGCAGGCGCGCCCGCAGATTCTCTTCGTCGGGGGCGTACGTTTCGTGCCCGCGCCGACTGCAGGAACGCAATGCCCAGTCCATCGTCGGATTATCGCGCGTGCCGGTCCAAGGTGACCACAAGCGCGCAGCTCATGCGGCACTATCTAGATATGACCGGACCTGCCACGGTGCTGCTCACCGAGGGCTCGTCGCCGGTCGAGCACGAACTGATCGCACAGTGGCTCACCGGCAGCGAGTACACGGGCGCGTCGAGCGTGCAACTGGCCACCGACGACGTCTTCGCCCACGTCTCCGGACGCGCCGACGACCCGCTGGTGGTGCCGGTGCGCGTCGTGTGGCTGCCCGCCGAACGCGACGGCGTCCGCCGGGCGCGCTGGCGGGATCTGCTCACCCTGCACAATCCACGCAATCCGGACCGGATGCGGCAGCGCTGGATCGTCCGCAACGCCCCCGACCGGCATCGCGTGCTCGTCGGCCAGCCCGCCAAGCTCAGCGAGTTGCGCACCAGACATCAAGAAGCACAAGGTGATTCGACGCGATACGGGCTGGCCAAATACATTGTGCGCAGCGCCGTGGTCGCCCTCGAACGCGCCGAACGCGCCCTGATCGGGGACCGCTACAAGGTGCCGCGGATGGTTGTCGAAGAAATTCTCGACGATCCGCAGTTCCGCGACGGCCTCGCCGACATCGCGGGCCGGGTCGGGATGCCCACCGACGAGGCGGTGCGCCGGGCCACCGACAACCTGCACGAACTCGTCGCCGCGCAGAGCCGACTGGTCACCGACTTGTTCACCGAGACGATGGCGCCGTTGCACCGGCGCGCGTGGACGGTGCACGCCGACGAGTCCGGACTCGCCGAACTGCGGGCCCACAATCGCAGCCTGCCGCTGGTGTTCCTGCCGTCGCACCGGTCCTACGTGGATCCATTCGTGCTCGGAGACGTGTTGGCACAGCACGATTTTCCGCCCAATCACCTGATCGGCGGCGCGAACCTGAGCTTCTGGCCACTGGGGCCCATCGCCCGGCGCAGCGGGGCGGTGTTCATCCGCCGCAGCTTCGGCGACGACGAGATCTACAAGTTCGTGGTCGAGGAGTACTTCGCCTACCTGCTGGCAAAGCGGTTCAACCTGGAGTGGTACTTCGAGGGCGGGCGCACCCGCACCGGCAAGCTGCGCCCGCCGCGCTACGGCCTGCTCAACTACCTTGCCGACGCCGTACGCGACGGCCGGGTGGACGACGCCATGCTGGTGCCGGTGTCGATCACCTACGAACGGCTCAACGAGCTCGGCGCGATCGCCTCCGAACAGCTCGGCGCGGCCAAACAGCCGGAGGGCCTGGCGTGGCTGGCCCGCTACGTGCGCAGCCAGCAGCAGTCGGCGGGCCACGTGTACGTGCGTTTCGGCGCCCCGATGTCGGCCCGGGAACATCTTGGCGCGCACGGGGATCCGGCAATCCAGGGCGCTGCCGAAGACGACGCCGCCGAGCGGCGCGCGGTGCAGCGCCTGGCGTTCGACATCGCGGTGCGCATCAACGAGGTCACCCCGATCACCGCATCGGCGCTGGTGACCTTCGCGCTGCTCGGTGCCGACGGGCGAGCCCTGACCATCCCCGAGATCCGGGCGGCGATCGACCCGATCCTGCGCTACATCGAGCAGCGCGGCATCCCACAGGGCGAGCTGTCGGTGGTGCGCACCATCGCCGGGCTGGCCGGGGTGCTGGAAAAGCTGCGCTTCGCACGGGTGGTCACCGCCTACACCGGCGGCGCCGAATCGGTCTACAGCATCGTCGCCGGCCAGCATCTGGTTGCCGCCTTCTACCGCAACAGCGCCATCCACTGGTTCGTCAACCGCGCGCTGGTCGAGGTGACGATGGTCGCCGGGGACGGCACGGACTGGACGCATGCGCACCAGCTGCGCGACCTGCTCAAGTTCGAGTTCTTCTTCCCGGACCGCGACGCGTTCGAGGCCGAACTGCGCGCCGAGCGCGCCCTGCTCCGCGACGATGGGGTGGCCGGCGCCGAATTTCTCATCGCGCCACGGGTGTTGCGCCCCTTCCTGGATGCGCAGCTGGTGGTGGCCGAACGGCTCGCGGTGCACCCGCCGGCCACACCGGTCGATCGCAAACACTTCGTCACCGAATGCGTGGCGGTGGGCAAGCAGCTGCTGCTGCAAGGCCGGCTGCACAGCCCGGAGTCGGTGTCGTCGGAATTGTTCACCGCCGCAATCAAACTCGCCGACAATCGGAATCTGATCACGCCGGGCGACGACGAGCTGCGAGCCCGCCGGGTCGCGTTCGCCACCGAGCTGCGCACGATATCGGCGCTGGTCGACAAGGTCGCGATGGTGCGCATCGGGCTCGAAACGGAGGGCTGAGGCATGCACATGGACGCCGCACGCGACGCGATCCGGCGCGGGCCGCAGGGCCCGGCCGTGGGTGCGTTCTTCGACTTCGCCGGCACCCTGGTGCACGGATTCCGGCCGCGACGCCGAAGCGGGCTGTTGCTCAACGGAATTCAGGCAGAAAAGTCGAAGGCCGGCTACGACGCCTGGCTGGCCGCCGCGCTGCTCGAGTGGCGCGGGCATCCCGAGGCCGGACTGATGGCACAGGGCGAGCGGCTGTTCGAGCGCACCATCGCCGGGCACCTCTACCCGGAGGCCTGGCAGTTGGTGCGCGCACACGAGGCCGCCGGCCACACCCTGGTGGTGGCGTCGTCGATATTCGAATGCCAGGTGCGGCCCGCCGCGGCCGCGCTGGGCATCCCGAACGTGTTGTGCACGCCGCTGGACGCCCGCAACGGGCGCCTCACCGGCGAGCTCGCCGGTCCGGCGCTGTGGCGCGACGGCAAGGCCGCCGCAGTACGCGCATTCGCGCAGCGCAACGATGTCGACCTGGCCAGCAGCTACGGCTACTCCAACGGCGGCGAAGACGTGGAATTCCTTGCCGCCGTTGGCCGTCCGACAGTGGTAAACCCCGACACGGTGCTCGCCGAACGGGCCGACCGCAAGTGGCCGGTGCTGCGATTCGCGGCCCGTGACGACCGCCATCCGGTGCGCACCGCGGCCGCCTACGGCGGCTTTGCCGCAGCGGTGCTCGGCGGACTCGCCGGCGGTGCGCTGCGGCGCCGCGACCGGCGCGCGACGGTGGATCGGATACTTTCGCGCGCAGGCGATTTCACGCTCGGCGGCGCGGGCGTGCAGGTCCGGGTAACCGGCACCGACCACACCCGTCCCGCGGTGTTCATCTTCAACCATCAAAGCGAGCTGGACCCGTTCGTGATCGCCAAGGTGCTGCGCGGCGGCTTCACCGGCATCACCAAGAAGGAAATAGCCGACAATCCCTGGTTCGGGCCGGTCGCGCGTTTCGCCGGCGCCGTGTTCATCGACCGCGCGGACAGTGAAAAGGCAAGGCAGGCATTGAGTCCCGTCGTCGACACGCTACGTAACGGCACGTCGGTGATCATCGCCCCGGAGGGCACCCGCTCGCTGACCCCCAGCGTCGGGCCGTTCAAGAAGGGCGCGTTCCACATCGCGATGCAGGCGGGCGTGCCGATCGTGCCGATCGTCATCCGCAACGCGGGCGAGCTGTTCTGGAAGCACGCAAAGACGGTGCGGCCGGGCGTGATCGACGTGGCCGTCCTCGATCCGATCGACGTGTCGACTTGGCGCGCAGCGGATCTGCCGACACACATCGACGAGGTGCGGGCGACGTATCAGCGGCTGCTGCGCGACTGGCCGCGGTGACGCGCCCGCCGGACCGCGACGGATTGAATCCCGTCCGGCTGCGGCTGCCCGACGGTGCCTGGCCGACCGTTCTCGACTACCTCGAGCAGCGTTTCGGAGCGGTGCGTGACGGTCAGGTGCTGCTACCCGGCGGCGACCCGGTGACTCGCGAGACGCCTTATGCCGCAGCGAATTTTGTGTGGGTGTACCGCGATCCGCGGCCCGAGCCGCCGGTTCCGTTCGAGATCGAGGTGCTCTACCGCGACGCCGATCTGCTCGTCGTGGACAAGCCACATTTCCTGGCCACCATGCCGCGTGGGCGCCACGTCGTCGAAACCGCGCTGGTGCGGCTGCGCAGGCAACTGGAGCTACCAGACCTTTCGCCCGCGCACCGGCTCGACCGACTGACCGCCGGCGTGCTGATGTTCACCGTGCACCCGGCGGCACGGCGCAAGTATCAGATGCTGTTCGCCGACCGCCAGGTCCGCAAGGAGTACGAGGCGATCGCGCCGTACCGCAGGGACCTGGCGCTGCCGACCGTGGTGCGCAGCCACATCGTCAAGCACCGCGGTGTGTTGCAGGCGCACGAGATCGACGCGCCGCCCAACACCGAGACGGCGGTGCAGCTGCTCGAGGTACGCGGCGACCACGCGCGCTACCGGTTGCTCCCGCACACGGGCAAGACACATCAGCTGCGGGTGCACCTGTGCGGGCTCGGCATTCCGATCGTCGGCGACCCGCTCTATCCGGCGGTCTGCGGCGAGCCGGACGACTATGCGAATCCGCTTCGACTGCTGGCCCGTTCGCTTCATATCGACGGCCACGACTTCGTCAGCCGGCGCCGGCTGGACTGGCCGTAGGAATTTCCGCTTGACCTAAACCATTGTTGATGTTTGAAGGTGGTTCCACCACCCCTCGACACGAAGGAAAACATCATGGCAACTTTGACAACACCTCGCGTGACCCACCTGCACCCGGCCGCGATCATCGCCGCAGCCGTCGGCGGCGCCCTCGTGGTCAACCTCGGACTATGGCTGCTCGGCCTGGTCGCGGGCGGCTCGTTCGAGATGGTCGACAACGGCACCGTGCAGTCGGTCGCACCCGGCGGCGTCGTCCTCATGACCGTCGTTCCGCTGACCGTCGGGCTCACGGTGGCCACGCTGCTCGCCATCAGGTGGCGGGCGGCGTTGCGCGCCGCGCAGGTCGTCGGCACCGTGCTGGCGTTGGTCACCATCCTGGGCACCGTCACGTCGAACTTCGACGTCGCCTCGACGATCACGCTCTCTCTCATGCACGTCGCCATCGTCCCGTTCCTGGTCACCGCGCTCGAAGCCGTCGGAAAGCGTTGGGCATAACCGGGTCGTCGTCGCCGCGAAAGGTGTAGACCAGATGGGTACCCCGACAAAGGAACACCTCATGGCATCACTTTCGGCAGACCGCCTCACGCGCCTGCATCCGGCAGCGATCGTCGCCATAGCGGTTGTCGGCGCGCTGGTCGTCAACTTGGCGATCTGGCTGATCGGCCTCGCCGCCGGCGGCTCGTTCGAGTTCGACAACAACGGCAAGATCCAGAGCGCCGCACCCGGCGGCGTGATCGTCCTGTCGACCGTCCCGCTCACGATCGGGCTCGCCATCGCGGTGTTGCTCGCCGCCAAATGGCGAGTCTTCATACGCATCGGGCAGATCGTCGGGGCCCTTGCCGCGCTGGGCACCACGGCGAACACCTTCGCGGTGGACTTCGATGCGACGTCGACGATTTCGCTTGCGTTGATGCACGTGGTCGTCGCCGTCGTCGCGGTCGCGGCGCTGGAGGCTGTGCGGAAACGCTGGGCCTGAAGCACTTACGGCACGCCGAGGAACCGCAGCCCCGCTGCGGTTCCAGCGGCGGCGACGACCACCAGTACGAACGGCGCCTTGCGCCACGCCAGGACGCCACCGACGGCCACGCCGGCGGTACGCGCAAACCCCGCGAAGTCGTCGCCGTCGAGCAGCGTCGAGGTGGCCGCCAGCGCCGCGAGCAGCACGACCGCAGCAACGGCGAGCAGTTGCTCCACCCGCGCCGACAGGCGCACCCGCGAACGCAGTGCCGGACCGGCGAAACGGAAGGCGTAGGTACCGGCGCCGAGCAGTACGGCGGCAATCAGCAAGGTCATCGGACCGCCACCCACACGGCGACGAGCGCGAGCAGGATCGGCACGCCCGCGGTGAGAAACGGCGTGGCGGCAACCGCGATCACCGCCCCGAGCAGCGCGGCGGTGCGGGTGGCACGATCGGCCAACGCGGGCAGCACGAGCGCGAGCGTCACCGCGGGAAACGCGGCATCCAGCCCCAGCGCGTCGGTGTCGGTGACCGCGGTGCCGCCCACCGTGCCGACCAGCACGCCCAGATTCCACATGCCGAACAACCCGATCCCGCAGAGCCAGAACGCGCGGCGGCGCAACCGCCAATCCTCTTGCGCAAGTACGAAAGCCACCGATTCGTCGATCACGAAATGACTGCCGAGCAGGCGCTCGCGCCACGTCTGCAGCAGATCACCCACGGCGAACCCGAACGGCAGGTGACGCGCGTTGACCAGCAGCCCGGCCAGCGCGGCGGCGAACGGGTTGCCACCCGCGGCGACGATGCCGACGAACATGAACTGCGACGCACCGGCGAACACCACGACCGACATGAGCATCGGCAGCCAGACCGGCAGCCCCTCCCCGACCGCGATCGCGCCGAACGAGACACCGACGAGCCCCACGGCGAGGCAGACGACGGCGACGTCGCGAATCAGTGTTTCCTGTGTCGAACGCATAGACTCAAATATCGAACACCCGAGCCTTGTTCGTCAAGCCGAACACCTAGACCGATGGAGCGAACGCCGTGGGTGCACCACTCGATGTGATCGCCGCGTCCCTGCAACGTGAACGCAAGCGGGCCGGATTGTCACTGGCCGAAGTCGCCCGCCGCGCCGGGATCGCGAAATCGACACTGTCACAACTGGAATCAGCCACCGGCAATCCCAGCGTGGAGACGCTGTGGGCACTGTCGGTGGCCCTGGATGTGCCCTTCGCCCGGCTGGTCGAACCCGTCAAGCCACGGGTGCACGTCATCCGCGCCGGGGACGGCCCCACGATCCACTCGGAACGGTCCGACTACATCGCGACGCTGTTGTCGTCGTGCCCCCCGCACGCGCGCCGCGACGTCTATCACATTGCGGCACAGCCGGGTACGCCGCGCGAATCGGATCCGCACATGCCCGGAGTGATCGAACATGTGGTGTTGAGCACCGGGCGCGCACTGGTCGGCGTCAGCGACGACCCGATCGAACTCACACCCGGCGACTACATCTCCTACCCCGGCGACCTGGCGCACGTGTTCAAGGCGCTGGAGCCGGACACCAGCGCCGTACTGGTCTCCGAACACAACTGAGCCGCACCCGGTTTCGGGTGCGGCTCAGTTGGATCACGCATCGACCAGCGCGACCTTCCGGTGCACCGCACGCAGCGGCGTCGGCGCGTACCACGCCGCCTTGCCCAGCCAGCGCATCGCGACCGGCACCAGCACCCCGCGCACCAGCGTGGCGTCGATGATGATCGCCAATCCGGTTCCCAGACCGAAGAACTGGATGAACCGCACGTCACTGGTGACGAAGGCGAAGAAGCTGATCGAGATCAACCCGGCGGCCGTGGTGACCAACCGACCGGTGCGCGCCAGGCCCTGCACGACCGCTTCTTCGGTGTCCAGGCCCCGATCGTGCAGCTCCTTGATCCGGCTGACGACGAACACCTCGTAGTCCATCGAGAGCCCGAAGGTGACGCAGAACAACAGCAGCAGCATCGAAACATCAAGGGGCGCAGGCGTGAAACCGAGCAGCCCGGACAGATACCCCTCCTGGAAGATCAGCACCATCACCCCGAGCGTGGCGCCCAGGCTGAGCGCGTTGAGCACCAGCGCCCGCAGCGGCTGCATGATGCTGCCGGTGAACAGGAACAACAGCACGACGGTCGTCGCCACGATCCATCCGACGGCCACCGGCAAATGTGCGCCGATGGAGGCCAGACTGTCGCGCAGCACCGCCATCTCACCGCCGACCAACGCCTCGGCGCCCGCCGGCGGAGCCACCGCTCGCACGTCGTCGACCAGGGTGCGCGCGGCGTCGGAGGCCGGGTCGAGGTTGGTCACCACAGACAGCTGCTGGGCGTCCCCGCGACCGAACCGCGCATCGGCGGGACTCAGCGCCAACCGGGTGCCCTTCTCGAACGTGCCCGCGCTGGAATCGACTTGCGCGACGTTCGGGAGCAGCGACAGCCGGCTCGCGTACTCGCCGACATCGGCACCGGTGGTCGTGACGACGGTCAGCGCGTTCACGTCCGCACCGGCGAAGTTGTTGCGCATGGCGTCGCCCACCTGCCGGGCCTGTACCGATGTCGGCAACACCCGGTCGTCCGGGGTACCGAACTTGACACCCAGCAGCGGCGCCGCCGCCAGCAGCAGGATCGCCACCACCGGAACCCCGACCAGCACCGGCTTGCGCATCGCGAACCGGGCGATGCGGGCCCACAGCTGGGTGGCCTCGCCGTGGATGCCGCGGACGCCGGGAATCCGCCACGCGTCCACCCGCGGACCGAGCACCGCCAGCAGCGCGGGCAGCGCGATCAGCGCGGCCAGGGCCGAGATGAGCACCACTCCGATCCCGGCGTAGGCGAACGAACGCAGGAAGTACGGCGGGAAGATCACCAGCGCCGCCAGCGCGACGGCCACCGTCGCCGCCGAGAACGCGATGGTGCGCCCGGCCGTCGACACCGCGAACACCACGGCCGCATCGGTCGAATCACCCGACTCGCGCCGCTCTCGATGCCGCGCAATGAGCAACAGGCCATAGTCCATCGCCAGGCCGAGACCGAGCGCGGTGGTCATGTTGACTGCGTAGACGGACACGTCGGTGAACGATCCGAGTACCGACAGTTCGGCGAAGGTGCCCATGATCGAGATGCCACCGATGACGAGAGTGAGCAGTGCGGCGACCACGTTGCCGAATGCCAGCACCAGCAGCACCAGCGTCAACGGGATCACGATCGATTCGGCGAGTGCCAGATCGGCGCCGATCTGATCAGACACCGCCTCGAAGGTGGCGGCCGGCCCGCCCACCCGCACCTGGTCCGAGCGATAGTCCGCGATGATCGGCTTGGGGTCCTGGTCGGGATCGGCATCACTGGCCACGACGATGGCCTGGCTGCCGTCCTTGGACTTCATGGCCGGGGAGTTGGTGCTCCAGTAGGACGCGACGTTGGTGAGACGCCGGTCGGCCTGCAGCTTGGCGGTCAGCTCCGGGCCTGTCGGCCCCTCGGCGGGAACCAGGAAGAGGTAGTCGGTCTGGCCGCCGAACTTCTCCTCCAGCAGCACCGCGGCGCGGGTGGATTCGGCGCCCGGATCCTCTTGGCCGCCGTCTTGCAGTTTGGTGAAGGCCGTCACGCCCAGGACGGCCCCGACGACGAGCGCGATGGCGCTGCCGACGAGTACCCACCGCGCGTGCCGGACCACGAATCTGCCCAATCGTTCGAACATGGCGCTTCCCCAATGTTGTCAGACGTTAACTTGTCGGGTGTTAACTTGCCACGCCATGTGTACAGGTGTCAACATTTTTTGGTGAGCCGATCGACGCCTTACCACCACGGAGACCTCCGCAACGCGCTCGTCGCCGCATCCGCCGAGCTCGCCGAGTCCGGCGGACCCGAGGCGGTGACCGTGCGCGCCGCCGCACGGGCCGTCGGCGTGACGGCCACCGCGGCCTACCGACACTTCGCCGGCCGCGACGAACTGCTGGCCGCAGCGCGGCAGCGAGCCCAGGAGGAACTGTTCACCTCCATGCAGCGGGCGCTCGAATCTGTTCCGCCCCTTGATGATCCAATCGAACAGGCAGTCCGCACCCTGCACGCCACCGGGCGCGGCTACATCGATTTCGCGATCACCGAACGCGGGATGTTCAAGACGGCGTTCTGCGCACTGGAGCCCAACGCCGACATGCGCGTGAGCGCCCCAGGCTTCCAGATGCTGTCCGTGGCGCTGGACACCCTGGTCGATGTGGGCTACCTGGCGCCCGCCGACCGCCCGGGCGCGGAATTGGTCGCCTGGTCAGGGGTCCACGGCCTGGCGATGCTGCTCATCGACGGCGCCCTGGGCGATCTCGGGACGGCCGAGCGCGAGTACATCGTCGAACGCACGGTGACCACGCTGGCCCGCGGCTTCGGCACCGGGCCGAACGCCACTGCAGAAGTGGCTACCAGCGCACTACAACCGGGTCGCCGATCCGGACGTTCTCGAAGTACCACTTCGCGTTGGCCGGGCTGAGGTTGATGCAGCCGTGGCTCACGTTGGCGTTGCCCTGCGACTCGACCGACCACGGTGCCGAGTGCACGAACACCCCGCCCCACGTGATCCGCACGGCATACTCACCGTCGATCAGGTAGCCCTCGGGATCCTCGAGCGGAATGCCGATCGTGCGCGAGTCGAACGTGATCGAACGATGCTTGCCGAGCACACTGAATTGGCCGACGGGTGTCGGGTACTTGGGCTTGCCCAGCGATGCCGGCATGGTCATGAGGATTTCGCCGCCCCGGCTGACCGTAAAGGTGTGATCCGAGATATCCGCCACGCCGAGCAGCGGCGCCGCGGCACTCGCCTGTGCGGGATAGAGTCCTATCCCGACGGCCAGCATCGAGGCGAGAATGAAACGCGAGAGCGTACGTCGCATGTCGCACCTGCCTTCTCCGACCCGCTGCACTCCAGTTTAGGCCGTCAAGATCGACAGTGGAATCACAGATTGTCGACAGTGCGCGCGATGCGCGAGGAGATGAAGTGGCCAGGGCCGGGATCGAACCGGCGACCTTTCGCTTTTCAGGCGAACAATTGGGCCTTCGTACTCCCTGCTCACGTCCGCATTCTTCCTGGTAGATGGGCTAGTGCTACACAGTGCAACACTGTCCAATAGCATACCTTTGGATACAGTGTTTGGATACACTAGAGCCCAGAATCTTTTCGGGAAGCAGGACAGTGGTCGATCCGAAGAAATACCGCACCCCGGGCAAGAAGCGGCCCCGCAGCCACGGCGAGGGCACGTTCTTTCAGCGCGCCGACGGCATGTGGGTCGGCCGTGTCGAACTGGAGCCCGGCCTCGACGGCCGCCGCCGACGATCGTTGCCGGTGTACGCCAAGGACAAGAACGCGTGCAAGGAGAAGCTCGACAAGCTGAAGAAGGACCTCGCCGAGGGCATCGAGCAGGCGCCGCAGCAGAAGCGCCCCGTCAAAGACCGGATCGAGCTGTGGGCGCAGACCCAGAAGGCCGAGTGGGCACCGAACTACTTCAAGGGCGTCCGAGCGGCGATCAACCAGCAGATCGTCCCGTCGATCGGCGGCGTGGACGTCAAGCTGCTGCGCACCGAGCACATCCAGTTCATGATCGACTGGGTGACCGACCAGACGAAGACCGAGACGGTCGTCAACGACAACGGCGCCCGCGAGGAGCGGGAGGTACCGAAGTGGGCCAGCCGCACTCGTCAGATCGCCTACGACAAGGTCCGTCAGTGGCTCGACTGGGAGATGCACCAGCGCCCGCGCCTCGTCCGCGAGAACGTCGCCGCGCTCGTGAAGCGCCCGTCGGCCATCAGCCAGGTGCGCGAGAGCCACACCCTCGAGGAAGCGCGGGAGGTGCTTGCGCGCGCGCTAGATGCTGCAGATCCATATGTGTCGCTCTGGGCGGCCCGCTATCTGACGGGGATGCGGCAAGGCGAGTTGATGGGCCTGCGCCGCGATCGCATCGACTGGGGTGCGCTCACCCTGGACGTCAGCTGGCAGCTCCAGGAGTTGCCGCTGAAGCCGGGCATGAAGTACAGCGACGACCCGGGCCGCTTCGACGCGCCGGACACCTACGAGATCGAACCGCTGTACCTGGCCCGCGCGCTCACGCGCCCGAAGGGCCGGAAGGTCCGCGTGAACACGATGCCGCCCGAGTTCGCGATCATGCTCAAGACCTACATCGAGAACACCCCCGGCAACGAGTTCGGCCTGGTGTGGGTCAACGCCGAGGGCAAGCCCTTCGTCGACAAGGAGGAGCGCGCGCTCTGGCGCGCCGCCCAGGAGCGCGCCGGGGTCCGGGTGATCGACGGCCACGGCACCCGCCACACCGCGAACTCGCTGATTCCGGTCGACGAGGTGCACCGGATGAAGTTCCTCGGCCACTCCACCGCGGCCGCGAACCGGCTCTACCTACACGAGGACCTGGAGAAGTTGCGCGAGGGCCAGAACGCGCTCGCCGGGATGCTGCTGCCTGAGAAACTCGCGCCCCGCGCTTGATGCATTCCGGAAGTGTATGCCGCGCGAACTAAAGCGACTGCCGCGCAATACTATTCAGCGACCAGCACTTCCCGGCATTGATCTTACGGGATGCCGTGATAAGTCGGTTGACACACCGGGCCACGCTGCCAAGGGTCCGCAGACGGTCTGTTCATCCCCGCCTCATCCGTGGTCGAATTTTCCATACGTCCGGCGGGCATAGGTTCGCTGACCTGCACGAACCGGTGTTACGCCCGCTCGTGTTCTCATGCCGCCGGTTGTGGTCGCCGGCGAATCAGGCGATGCCCATCGAGCGGCTTAGGGCGCCGACGCCGACCGCGAGCCGATTGCGCCCCGATCTGGACCGGATTTCCTCCACCAGCATCCGCGCGAGCGGGTGGTTGTACACATACTGAGGCGCGAGTGCTGCGCCCTTGTTCAGTTCCGCGATGGCGGTGGAGTCGTTCTTGCGGAGTCCATAGGCGCGCGCCATCGATATGTGGTGATGGGTGACGCGCTCCTTTGACGGAACCTTGGCGAGCTCGACACGCTGGGTGATTGCCCGATCAGGCTGATCGAGTTCGACCGCGATCTCCGCCGCGTGGATGCCAACGTTGCCCGGCCCGAACACGGTTCCGAAATCGTTTCGATCCACCCCAAGGCGCTGTGCGATCCGGTCGGCTTCGCCGAGGTAGCGCCACGCGCCCACTGCGTCATGCCGGCGGGAGGACGCGACGGAGCATCGCAGGTTCAGGGCGCCGTACAGAGACAGGACCTGCGGCGACGGCGACGCCAGCATGGGCTCGAGGTCTGCCATCGCGGCCTCGGCGACCGAGATGGTCTCAGATATGTCGCCGGTGTGCAGGAGAACCCCACAGCGGTCCCACGCCGAGCATGCGAGCATCAGCGGGTCTCCGAGTTTGGCCGCTGCGAATGCGGAGTTCTCGACGGCCGTCCACGCAAGGTCGTGATGCCCCAACTGGTTGAGCACCATTCGGCTTACGTGGCCGGTCTCCACAACCAGACCGAGCACGGCGAAGCGCACTTCAGTGTGCGCATTCTCGAGTGCCGCAGTGTTGAGGGCCTCGGTGATCGACGGCAAAGACAGCATCACGCCTTGCAGGTCGGCGGCCTGCCTCTTCTTGGTGATCCGATCCACTTCGGAGCGAAGGACCGAAACTGTCGGCGCGATACCCGTCGACGAAATCCCAGGATGCCCCGAAAGAATGAGGCTCGTGCGGCGCAGGGCCTTCCGGAGCTCGGGAACTGCGGTGTGGCCGGCGTCTTCATTCGGCCGGCTTGGTGAGTACGGCTGGCCGAGTAGGTACGCAACGTCGATATCCAGGACAGTGCTTAGCTTGTCGATCGTCGAGTGGCGGTCGAGCGTGCGGCGGCCCTTCTCGATGTCGCGCACCCAGGTTTCCGAGCGATCGACGTGCGCACCGAGGTCTGCCGCGCTCATCTTCTTCGCGTTGCGCGCGCGACGAATCCGGCTGCCGACGGTTTCCTTCTCAGTCAAGACGCCCTCCCTGTTCCTGCCCTGAAGTGTAGAGATGCCAGCGGCCCGAAAACCGTCACCTTTGTGACGCCCAATTGACTTGCCTTCGCTCGACCGTCGCAAAGGTGACGGTTTTCGACACGCTGCGTGTGCGAGCCTCGGTGAGCGAAGGCACAAACCCGCAGGGTTGGGGAGAGGGGATTGATCGCGATGCGAGTCGCCCGCAAAGTTCGTTCGACCATCGTTCTAGGTTCGCTGGTTATCCACAGTTGGCGCCGATTTATCCACATGACGTGCACATTCTTTATCCACAAGTGGAGTTTGTGGTGTCGGGCGTGCGGTGTAGATGTAGAACCCGTGACCAGCACATCGCACATCGTGTACGACCTTCTCCTGAAGCGAGACACGGCGCCGCTCGCCACCAAACTCGGGTGCAGCAACCACATCCTCCGGATGCGGCTGCGTCGGCGTCGGCTAACCCTGGGGGAGTTCGTGACGGCCGCCCGCTGGATCGGCGTGGACACCGGCGCGCTTTTCCATCGCCTCGACCTCGAGCTCCACGGCGAGCATGAAGTCGGACAGCTTTACGCCTAGAACGTTGCACAGCACCGCAAGGTGTTCGATCTGGCCGCCGCGGTGACCGTTCTCGATCCGGTTGATCGTGTTCTTGTGTACCCCGGCCAGTTCAGCCAACTCTCGTTGCGAGAGTCGCCTCTTGGCACGCAATGCGCGTAGCTCCGCAGCAATCGCCTTGTCAAGACTGTATGCGGGCGTTGTCATGGGGTCCACTATGGCACCCAAATGGGTGCGCTACAACCCCAAAGTTGTGCGTGCAAATCGATTTGATCGAAACCTACAGCGATGTCATTAGCACCCGTTTGGGTGTTGTACGACACCCGATTGGGTGCTAACGTCACTCACGTGGGTACGACTAAGCAGGCCCGCCGGACCGTCGGACACGCGATCGAGCTGGCCAATCAAACACCGCAAGGCGTTGCCACCCAGGCTGGAATTTCACGTGAAACCATGCGCCGGCGATTGACGAACGAAGACAACTTCACCATCGGTGAACTCCGCTCGATCGCCACCGTTCTGGGCACAACGATCTGCGAGCTAATTCCCGAAGCTACCGAGTTCGCACATGCTGGCGGCCGGTCATGACGGAACTCCACTCTCTCGCTCCGGCCATTTCGAAGGCAAGGACGGCTACCCGATCGGCCACAAGTCCAGGTGGTAGTTGCCGGCCCGCCTTGCCGCCCGAGTTGGAGACGTTCGCGGCGGTTCGACAGGGGGCGCAGTGAGCAAAGACGTCACCAGCGGGCTGGAGGCGCTCGTCGAGAAGCACGGCATCGAGGCGGTAGAAGCCGCGTGCGTCGCGCTCGGAATCAACCACGGCGCCGTCACCTACAACATCGAAACGGCCAGCGCCATCAGCGGGTTGTCGAAATGGACCCTCCGCGATCTCTACCGCAAGGAAGAGATTCCGACACGGAACTACAACTCCACGGTGCTGCTCCCGGCCTACGAGTTCAAGCGGTTTCTCCGAACGCTCCCGACAGAGCGCCGATACCGCTGAATCCGTCGGGCGCGGTGATCCCCTCCCGTGCCCGGCCGCAGCGGCCCCGGTGCGGAGGCCGGGGCCGCTTCCCAAACGCCCATCCACCCAACCCCGAAGGACGACATGACCGACCAGACCGACCATTACATCTCGAAAGACACTGGCACGCAGCGGAACCTGCTCGACGGCACGATCCTTTACTACGAACCGCGCGCAGATGGCGCGTTCGTCACCATCGCAGGACGCGACGGCGAGCCAGCCATCGTCGCCTTCGATCGCGACGACATGAAGCACCTGAAGTTCGTCAACGCGGCGGTGGGCGCGTTCGATCGGAGCACCACCCAAGAGGACCGCATCCGCATCACGCCGGCGGGGGTGAAGGTACTCCAACTCGCCTTCCATGCCAGCGACACGAAATCCGTTGAGCCTGAGCCGGACTCGGAATCGCTGAGCCTGTTCGCTGAGCCAGTCGGGATGCCGCTTGCGCGCGGCGGCTCTGTCGTCGTCGGCGCCGGGGATGACGTCGAGGGCACTTTCGCACTGCTATCGATCACGGGCGGAGACCTGTTGACCGTCAAGGAGTTGGACACCGTCATCAAGCTGCTGCAGGACCTTCGCGCCGGTCTCGAGGACTGAATCCCATGCCCATCAACAAAGACAACCCCCGGCGCGCCAACGCCGAGGGTTGCAGAAATCCCCATCCGCCCAAGGAAGGAACTCTCGTGAGCACGATATCAGACACAGGGGCCGCCATCGCGGCGGCGCTTGGCGCGTCACCGCCGATCGGCATCGGCGACACGGTGGAATGGCGCACCAACCAGGGGTTCCCCTGCTCCGGAGTCGTTCTTTCCACCGGCACAACCTACGCGCGCGTACGCCGCGGCGGGCTGGTCGACGAATCTGTCGAGCTGTCCCGCTTGGCCACGGTGACGCCGTGCAGCGAGTGTTCCCCGTGGTGCGAGTTCCGCGGCAGGGGACACCCTGAGGCGGACGGCCGGCACGATGCACAGCACTGGTGCTGGTCGGCCGAGTTCTTGATCCAGCCGAACCTCGCCCGTCCCGCACTGGAAGATGCGCAGTTCGAACTAGGCGCTTCGGCCCTCCGCCGCGCCGACGGCATCACGGCGGTGAGCCTGCACGTATCACACGCGGATATCGACTTGGGCATCGAGTTGCTGCCCGACGAAGCTCGGCTGCTCGCCCGGCGCCTCGTCGCACTCGCGGACCTGGTGGCCGGATCATGAGCGCCGGCCACGCGTCCGAGAATGTGCAACCCGGCGACCGGGTGTGGTGGGTGACCTCGTTCGAGCCCGATGCCGACGCGGACTCGGGTGCCGTCGAATCGGTGGGCGACGAGTACTGCATCATCGCCGACCGCGACCTGGCGGTCCCGCTGGACAACCTCGTCCAGTCGCCGATCGTCTGCCACCCGTTCTGCACGAGCAGCGACGGGCACCCCCGCGAGAAGTACCGCGAAGAACAACAGTGCTGGGGCTCCATCGAGGCCGTCGCGCTGATGGTCGAGTACCGCAAGCATCGCGACGACCTGGACTTCGTGCCCACCGTGAAGGTGATGGCGAACGCCGAGCCCGGCCACGATGCCGTGGTTCATGCCCTGATCGCGCTCGGACCCGGAGATGCGTGGCTCAGCTTCGACGCGACGCCGATCGAGGCCGTTCAGATCGCGCATGCGCTGCTCACCGTCGCCGCCCAGGCTGGGGGGCGGGAGTCATGACCGCCGCGCTGCACTCACCCGTGACCGCAAGCTGCCTCCCTCCAACCAAGGACGAGCTCGACCGCTTCGTCGTGAAGGTCGCGCGCGCAGTCGATGACCTTCGGCGGAAACGAGGTTCGACCGTCCCCGAACTTGCCGATCAGATCGCCCGGTATCAGTCGGGGCCGTTCACCGCGTCCATGCTGCGCCACCGCCTGCGCGGCGAGACGCCGTTCCGTTTACACGAACTCTGCGCGCTCACCGACATCTTCGAATGCGACGTGCGCGAGCTCCTTCCAGGAGAAGGGGACCTGTGATGGCCAAGAAGGTGCTGCGCTGCTCGCGGTGCCGCCGTCGTTGCCGCAGCCTGCACAACGCAGCCGACTGGAACGTAACCCTCGAGTCGGGCATCCCCGTCGAACTGACGTGCCCGGACTGCCAGACGGCCGCCGAGCACGCCGAGGCCGAAATCCATTCCGCCACCCTCGATTACGTCGGCATGGATGCGTCCGGCCGACTCTACGGAGTCCCGAAAGCGAGCGCGCCACGATGAGCACCATCACCCACGCCGACGCCCTGAAGTACATCGTCGCCAAGTCCACAGCGGTCGTAGACGCGGTCGCAGATTCGATGCACGGCAACGTCTTCGATGAATACGTCGAGACTCTCGTCGATCTGACGATCGAGTGGGACTCCCTCCTCGGCATCCTCGGCGTGCCGCGCAGCCTCGGAGAGCTGGCCTATTCGAGTGGGCTGCACGCCGTTTCGCGCATCGAGCTGCCGAACGGCAACGAATTCCACCATGTCTGGCATCCGGACACCGAGCACCCGCTGAACCAGCCGCGCGAGGTGTACAGCAACCATGACGGCGACACCATTTACACCGTCGCCATCACTCCCGGCCGCCAGCTCGGCGTCACCGTCAGCACGCGCGCCGACGCGCTGCGGTCAATGGCGCTCGCCGTACTCGACGCGTTCCGCAAGTCGACGGGGATGCACCGCGAGCAGGTCGTCGCGGCAGCGCGCAACGCGGGCCTGACCGACGACGAGATCACCGCCGCCTTGAATCGGGGTGATGCGTGAGCGACTACCCGAGCATGCCCGAGTGGGTCGACCTGTCCGGACTCAGCGAACGCGCGAACGCGCTGATGCGCCAGAACTGGGCGCTGCTGAACGAGGCGGCCGACCTGCTCAATGCCGGCGACATGACGCCGATGGCATGGGAGCAGTTGCAGGACATCTGGGCCGAGTCGGTCGACGTGGAAGCGAAGCTCCGCCGCACCCGGCTGACGGACACGATGGTCGCGCAGGCGACCGGACGGGAGCGCTGAGCAGTGCCGCGGATACGAAGCCTGAAGCCGGAGTTCTGGAACTCGCCGAGCACCGCAGGAGCCGACCTCGCGGTACGGCTGCTGTTCATGGCGATGTGGAACTGGGCCGACGACAGTGGCCGCGGCGGCGCGAACCTGAAGGAGTTGGAGGCATTCGCGTTCCCTCACGACTCGGTCGCAGACCTCCCGCGCCGAGTCGCCGGAAATTCCGCACACGACAGCGCAATTTCCGCGCTTGACAGCGGCGGCCCTGATGTAAAGCCCATGCGGTGGCAAAACTTCGCCGAAATCTGCGGCGAGGTCCAGCGCTGCTACGGCGTCGTGTTCTACGCAGTAAATGGGCGGGCGTACTACGAAATTCCGTCGTTTCAGACCCATCAGTCCAAGGATTTCAAGCCGGAAAGCAAGCTCCCCGGACCGGACGACGGCGAGCTATGGGACCTGACCAGCGGAAACGCAAACCCGCCGGCGACGGCGCCCCTTAATCCCGCGCAGACTGCGCGGGTCGTCGCGCAATCTGCGGCGACAGGCGCGGAAATTGCGCGGGCAGGCGCGGAAAAACCCCCCTTGGATAGGGATAAGGATAGGGATAAGGATAGGGATAAAGACTTGGTCGGCGCGGCCGACCGATCGCCCGCCGCGCCTCCGCGAAATTCGAAGCGCAAGCCCCACGTCCGCTTCGATGAGTTCTGGTCGGCCTATCCGCGAAAAGCCGCGAAGGCGGCTGCCGTCAAAGCCTTCGCCAAGGCGATCGCGTCCACCGACCCGGACACGATCATCGCGGGGGCTGAGCGCTATCGCGACGACCCGAACCGCAAGGACCAGTTCACCGCGCACCCGGCGTCCTGGCTCAACGCCGAGCGATGGCACGACGACCCGCTCCCCGACGAATCCGGCCGCGCCCGCCGCGACCCGGCCCGCGACGCCGCCGACATCCTGGCGATGACCGAAGGGCTCGCGAGCGCCACCGCAACCCCGTCCCCGCCCAATCACCCCAGCCACCCCCCGAACGTCGCCCAGCGTGGCGATGCTCCCCCGAATCGAGGTGTCCCAGCATGAGCGCCCCCAGCGCCGAATCAGTCCGCGTCGCCGGAGCCGTGCTCGCCAAGGCCCGGCTTCTCGACCCGAACATCACCGCGACGCCCGAGACCATCACCGCGTGGGCCGAGGTGTTCGAGGGCCGGGCGTGGCCAACGGAGGCCGCGGCCGCCGTCGTCGAGCACTACGCGAAGCCGTGGCCCCGGCGGCTGACCCCCGGCGACGTCGTCGCGTACTGCCAGGCGCAACCCCCGTCGTCATCTCGCGAGCACGCCGCCGCGTTCATCGACCGGTGGAGCGAGTACCCCTTCGCCCGAGTCATCGAGAGCGCTACCGGAATCGACTTCCCGCTCGAGGTCTACACCACCTCGGTCACCGAGCCCGCGCGTGCGGCCGAGGTTCGCTCGCAGTGGCTCGCCGACAACCGCGAGCAGCTGATCGACGCACTCATGGCAAGGGGCGGCCGGTGAGCGTGGACGCCGAATTTGGGTACACCGAGGATCTGCTGGAAGATCCAGCCGAGGAGCGCGTGCTCGGCGCCGCGCTCCTGTCCCGGACGCAGCAGGCCGTCGTGACCGGCTTGCTGACCGAACTCGACCCCGACGACTTCGCGGATCCGCATCTCGGAACGTTGTGGGCATCGGCGCGCATGATCGTCGAGCGCGGCGAAGGCATCAGCAAGCGCGCCTTGCTCGCCGAACGGACCTCCCCCGCGATCCAGTACCGGGTGGACGACCTGTCCGGAGAGCCCGTCAACGCCTCCCAGATCGTCCGCGCGTTCGAGCACGTCCGCTCGATTGCGCGCTCCCGCAAGCTTCTTCAGGTCGCCAAGCGGATCGCGCAGGCCGCGCGCGAGGTGCCCTATCCCGAGGCGTACGACTTCGCCCAGGCCCAGCTCGCCGGCATCGATCAGGCCGACGTGCAGAGCGATGTCGTCTCGCTCGACGACGTGACGACCGAGTTCCTCGAATGGCTCGACACCCGGCCCGGCGAGGTGCGCACCATCCCGACGCCGTGGCCCACGCTCGACGAGGAGCTGGCCGGCGGGCTGCACCCGGGCCGGTCCTACGTCATCGGCGGGCGTCCTGGCGAAGGCAAGTCGTTGGTGGGCACGAACATTGCGCTGGACGCCGCGATGCACGGCTACCGCGTCCTGGTGTTCTCGGTGGAGATGGGCAGCGTGGAGGTGGCGGCCCGGATCTACTCGGCCGGATCCGGCGCGCACTACGGGCAGATCACCCGCCGCAGTCTCGAAGCCCACGACGGAGAACGTCTGCGCGCGTTCGTCGCCCAGAACCGGACGATCCCGCTCTACCTGGTGGACCGCTCCGACATCACCGTCGACTACGTGGCCTCCCGGTGCCGGACGATGAAGCGCCGCACCGGCCTCGACGTCGTGGTCGTCGACTACCTGCAACTCCTTCGAGAGTCCGACCCACGCCAGCCGCGCGAGCGCCAGGTTGCACACATCTCCCGCACGCTGAAAGTCCTTGCACGCGAACTCGACTGCGCGGTGATCATCGCCTGTCAGCTCAACCGCAACGCCGCGCAGGCCAACCGCAAGCCAGCGTTGTCGGACCTTCGCGAATCGGGCGCGATCGAACAGGACGCCGACGTGGTGATCTTGCTGCATCACGAAGTGATCGAGGACATGCCTACGGGCTACGTCAATTTCGTCATCGCCAAGAACCGCACCGGAAAGTGCGTCGATGTCCCGCTCAGATGGCTTGCCTACCAAGCAAAGATCGGATGAACGCCATGAAATCCTATGTCTCCCAAACGGTGCCGCCCGCGATTCTGTCCGCCGACGCCCTCGCTGAATCGCTTCGGGAGTCCGAAGACCTCCGATCGCGCGGCTACGGAGCACTGGTCGACGTCGAACGTGACATGCGATGGTTCGGCCGGCCCGGGCGATTGCATGGTGTACCCGCCGAGACGCTGCGCGAATTCACCGAAGCGGCAACGCTTCTACACTCCGTCGTCCAGAAGCTGCGCGCACTGCGCGTCGTTGAGCTCGACGCCGAGGCGGTCTACCGGTGACCGCGCGGGTGACCGGGGCGTCGTCCGTCACGACTCGCAAGGGGCTGCAGGTCCATATCCAGATCGAGCGGTCCCACGCCCCAGCCCTCTACCCGTCACCGCTCGCAGCTGATCTGCCTGCGGATATCCAAAAGGCGTTGCGGGACTGGGTCGACACGGACGTTCCCCAGTCCGGCGCGTACAGGGTCACCGTCCCGAATGCCCAGCCCTTCCAGATCGGCACGGCTGCCGATGACGCATTGGCGCTGGCATGGCTACTCGCCGAAATGCATTGGCGCGTAGAGCAGGTGATCGATATGGCCGAGGGAGAGATGTCCGCACGGCACGACCGGAGCGCACCCATCCCCGCGGGTGCCGTCACGCGCGCACTGCGCCCCGACATCTACGACCACTACGACGAGGAGCCCACCGATGACTGAGCGTGTCACCGACGAGCAGATCGCAGCCTGGCGGCATTACGGGCGCACGGTAATCGACATAGATGCTGACGCGGCGAAGCTCGAGGAAGCCGTAGCCGCAGTCGAATCGGAACGCGCCCGCGTGGACGACGCCGAGCGTGACCGTTTCGCTTTGCGCCGCAACCTCGTCGAGGCGCAGCGCTGGTCAAAGTGGTTCGCCGGGAAGGTTGAGTGGCTCGCCGACCGGTTCGAGGACTTCGAGTCGACGCGATGCCACTGCGGTGACGACCGTGCGGCCGCCGCAGTGCGCCTGACCGGCATTGTGTGGGCGTCTCGCCGCAAGTGGCAAGACGTGGCGGACGTCCAGTTCGCCGCCGCTGTCGCCAACCGCAACTACGCCGAGCGGATCGAGGCCCGCATTCTGGCGCTGCATCGCCCATCTGAAGGGCACAACCCCGAGTGTTACTGCGGCATTCCGCCCGGTGCGGAAAAAAGCTGCCTACATTGCCGAATGCCGTGGCCCTGCGAGACTGTCCAAATCGTGCAGTCGACCGATAACGCGGCACGCTCGACAGGCGAGCTGGCGTACGACGCCGACGGCGAGCTGGTTTTCGTGCACCCCAGTGCATACCAAGCTCTCATCGCGCAACGCGAAGCCGAACTGGCGCAGATCGCCACATGGCAGAACCGGATGAAGGACCGCCTCGCCGCGGTGTGGAAGTTCACCGGCGGGCTGGATGACCCCGCGCTGGCCAGCCGTCTACGCGCGATCCTCCACGGCGCGGATCATCTCCAGTGAACGAGTGGGATGCTGCGCGCTGCGCCCACTGCGGCCGGACTGACGAACTTCACGGCGCGATCTTCACTGAAGGCGGCGAGCAGCTGCGGTTGTGTCACCCGAACACTGCGGGCCGACCGGACTGCTACCACCTGGTCACCGTACGGGGCGAGCCGCTGGGCTCCAGGATGCCCTCAGTGCAAACGGAATCGGGGCAATCATGAGCGGGGAGTTCTTCATCGACCGCGCCGGCCAGCGCCACCTCGTCGCAACGCTGCGCAAGGTCCCGTCGATCGTCGAGGATCTCGCGGTCACCGAGACCCGCCAGGCGGTGATCCGCAAGGCGGGCATGGGTTTTCAAGCGCGCTCGAAACCGGGCTCGCGTGTGCCGTATCACGGCGGCGCGTTCGAGGCACGTGAGGCCCTGCATGCCGAGCTCGTCGGCTGGGTGCGGCTGACAGCTGAGCCACGGCCCGAATTGGATTGGCCGACAAACGATCTGCTGGGCATGGCGCGCTGGCTCGACCGGCACGTGATCCAGCTCGCCATGACGGAGGGTGCCGAGACTGCGCCCGCGCAGATTGCCGAGTGTGTGCTCCAGTGCGAACGCATGGTGGACCTACCGCCCGAGGACGACATCGTGATCGACGAGCGCCGGCTGGCGGCCGCGAACGGCAAGATCGTCACCGCCTACCAGGTGGAGCGCATTGCGCAGCGCCTTGGCGACGCAGCGAAGGGCCTCACCCGAGACCGGGTGAGGACATTGGTTCGCGCCGGCCAGCTCACCGAGTGCGACAACGACAACGGGACGGCGTTCTACCGTCTCGGTGACGTGCTTGCCGCACATTTGCGCCACGCGCGTCGGCAGCGTGCTTAGCCCCGCTGCGGGTGATAGGCTTTCGCCGTAGGCGCGACCTGATCCCAGGGATTCGCGCCTTTGGTGTCCTCAGGCGTGGATGCGGTTGCCGTACTTCTGCCGGGCAGCTTCGCCGGATGTGCCGAGCTGGGCGCCGATGAGCGCCCACGAGTAGTCGGCGTCTCGCGCGGTCGCCACCGCCTCGACGATGGACCGCTCCGCGTCGGCCACCGCTTGCACCGCACTACGCAGGGCATGCAGGGGCGCGGGGTCGCGCTTGTCGTCCTCGCGCGGCTCGTAGTCTTCGAAGCGCTTCGCCAACTCGTCGGCGTGCGCCAGGATCTCTTCACGGGTACGTGGCATGGTCATCACCTCACTTCAGGAATTTCGGTCGGGCGGCCATCGCGTGCACGATGACCGTGGCGCCGTCCTCGGCCAGCATGGTGCCGACCTCGAGCAGCTCTGCAGACTCGGTCGCGCCGACGTACATCGTCATGCCCTCGTCCATGTCGAACACACGAAACGCGTTGCGGTACGCGTGCAGCATGTCGGCATCGTCGTACCCGTGGCGGTAGGCGCTGGGGGCGATGATCGGTTCCGACTGCATGTCCCAAGTTTAGCAAGTTAACTTGCCGATCGCAAGGTAACTTGCGAACGCCAACTGCAAGTTCGGATTGGAGTTCGGTTGGCGCTCACCGGTCGTGCAGCCTGGCGAGTCCTCATCGTCGCAGTGGTGATTCACGAAGTCACCGCCGCCGAAGATCAACTGCTCACCGACGCGTTCCTGCGCTGGCGCGCTGCGCACCCGCTCGCGGCCACCCTCGCAGTCACCGTCACCGCAGCGCACCTGCTCTCCCTGCTCCCCCGCGCGCTCGATCCCTACCCGCAAGCCTTCCGTCTGATCGGCCTCCTGAAGGGCGCACCATGAAGCGCCGCACGTGCCCGTGCTGCACTGACTACGACTGGTCGCCCGGCCGTACGACGCAACGCCACATCTGGATGGCCGAAGCGGTGCAAGACGAACGCAACACCGCGGCCTGGACCGACCGCCTCGGCGGTATCGGACGACACCGACATCGACTGGCTCGACCTCGGCGACTGGATTGCGCTACGCGCCGCCGGCCACTGGCTCCAACCCGCCGAGCTCCTCACCCGCGAGCCGTACGCGGCCGGATTGCCGCGAGCATTCCCGCGATGGGTCACCGCCGAGTTCGAACGCCTCACGCACGCCATCAGATCCTGACGCCCGAAGGAGACAGCATGCTTGCCACCGTCCTCGGAATCGTTCTCACCGCAGCGTGGGAAGTCCTGTCCGCCAACGACTTCGCCATCCCACGCGCGATCATCTCGTACGCCACCGGGTCCGCGAGCTGACCGTGTCGACCATTCGCCTGTGGGACAAGGACTTCCAGCTCGTCGCCACACTCGACGCGGCCGAGTGCGCGGAGTCGGGTGAGGGCACGTTCACGCTGCCGCTGGATCACCCGGTGGCAGCGATCATCCGGGACAGGCGACCGCCCTGGCTGTACGCGACCGTCGACGACGAAGCCGTTCGCAAGTGGTCTGGGCGCCTGGACCACTGGAAGATCTCACGCGACGAGGGCTGCCCGAACTGCGGTCACGGCCGGGACTGCCGACTGACGACAGCGTGGATTGTGGACGCTCACGCGATCAGTCTGTTGCAAGGCGCCCACGCCGACCAGGACGACGACTGATGATCCGCTCGCCCGAGCAGATCGCCGCCGACGACGCGCTCACCGCCGCGATCGAGGCAGTGCACCACGCCTACCACGGCGACGGTGTCGAGGGCATGCTCGTCACGTATCTCGTTCTCGCCCAACGCCAGTACGTTGATGACGAGAACGACGCGGTGATCGAGGACTACGCATCGCCGCGTGACAACTACGTGCCGATCGCCCACCAGATCGGCATGCTCGAGATGCACGGGGCCAGGCTCCGCGCGCAGATCGCCGAGCACATCCGGCGGGAAGACTGATGCGCTACCGCCTGGCCGTCGCCCTGCACACCATCGCCCGATGGCTACACCCGGCGGCCGGCATCTCGGTCACCGAGCACGACCACGACGGCGTGCACACCGTGCGCGTCGACATCGACAACGGGCACCGCCTCGTCGGCAACTGGCGCACCGATCCCGAGCAAGACGTTCGGTTAGCACTGTCGCCCCGCACCGGAAAGCGGGGCGACAGGCGGACAACGCACCGGCAACCGGGTCGTCGTGACGTCCAGCGTAACCACGCCGGCTAGCGATGTGGATCAACGGCGCGAGCCGCACCGGCACCGCCGAGCACAAGCGTTGGCGAACGCAAGTGCTCGAACGCGACGGATACCGATGCCGCGCATGCGGACACCAAGGCTCCAAGGCGGCGGGCGACATGCGCGCCGACCACATTGTCAACGTCGCAGCCGGCGGCACGACCACGCTCGACAACGGGCAGGCGCTCTGCAAGCCCTGCCACGACCGCAAGACCGCTCGCGAAGCTGCCGCGGCCCGCAAGAGCCGGACACGGCCGGCCGAACGGCATCCTGGCATCCTGTAGTACCCCAGGGGGGCACCCCCTCCCCCGGGGTCGAGTCGCACGCGTGGGCGTGGCGCTCGCATGTCGGACGGGTCTGGCGAAAGTTCGGCTACCACGAATGCCGTTGTCGCGCAAGGGTTTCCCGACGCCAATTCCGCGCGAATTGCGTTGTGTTGCAGGCGTTTTCAGGCCCGACATGGGGCTGATTCCCGACATGGGAGGGTGAAATGGCAGGCAGAGGTCCCGCTCCGAAGCCGGAGGACAGCCGGGCGCGCGGCAAGCGGTCCGATCCGACGGTGTTACGCGTGATCCATGCGGATCCGGTGCCGCAACCGGACCTACCGGCGTTCGATGTCGCGGTCACAGTCGACGGCGAGATCATTTCGCAGCGGTTCGAGTGGCCGGAGCGCACGCGTGAGTGGTGGGCGATGTGGGCCGATAGCCCGCTGTCGGCCGATTTCACGGCGACGGACTGGTCAGAGCTGCTGGACACTGCGGTGATCCACGCGAAGTTCTGGACGGGCGATACGAAGCTGGCGCCGGAGCTGCGACTGCGGGCGGCGAAGTTCGGCGCGACGCCGGAAGACCGCGCACGGCTGCGGATCACGTTCGCGCAAGCCGAAGAGGCCGAGCAGCCGAAGAAGCAGGGCGCTACATCGGGCCGGTACAAGGGCCTGCGCTCGCTCGGCGGCGGCGAAGCCTCGGCGTAGGTGCCTTGGCGCGGCCCGGAGTATCCGGGCGAGCTGCCGACGGCCGGGTGGGTGGCGCTGGAGTGGTTCGAGGAGTGGCTGGTGGTCCCCGACGGCCCGCTGGCCGGTGAGCCGCTGGTGCTGACTGCCGAACAGGCTCAGTTCGTGCTCGACTTGCTGGCGATCGACCCGGTGACGTGTTCGCTGCGGGTGCGCCGCGCGGTGCTGTCGCGGGCGAAGGGCTGGGGTAAGTCACCGATCATGGCGGCGCTGTCGCTGCTGATGGCGATCGGGCCCGTGGTTCCGGCCGGCTGGGACGCCGACGGCGAGCCGGTGTTGGCGCCGTGGCGCGACCTCGGCGGCAAGGCGAAGGTGCAGATCCTCGGCGTGAGCGAGGACCAGACGGCGAACACCTACGACCCGGTACTGGACATGGTGCGCAATGGTCCGCTGGTCGACGAGCCGGGCATCGAGCCGATGGAGACGTTCGTCGCAGTGCCGCGGGGGCGGATCGAGGCAGTGACCTCGAGCGCGACCTCGCGCGAGGGATTCCGGCCGATCTTCGCCGTGCTGGATCAGACCGAGTCGTGGGTGGCGTCCAACGGCGGCAAGCGCTTGGCCGCGGCGGTGCGCCGCAACCTGACCAAGACCGGCGGCATCTCGGTGGAGACGCCGAACTCCTACCGTCCGGGCTGGCGCGACGGATCGGTCGCCGAGGACACCCACAAGGCGTGGAAGCTGCAGCAGGAGGGCCGGCTGCGCAACGGCGACCGCGGCATCCTGTTCGACCATCGGGAAGCCCCGGCCGACACCGACATCGAGGACCGCGAGTCGATGCTCGAAGGCCTGCGAGTCGCCTACGGCTGCTCGGCGGCGGCGCCGTGCGTGCTCGCCGAGCGCGGCGAACATCCCGAGCACGAACCGGGGTGGGTGAACCTCGAGCGCGTGCTCGCCGACTTCTGGGACCCGGCGACCGAGCCGGCCGACGGGCGCATGTATTTCCTGAACCAGATCACCTCGGCCTCGGATGCGTGGCTGGATGCGACCGAGTGGGGCAGCTGTGGGCCGCAGCGCGGCGACGCGGCGCGCGTGGTGGACCGCCGCGAACCGGTCGTGCTCGGCTTCGACGGCTCCCGCTCGCGAACCAAGGGCAAGGCCGACGCCACCGCGCTGGTTGGCTGCACAGTGCGCGACGGGCACGTGTTCGTCGAGCCGGGGTGGACGTGGGAACACCCCGATCTGGTCGACGAATGGGAAGTGCCGACGATCGAGGTCGACGCCGCGGTCCGTGACGCGTTCCGCACCTACAACGTGGTCGGGTTCTACGCCGACCCGGCGAAGTGGGAGTCCTACGTCGCCGACTGGGAAGCCAAGTTCGGCCGGAAGCTGAAAGTGAAGGCGTCCCAACGTCATCCGATCGAGTGGTGGATGACGAGCGGACGCTCGGCGCTGGTGGCGAAGGCCCTGGAGAAGTTCCACACCGCGGTGGTGAACCGCGAAATGACCCACGACGGTTCGGGCGTGCTCACCCGTCACGTCCTCAACGCGCGCCGCAAGGTGCGCAGCGGTCACGAGCACATCGGCAAGGAATTCCCGTCCTCGCCCAACAAGATCGACGCCGCGGTAGCCGCGGTGCTGGCCTGGCAAGCCCGGGTCGACGCCGTGGCCTTCGGTCTGGGCGGTGGCCGAACCGGCAAGGCGCCGAAACGAATTCGATGAAGGGAGTTACGCAGTGCCCCTGACTCCCGACGAGTGGCTGAACCGCCTAACGGCGCAGATGGACTTCGATCGGGCCCGGCTGCGCCTGCTGCGGTCCTATATGGATGGCAACGCACCTCTACCAGAAGGGGCGGATGGGTGCCGGGACGCGTACCAGCAGTTCCAGCGCAAGTCGCGGACCAACTTCGGCGAGCTGATTGTCGATGCCGTTGTGGAGCGCATGACGATCTCCGGGTTTCGGGTCGGCGGCTCACACACCGACGACGACACCGCGCGCCGTATCTGGAAGCGCTGGCGCGGCAAGGTCGGATCGGCCGACGTGCATCGGGACATGGTGGGCCTGTCGACGGGTTACGTCATGGTGCAGCCCTCGGAGGCCGGCGCCGTGATCACCTACGAACGCCCCGAGCAAGCCATCGCCGAGGTCGACCCGCTCAATCCGAACATCACACGCGCCGGCCTGAAGGTGTACCGAGACGCCCCAGAGCGGTTCGATCGGGCCTTCCTGCACTTGCCGGGCGCCGTTTTCGTCTATCAGCGAGCCTTCGACGCCGACCCGGCCCGCGCAGCGAACCAGCAACCGGTACTCACCGCGTCCGGCGGATGGGAGCTGGTCGACGTCCGTGAATCTGGCCAGAACTTCGTTTCCCTGTTTCCGTTCGCGAACCGAGACAGCAAGGGCGAGTTCGAAACCCACCTCGACGTCCTGGATCGAATCAACTGGGGGATCCTGCAGCGGCTGGTGATCACCGCCATGCAGGCGTACCGCCAGCGCGGGGTCAAGGGCGACATGCCCGACGAGGACGAAGACGGCAACGAGATCGACTACGCCGAGATGTTCCGGCCAGGCCCAGGATCGCTGTGGCGCCTGCCCGAGGGCGCTGAGCTGTGGGAGTCGCAGTCGACGGACCTGACGCCGATCCTGTCCGGCTCCAAGGACGACATCACCCACCTGGCCGCGGTCACCCGCACGCCGATGGCCGCGCTCATGCCCGACGGCGCCAATCAGACTGCCGAGGGCGCCAGCTTCGCGCGCGAAGGGCTGGTGTCGAAGACGAACGATCGCGTCAATCGGGCGACGCCGGTGTGGGACGCGGTGATGGGCGCGGCCCTGGCCATCGAGCAGGGTATGCCAGACCCGATCGAAGATGTTGCCACCCAATGGCTGCCGATCGAGCGCCGAACGTTGGCCGAGCGCGCCGACGCGGCAAGCAAGGCCACCGACATCCCGTGGCGGACCCGGATGACCGACATCTGGCAGTACCCCGCCGATCAGGTCGACGACATGGAGGAGCAGCGCGAGCGCGACGCTGCGCTGGCCCCGAGGCCGATTGTCGTCGCCGCCGAACAGACTTCCGCACCGCCATCCGATGCGGCAGAGCCCGCCATGGGCACCACCTAGAGAACCCGACACGGGAGACCATCACATGTCGAAGCCCGCTTCCGAAAGCGCGACCCAGCCGCCAGCCCAACCCGCCGACAACGACGACTCGCCGACCACGCCGCCCGACACGGGCGACGCCACCGATTGGAAAGCCGCGGCGGCCAAGGCGCGCGAAGACGCCGACAAGTGGAAGGCGCTGTCGCGCAAGCACGAGGACCAGTCGAAGGCGAACGCCGCCAAGGCCAAGCAGTTCGACGACCTCGAAGAGGCGCAGAAGTCCGAACTCGAAAAGGCAAATGAGCGAGCGGCCAAGGCCGAATCGCGTGCCGCCGAGATCGAACGGCGCGCAATGCGCGCGGAAATCGCCGCCGCCAAGGGTGTTCCAGCCGACCTGCTGACCGGCGACACCCTGGAATCGCTCGAAGCCAGCGCTGATGCGCTGCTCAAGTTCCGTGGCCCCCAACCGAAGCCCGACTTCGGCGGCGGGCCGCGTGGCGCCGACATCGGCGACCGCGGAAAGCAGCTCACGCGCGACGACATGAAGAAGATGACCCCCGAACAGATCGTCGAGGCCCGCGCGAAGGGCCAATTCGACGATCTCCTGAAATCGTCTGCGTAAGAAAGGAAAACGGTCATGGCCGTTGTCAACTTCATCCCCGACCTGTGGTCGGCTCAACTGCTGGTGTCGCTGCGCAAGCGCACGGTCGCCGCGTCGCTGTGCAACCGCGACTACGAGGGCGAGATCCGCCGCATGGGCGACTCGGTGAAGATCACCGGCGTCAACCGTCCGACGATCGGCACCTACACCGCGCACACCGACATCACCGTCGAGGACATCGACGACAACACCCGCTCCCTGCCGATCGACCAGGCCAAGTACTTCGCGTTCGAGCTCGACGACGTGGAGCGCGCGCAGGCCGTCAACGGCGGCGCGTTGCTGTCGCAAGCCACCGACGAGGCCGCTTTCGCCCTGCGTGATGTCCTGGACCAGTTCGTGTTCACCACCATGTCCGCCGGTGTCTCGGCCGCGGCCCCGGACAACTCGATCGCCGAGGCCACGATCGCGACCGCGACCGCCGCCTACGACCGCCTCGTCGACATGGGCGTGCTGCTCGATCAGTCGAACGTCCCCAATGATCCGGGCGACCGCTGGGTCGTCGTCACGCCGTCGTTCTACGGCTGGCTGCTCAAGGACTCTCGGTTCGTCGCCGCCGGTGACGACGCCGCGGCCAGCACCCGCCGCACCGGCCTGGTGGGCGAAGCTGCCGGGTTCACGGTGTACCGGTCCAACAACCTGCCCGATGGACCCGGCGCCGGTGCGGGCAAGAACCTGCTCGCCGGCTACAACGGCGCCACCACGCTCGCCGAGCAGGTCGTCAGCGTGGAAGCCGCGCGCATGGAGAAGCGCTTCGCCGACATGGTGAAGGGCCTCCACGTCTACGGCGCCAAGGTCACCCGACCTGAGGCGCTCGTCTCGGCGGACACGATCGCGTGATGCCCGACAAGGTGCGTTACGTCGGTCCGAGCGGCGCAGTGTTCGTCCCCTCGTCGACCATCGACGAACAGACGATCAACGCGCGCCTCGAATCCGGCGAATGGACACGCTACGAGGAGCCCAAGCTCAAGCGGGCCCGGGCACCCAAGCCGGCGGACGACTGAGAGGAGGCGACCGAGATGCCTTTGGCTACAGAAGTAGACGTGGAGAAGGCGCTCGGCCGCCCCGTCGGCGCCCCGGAATCGGACCGTGTCACGCAGCTGATCACCCTCGCCTCGGCGGCGGTGACAGCCGAGACCGGCTACCGGTTCGAGCCCGGCAGCTACACAATCGGCCGCGTCGTGCGGTGCGGGCGCGTGAAGATCCCCGCCGCCGTCAACACGGTCACCGAGGTCCGCTACGTCGACCGCAAGACCGGAACATCCACCGTCGCAACGGGATACACCCTGCGCGGCGCAACCCTGTACCAGCTCACCGGCTGCTACGCGGAAGTGGACTTCACCGTCACCGCTGCGGTGCCCGCCGAGATCGTCGCTCTGGTCGCGGGAATCGTGGCCGCCACCGTGTCGGGGCCACCGGTCGGCGCCGAAAGCGCCTCGGCGGGCCCATACTCGGTCAGTTATGTCAATTCCTCTGGCCGGGTGTGGTTTTCGGCGTCGGATCGGCTCGTCCTGCGCCGCTATCGCACGCCCTCGGCGGCGGTGGCGCTCGCGTGAGCTTCCCGCTGCTGTTCACCGTCGGCGTCCACGCCTACACCGGCACCGGCGAGGACGCGCACGGCAACGTGATCCCGCAATGGGCACCCGCCAAGGACCAGCCGGGCACCTCGCACGCGGTCTACGGGTGGTCGGTCCCCTCGACGACCGAACCGAAGCTGCTCGGCCACGACGAGCGAGTCATCGTCGATGTGGAATTGCTTGTGCCGCCAGGCTTCCCGACGTCCGAGCGTGACCTGATCGACCTTCCCGACGGCCCGGCCGGACAGTTCGAGGTCGTCGGCGTCGTGCAGGACTACACCAAGGGCCCGTTCGGGTTTCGGCCCGGCGCGGTCCTGAATCTACGGAAGGTGGCCGGATGAGCGTGCGCCTCGAGTTCAACGCCGAAGCATTCGCACAGATCCGCAAGGCGCCCGGCGTGCTCGCCGACGTCCGCCGCCGCGCCGAGGCCGTCGCAACACGCGCCGGAGACGGGTACGAGGCCGAAGCGGACCTTGAATCAAACCGCGCGTCCGCGGCGGCGTTCACCAACACCGCAGAGGCGCGCGCCGAGAACGCGCGCAACCACACGCTGATCAACGCGCTGGATGCCGGGCGTGGCTGAGTTCGTCGAGTTCCCCGACGTCGAGGCTGCGCTCGTGTCCTACCTGAAGGTAACTCTCGCCGAACGAGGCGACACGGCGAAGGTTGCCACGAAGGTGCCCAACCCGCGGCCCGCACGGCTGGTGCGCCTCGTGCGCGCCGGCGGCCTGCAGCGCGACCGGGCCACCGATCGCCCCCGTGTCGTCCTTGAATGTTGGGAGGCAACCGAACCGGCGGCGGCGGCCCTCGCCAAGCGGGTGCGCGCAATGATCGCCGGCGCCGCACCCGGATACGTCGGCGGCGTGTGGTGCGACCAGGTCGACGATGCCGGCCTGGCGTTCTCGCCCGACCCCGACACCGCGACGCCGCGGTACCTGATCACTGCCGAGCTGCACGTCACCGGCTCGGCCGTCTGAGAACTCCCTCCGGTGCGGAGGAGAACGCACAACTCCCCAGGGGCCTGCGCAATCCCGAAGGGAGACACCTGAAATGGCTCTACCAACCACGAAGTACATCAGCGCCGGGTCGCCCAACATCGCTGTCACCGGCGGTGTGATGGCGGGCCCGGTCGGCACCGCCGTGCCCGAATCCGCGTCGGCCGTTGTGCCTGCCGCGCTGAAGGCGCTCGGCTACGTCTCCGAAGACGGCGTTGCCCCGCAGGGCGAACGGTCAGTGGAGGCGATCAAGGACTGGAACCTGGACATCATCGCCCAGCTCCAGACCGAGCATTCGGTGCGCTTCCAGTTCACCCTCTACTGCGTCTACGACCCCGAGGTGCTGGCCGAGGTGTTCGGCCCGGACAACGTCACCGTGACGGCCGCGGATGCGACGAACGGCACCCGCGCGCGCGTGCTGGAAACGGGTGCGGTGCTGCCGTATCGCTTCTGGCTCTTCGACATCAAGTCAGGCGAGAAGAAGCTGCGCATCAGCCTGCCGAACGCGAAGATCACCGAGGTCTCGGAGGGTTCGCTGGTCACCAGCGAGCTGATGTCCTTCCAAGTCACCGTCGAAGCGTTCAAGGACGAGGCCGGGGTGAAGGCGTACCGCGACTACGACGACGGCGTGCCGAACGTGCCAGCCGTGCCGACGATTTCGACGTTCGACCCGGAGCCTGCGGCCATCGCGGGCGGCCAGGTCATCGAGGCCACCGGCACCCGGTTCACCGGCACGACCGCGGTCACCGTCGGCGGCACCGCAGCGGCATTCAACGTCATCTCCGACACGAAGATCGCGTTCGTGGCGCCCGCCAAGGCGGCCGGCGACCACAACGTGGTCATCACCAACGCGACCGGCCCGTCTGCGGCCACGGCGCTCACCTACGCCTAGTCGCGTCCTCAAGCTCGGCGGTTGCGGGTTCCTGATGCGCAGGCCCCGCCCGCAACCGCCGGGGCACTACATCGAAAACGGGCCTGCGGCAACGGAATCGAAAGAGGTCTGCGCATGGCTATTCAGGCTCCCGCGAAGGGGAAGTCCCGCCCGAAGGTCAAGGAACCGTTCGTGCACACCTTCGGTGAAGGTGAGGACGCATTCAGTGTGACCCTGCCGTCGCTGTCGTACCTCAAGCCCGGGCTCGTGCGTAAGGTCCGGCGCCTGGCCAACATCGACGCGATGTACACCGTGCTCGAGATCGAACTCGACGCCGACACCCTCGCGCAGCTCGACGAGGTCGACCCCGACGATTTCGAGGCGATGCTCGACGCCTGGAACAAGCATTCGGGAATCAACCTGGGGGAATCCTAAGCCTCGATGCTCTTGTCGAAGAGTATTGCGAGGCAATCGAATCCGACCTGATCGACCGCGGGCTACGACTGCGCCAGCTCGGCACCGAGAAGCTGACGTGGACTGATCTGCGGGCGATCACGCGATGGGCGCGCCCGGACTCTGCGCTGATGCGCGCCCAATTTCCCAACGATTGGCGCTGGCAGCTCTCCGAGCAGCTGCTCGCCGACGCTGTCGAATCGCTGCGCTGGCTGGTGTGGGCGAAAACCAAAGACGCCCAACACAAACGGAACATGCCCAAGCCGATACCGCGCCCAGGCGTCGCCGGCCCGGAGCGGCTGGGCACCGCCGCGCCGCTGGACGACATGAACGCATTCCTGGGATGGGAGGTGTAGGTGGCCGCGATCGAGCTCGCAACCGCGTACGTGTCCATCGTTCCGGAGACTTCGCGTATCGCCCCGGCAACGCAGCAGGCGTTCGGCACAGTCCAGAACCAGGCCACCCAGGCCGGGCGGCAGATGGGCGACCGGCTCGGCGACGGGATCAAGAAGGGCATCGCCGCTGCCGGTGCCGTGGCGGCGGCGGGCTTGGCGGCGGGAATCTCCGGCGCCCTGGAGCGCGAGCGCATCAACGACAAGCTCGCCGCGTCGCTGGGCCTGGATGCCGGGCTGGCCAAGGAGTACGGCGAGACCACCGCGAAGCTCTATTCGCAGGGTTTCGGCGAATCGATGTCGAACGTGTCGGAGTCCGTCGGCGCGGTCGCGTCGGCGTTCAAGAACCTCGGCTACGACGGCGAAGCCACGCTGGAACAGGTCACCGGCCGCGCGATGAACTTCGCATCGGTGTTCGGCACCGAGGTCGGCGAGACGGTCCAGACCACCAAGCAGCTGATCGTCAACGGGTTCGCCAAGGACTCGACCCAGGCGTTCGACATGCTCACAGCGGCGTTCCAGCAGATCCCGATCGCGATGCGCGCGGAGTTGCCGGAAATTCTCAACGAGTACGGCATGAACTTCAAAGCGCTCGGATTCTCGGGTGAGCAGTCGTTCAACCTGCTGATCGCCGCGGCCGACAAGGGCAAGTTCGTCCTCGACAAGACCGGTGATGCGCTCAAGGAATTCACCATCCGCGGCTCGGACATGTCGAAAACGAGCGTGGAGGCCTACCAGGCCATCGGACTCAACGCCGCCGACGCGTCCAGCAAGATCGCCTCCGGCGGCGCCGGCGCACAAGAGGTGCTACAGGCGACGGCACGCGGGCTGCTCGGGATCACCGACCCGGCCGAGCGCGCGAACACGGCCATCGCACTGTTCGGCACACCCCTGGAAGACCTCAGCGTCGACCAGATCCCCGCGTTCCTCGAAGCCATCTCCAACGGCACGAACTTCATGGGCGGATTCGAGGGCGCCGCCGACAGGATGGGCGAAACCCTCGCCGGGAACACATCGTCCTCGCTGGAGGTGCTCAAGCGCCAACTCGAATCCGGCATCGTCGCCGCCCTGGAGAAGGGAGCGCACTGGGTCACCGAAAACAAGACGGCGGCAATCAGTTTCGCTGCGGTGCTGGGAACGGTCGCCGCCGCGATCGGTGTCGTAAAGATCGCCACCGTCGCATGGAACGCCGCCCAGGCCATCGGTGCCGCCGCGACGAAGACTTGGACGGCGGTGCAGTGGCTATGGAACGCCGCGATGACGGCCAACCCCATTGGCATCGTGGTCGTGGCCATCGCCGGACTGGTCGCGGCGATCGCGCTGGCCTGGAACCACTCCGAGACCTTCCGCAATGTCGTGATGTCAGCCTGGGAGGGCATCAAGACCGCAGTCGGGGCGGCGTGGGACTTCATCAAGCCGGTGTTCGAGGCCATCGGGAACTGGATCACCGGCACCCTCGCGCCGGCGTTCATGGGCTTCTGGCACGACGTCGTGGAACCCGTGTTCAACAACGTCGGCGTGATCATCTCCGCAGCGTGGAACGGCATCATCAAGCCGATCTTCGAGGGATGGAAGGCGTTCTTCGAGAACGTCCTGTTCCCGGTGATTCGGTTCCTGTGGGACAACGTCGTCAAGCCGACGTTCGACGGCATCGGCACTGCGATCTCGTTCGCGTGGAACAACCTGATCAAGCCGGCCTTCGACGGAATCAAGGCGGGCATCGGCGCTGTCGGAGACGCGTTCGGTGCTGCGGGCCGGCTGATCGGCGGCGCCTGGGACGGCGTACTCGGCATCATCCGCCCCGTCGCACACGCCATCGGGCGCATCCTGTCCGGCATCCCGGACAAGATCGGGCCGTGGGAGATCCCGGGCGCGTCCACGGTGCGCGGCTTCGGCGGCAAGCTCGAGGCGTTCCGCACTGGCGGCCAGGTGCGCGGGCCGGGCTCGGGCACCAGCGATTCCATTCTCGCCTGGCTGTCCAACGGCGAGTTCGTCGTGAATGCCGATGCCGCCGCCAAGCATCTGCCACTGCTCGCGGCCATCAATTCCGGGCGCAACCTCATCGAGCGCGGCGACTACGACGGCGTGCTCAGCCGCTTCGGCGTTGAGGAAGACGACCCCTTCGTCCGCGGCGCCCTCGGCGTCCGGTCGCTGATCAAGGATCTCGACTTCACCGGCAACCTCGCCTCACTCGGCATCGAGGAGGACAGCCCTCTTGTGGACCTCGGCCTGAACCTGGGCCGATTTCTCAAGCAACTCCCCGGGTTCGCCGCTGGCGGGCTGGTGCAGACCTCGGACTCGATTTCCGGTGTGCAGCAGGCAATGTGGGACGCGTTGCGCACTGCGTTCCCGGACGCCGTGCTCACCAGCGCGACGCGCACTGCCGACGTGGGATCCGGCTACGACTACCACATGCAGGCCAAGGCGATCGACATCGCCGGGCCGAACATGCCCGCGATGGCGGAGTGGATTGCGAAGAACTACCCAGGCTCGCTGGAGCTGATCCACGCAAATGGCTTCTCGCACAACATCAAGAACGGCGAGAACGTCGGCGACGGCTACAGCTTCTACGGCGCGGGCACGATGGCTGGCCACGCCGATCACGTGCACTGGGCGATGTCGTCGGCGCCGAGCATCCCTGTGGTCGAGCCGGATTCGGGAGCTTCGAGCCTGCCCCCTGCCGGCGGCGGCGCATCCTCGGGGGGTAGCCCGTCGATTAGCACCGGCGGTGGCGCGGCGGGCGGGGGCACGTCCGGCGGCGGCGGTAGCGGTGCATCTTCGACGACCTCGACCAGCGGCACGCCGGTGTTCGTCACGAACTGGCCCGCCGGGGTGAACGTCACAGAGGCGAACGGCACGGCTTCCTCGTCGGCGGAACCGCCATCGGCCGCCCCGCCGACGGCGGCATCGCCCGCAGCGCCAGCAGTCGGCGGCGACCGGGTTGCCACGGCGGCATCGGATTTCGCGAAGGCCAACATCGACGGCCTGCTGTCCGATCTCGGATTGTCGACCAGTGGCGGCGCGATCCAGGAGCTGGTGAGTGCGCTCCGCGACGCCGTCGCGCGCGAGACCGCTGAGCAGATGAAGCGCTCCCGAACCAACGCCACGGCGTTCATCGGAAGGTAATCAGTTGCCTGCCAACACGATCAACATCGGCATCGAGGGTGTCAACGGCGACTACTTCCCGCTGTACGGACGCGGGCAGGGCACGCGCGGCGTGCACCTGGGCGAGGACCTGAAGGGCATCCTCGACGCGCCCGTACTGACGATCCAGAACACCACGGCGTTCCAGATCGGCGCCACCTATGGCGGCATGCGCTGGCTGATGCGCGAAGTCGAGTTCACCGCGCACGTCCTCGAAGGCGCGGGAAACACGTTGGAAGGCAACGACTCTGCCTGGCGCAGGGCATGGGGGCGCTACGACCGCGACGCAAAGCTGTGGTTCGAAACCGAGACCGCGCGGCGCTGGCTGAAACTGCGCCCGATGCAGGCACCCAACACCGACCTGCCGCGTGATCCGGTCCGCGCCGGCCACATCTCCTATCGCATGAAATGCGTTGCGCTGGACCCGTGGTGGTACGAGCCGACCGTCACCACGTCGTTCATCGCGACCATCGACACCACCGGCGGCGGAACCGAACTCGGCGAGGTACCGGCATGGAACCCCACCGACACCGACCTCTGGTTCGAATGGGTCGCCCAGGGCGAAGCAGGCATCGAGTGGACCCTCCCAGACCACTCGTTCGGCGACAACCGCCACGGCCGCGCCGTCGAAGACGCCGACCGCATGCTCCCCGCCCCTGCACTACTGCAGGGTGAGCACCTCGTCATCAACACCGACGAGCTGAGCAAAGACCCGCAGATGAACTCCAGCCTCGACACCGAAATCTACTTGCGCGCCAACGGAATCCAGTTCCTCTACCCGATGCCGCCACACACCGGCACCGAGTCCGACCCCGTCATGCTGCCCGTCGCCGTCACCGGCGCCCCGGCCGGAGCCGGTCTGCAACTGCGCTGCAAACGCCCCTACTCGCGGCCGATGGGAATGCAATGAGCGTTGCCACAATCGATTTCGACGCCGTTTACGAGGAAATCACCGCGCGTCTCGAGGCCGATCGTGATCGACGGCTACGCCCACCGCTGGTGCGCATCTGGGACGGCAACTGGGTACTGCGCGGCACCTGCACCTATGAGATCGCCGCGTCGGCACAGCGCGTCGACAACGACACCGGCCTGATCCGTCTCGACCTGCCCGAGGACTACTACCTCGCCGAGTGGATAGCCGACTTCGACGGCCGGTCCACCAAGAACGTCCACATCACCATCGACAAGGACGGCGCGCGGCTGTCCGGCCGGCTCGAAGAGGTGTCGGTCGACAAGGACGACACCGGCCGCGTCGTCATCCGCTGCCTGTTCAAGGACGAGCTCGAAGAGCTCAAGCACATCTACTGCTGGTGCAACCCCTTCCTGCCCGCCGAGATCCAGTTCCCGCGGTTGTGGATCCTGTTCGGCCCGGCGAAGTGGGCGCTCAAGCTGACGCTGCTGGTCAACATCATGCGGCTGGAGTCGAGCCTGTGGATGCTGCCCGACGACCCGCTGGATCCGGCGCAGTGGTTCAACTTCGACCAGAGCACCTGGTCGATGGTCGTCAAGCCCGACGCCCAGGCGACCGACACCAGCCCGTTCGCGATCGTCCACAGCCGCTTCAAGAGCTTCTACGACGTCAGCAAGCGGATCCTCGCCGACGGGCAGCTCTCGATCACCTACCGCCGCTACCTCGACGGCGACCCCGAACCGTGGCCGGGCGCCAACTTGCGCCACGGCTGCCTGGTCTGGGACATCGAGGACAAGAGCGGCTGGACCAGTGAAACCTCGTTCGGCGGCAACATCTTCACCGGGCTCGTGCGCGCGTTCACCACCATCGACAACGACGGGCTCACCGAAGGCGTCGACATCATCGACGACCCCGCATTCCCCGACGAATACAGCCAGCCCGGATACCGCGGCACCCTTCCGCAGGCACCCGGCGTGATCTATCGCGAGTCCGAGCGCACCGGCATTCAAACGTCGAGTTTCAAGCGACGGCCGGCCACCGTCGTCCAGGTCGTCACCGGCGGCCACTCGATGCCTGGCGTCAACGAATTGATCTCCGCCGCAATCCAAATGGCCGGCGACTTGATCGCGGCCGCACTTTTTATCCCACCGGTCGGCGGCGCCACCGACGCCATCCTCAAGCCGCTATACACCGACACGATCCTGGCGTGGATGGCGTGGAAGTCGCCCGCACGCGCACAGTCGCTCGGCTGGTCGCACTACCACGAGGGATTCGCGGAGGGAGCCGACCGCGCCTACACGCTGTCGGCGCTGATCGCGCTGCGCACCAAGTTCTGGCTGACCCGCGAACAGACCTCGCACTCGCTGGTCGTCGCCGACGGCTCGCCGTGGCACATCGGTGAACGCGGGCGCGGGCACTTCTTCGTCGGCGACCGCGTCGGCTCCACCGTGCGGGGCATGCCGAAGGGCCGCGTGTTCGTCGACCGCGTCAGCGAACTGACCCTGGCGTGGGACCGCGAATCGACACCCGCATGGAAGATCACGATCGGGCAGCGCGAGATCGAGGACCCCGTCGTCAAAGCCTTCGAGGCCATCCAGGAAGTGTTCTCCATCGCCCGCGAGCTGGGAGTGCTGTAGATGCCATTCAAATCTCAAAAGGATTGCAACCCAAACGATCCCGAAGAGTTCGCGCTCTGGGCAGTCCTCGGAGTGATGGTGCGCGCCGAGACACCGATGCTGCAGTCGGAGCTGACCGGCCGCGCGTTCTCGAAAGGCTTGTGGGAGTTCGGATTCCATCACATCGACCAACTGCGCGCACTCGCCGACGAGGACGGCAACATCAACGTCTCGCAGCTACGTCCGCAGCAGTTCAAAGTGTTGCGCCCGTACCGCGGCCAGCAGCACTGGGCCAACGGCTCGATCCGTGTCGTGCCGATGGACGAACCCGAGCCCGAACCCATTCGCATCCAAGACCTTCGGGCGATGACGGTCCACGAGCAACAGGCCGTCGTCGCACAGGCTGACGCACTCGGACTGGCCACGCCAGTCGTCAAGGAAGCCAACGCGCCCACCGGCCCGACCTCACTGGCCGAAATCAAGGCGCTCGCCGAAGAGGAACGCAAACGATACCGAGGAGAGGCGTAATGGCTGACCCGACATGGCTGCCCGGCGTGCTGCGCGCCGCTGGGCTCACTGTCCACGAGTACCCCGGGTGGCGCGACCGCGGCCACGGCGACTTCGGCTCGATCTGGGGCGTGATCTGCCACCACACCGGCAGCTTCGGCGAAACCCCGCGCGGCATCGCCGAACACCCCTCACTCGGGCTCGCTTCGCAGCTCTACCTCGGCCGCGACGGCGCCTACACCGTCTGCGGCGCCGGCATCGCCTGGCACGCGGGCGCCGGCTCGTGGCCCGGTCTGCCCAACAACAGCGCCAACAACTTCACCATCGGCATCGAGGCCGCCAACGACGGCGGCGGCACACCCGGCAAACCACACCGCGCGAGCTGGTCGGACGCCCAGTACAACGCCTACGTGCGCGGTGTCGCTGCCATCCTGCGCCACCTCAACCTGCCCGCATCGCGCGCGATCGCCCACCGCGAATGGGCCGGCCCCGCGCAGGGCAAGTGGGATCCGGGCGCGATCGACATGGACATCTTCCGCCGCGACGTGCAGGCGGTACTCGACGGCAACAAGTCAGGAGGATCAGGAATGTCGGTGTGGCAGGAGCAATTCGAGAACTCCGAGAAGAAGACCGCCAACTACGGCGCTGCCATCTGGTGGATCGACAAGCGCGTCCGGGAACTGTGGGACCAGCTCGTCAAGGGTTGGCCGCAGCTCGGCAAGAACGCCAAGGGTGACCCGCTGACCCTCGTCGATGCCGTCGCCGAGCTCAAGCGCGACGTGGCCGCGATCAAAGCGAAGTTGGACGCCTGATGGGCCGCCACAGCCTCGCCGACGAGCCCTCGCAGGTGCGCCACCCCTGGCGTGCGGTCGTGCGCACCATCGTCCAGCTGCTGATCGGGCTTGCCGCGGCGATGCCGCTCATCGTGTCGTCGTCCGGGCTGCCGGAAACCGCGGCCGGCGTCGGTGCGGCCCTGGCGATCTCGGCGACGATCACCCGTCTCATGGCGCACCCGGTCGTGAACGCACTCATCGCGACCTACCTGCCGTTCCTGGCGGCCGACACCACTCCGGAGGCGTAATGAATTGGCTCACAGCGGACTTGGTCAACTCGTTCGGCGTCGCTATCTCGGCGGTCATCGCCGCGGTGTTCGCTCCGATCCTCGCCTGGCAGGGCCGCGAGGTGAAGAAACTGCAGACGCGCGTCGCCGACCTCGAGGTAAGCGACAAGGCGAAGACGGGCAAGATCCGCGACGCCGCGCGGTTCATCCGCCAATTGCTCGCCTACATCGACAAGCACGTCCCCAGCGACGCCGCGCCCATGCCCGCCATCCCGGAATCGCTGGCCGAGGAGCTGTAGGTGACCACTCCTGGCGCGTCGCCGCCGGACGGCTCCTTCCAGATCGGCAACGTCGACGAAGTCCAGGACATCACCGAGACGTCGGCCAAGGCGATGGCCTCCGGCGGGGTGAAGGTGTCGTTCACCAACGTGCAGAACAACGTTCGCAGCACTACGGGCACGGTGATCCCGAACGGCTCGCCGCTGTGGCAGGCCTGGACCTACGACGCCGACACCACTGTGCCGCGCATGTCGCTGGTCAAATACGCCAACGACATCAGCGGCTCGACAGCAAACGACAGTGGCGGCGGTACGCACAACCACGGCGCCGGCTCCCTGACACCCAGCTACACGGTGCCGGACTACAAACCCGCGGGGCACGGCGCCAACGACCTCGCCATCGGGTTCATCGCCGCATCCAAGGACCGCGTCTTCAACAACGTCACCTTCATTACCGGTAACGACGTCACCGCGTTGGGCATCGCCGGATTCCACATCGGCGTCTACCGCATGGCCGCGAACGGGAACCTCACCCTCGCCGGACAGACTGGCAACCTTGTCGGCCAATTCGGTTCCACTCGAACCGAATACCGATTCGCACTCAACTCGGGTGTCACCGCCACCAAGGGTGAAATCTTCGGGATCGGCCTGCTGCAGGTCACCAACGTCGGGCAGACCTGCAATTCGTACGTGGTCGCGTTCAACCTCGTCGACATCGTCGCCCCGCCGAACAACTACCCCCGCAGCCTGTTCGCCGAAGCCCCTGGTGGCGGGGCGCTGCCCGGGTCGATCGCGCACTCGTCGCTCGAATACAAGACCGACTTCTGCCCGTGGTTCGGCCTCTACTGAGAAGGGAAGAGCCGCAATGAGTCTCGGATGGAAGCCGATCGAAGACGTGCTCTACATCAGCCCTGCCGCTGACTTCATCCACACCCTCACCCCGCCCGCCGGAGAGACCTTTCCCGCCGGCGTGACGATCTCCATCAAGATCTACGACCGCGACGGCGCCGAGCAAGCTACATGGCCCGCCGAGGTCGTTTCCTCAGCCGCCTCCTGGGAGGTCGACAAGGCGACCGTGGCCGCCATCGACCACGTGCGCGCAACCTTCCGCATCTACGTCGCCTACCCCGACGGCGCGGACTTCGTGTGGTTCATCGGCCCGGTGATCCGAAAGCAGTAGGGAGACAACCAAATGGCTATCGCAGTCCCAACGACTCGGCAGACCCTCGCCGACGCCTACAAGACCCTCGCCGGCAGCGCTCAGGTGTGGGTCGGCCTGCACACCGGCGACCCAGGCACCACGGGCGCGAACGAGGCCACCGGCGGTGGCTACGTCCGCGTGCAGGGCACCTGGACCTCCGGCACCGGCGGCGCGCTCACCATGCCCGAACTAACCTTCACCGCCCCGGCTGGGACCTACACCCATGCGAGCCTGTGGTCCGCCTCCTCCGCCGGCACGTTCTACGACAAGTGCCCGCTCTCGCCGAACATAACGATCTCGTCGGCGGGCACGATCAAGGTCACGCCGAGTTTCGCCCTGTCGTAATGCACCCCTCCACCTCGGCGGCACTGCCACGTGCAAGCGACAGCGCTGCGCTCCCGCGCGGCGGACAGTCCTCGGTGCCGGCGCGGTTTCACTACCAGCTGCCACCTGGGGCGTACTTCGGTGGCGAGGGTGCGCTGTCCGCGGCGGCGGTCCCTCACACTGCGGCCCAGTTCGGCGGCACTGGCACGCTCGCGGCGGTTCTTGTCGCGCTCGCGGCCGCCGGGTTCGCCGGCGAGGGAACGCTCAAGATCCCAACCGACGAGGCCGACGCACTGTTCGCCGGCGAGGGCGCCCTCGCCGCCAACGCCATCCCGGCCACGGCCGCGATCTTCACCGGCGAAGGCATGCTGGGCGCAGCAACCGCAGGCAGGACAGCGGCCGCGTTCGCCGGGCTCGGCGCCCTGGGCGCCGCCGTGACGCCGGCGGCCGCAGCCGCGTTCAGCGGCGCAGGGGCGCTGTCCGCGACGGCGTCGATCTTCTCGGCAATGGGAATGGACAAGTCTGGAACCCAGGCGCTGCCGTCGAACGCCACAACCAAGGTCACGGGCTGGTCGCCGCGCACTGGTTACCCGTCCACCGTGATCAATGCCGACGACCTGCTGTTCAGCGGCAGCGGCACCGTGAACATCACCCTGAAGGTCACTCTCACCGGAAACGCCGGGGCCGCCCTGACTCTGCGAATCCGCAGGAACGGCAGCGACATTCATACCGGCACCCTCGCATTCAACACCGCCACTCAGACCATCACGATCAACGGCGTCTCGATCGCCAACAACGACCGCATCAGCGTGGCGATCACCACACCATTCGGAGTAAGCGCCACTGTCCAGACCGGCTCGACCAACACCTTCCTCACCTGTGACATGCCATGAAGGGAGGTGCCCCGTGTCGCTGTCCACATGGCTCATCACCGCGCTGAGCCTGCTCACCGGCTCCGCTGGTTGAACCCTCGACGCTCGACGAACCGCCCCCGGCCACCTTTGCCGGGGGCGGTTTTTTCGTTCAGTTCTCGACGACTTGCCATGTCGCGAGTTCGGCCTTCTCTGACGGCTTTCCGTTCCACAGGTGCAGCTTGAAGTCGCCGTCCTTGATCTTGGCCTGCGTCCGGAACCCGGCATCCATGTCGGCGACGTACAGCGCGAACGTCCGCTCGCCGAGCGGCGTCGGCTTGAGCGCCTTGGCGATCGTCGTCGCAATCGGTCGCAAGGGGTCGACGCTGTCGCTGCCGGGCACGCACAGGTCGAGAGCAACGCCGACGAGCCCCGGCTTGCTGCTCTGCGTGCTGACGCGTCCGGTGATCACCTGCACCCCGGTGGGTAGTTGTAGCGCCGCCACGACGGCCGCTAGTTCCGGGTCGTCGATCGGCCGCGAGGGGTGACAGTCGCCCGCGGCCGCAACGGTCGAGGTGGCGGCGGGCGGGTTCGGCGCGCTCGGGGCCGCAGGCGGCGTTGATGCTGCAGGCGGCGTAGATGCAGCTGCCGCAGGCGAAGTCGTAGTTGTTTCGGCGGACACCGCGGCGGACGGCGTTCTCTCGCTCGGCTCGCTGGTCGACGAGCACCCGGCGAGCAGTAGGGCCGCAGCAGCGGCAGCAGCGATCGCGCGCATGATGTGTTCCTCCCCGGAAAGCCGAACGTCGGCCCGACAACCGAAGTTGTATCAGGCCGACGCGGTTGGCGCTCCGTTATTCGCCGCGCTCGCGCAATCCGCCGACGCTGTCCGGCCACGCAGGGTTCTCCCGCGTGGTGATCCGCTCGCCCAGCGGCTTGCTCGGGTCGTAGTCGACGAAGTGCTTCGGCGCGAAGTACGGCTCGCGGTGCTCGACGCCGGCGCCGTTGCCGACGACCTCGGCGTCGGGGTTGCACACCTTCGCGGCGCTGACGGCCGCGATGCCGAGGTCGCACTTCGGCGGGCGGGCCTGCGCGGTGGCGGCGAGACCGAGAAGGATTGCGGCAGTGATGATGACAACGGTAGCGATCTTGCGGAACATGGGGATTCTCCTGACTGAGTTCGTTGATCGAGATTGAAAACCGAGAGGGACGGCTCAGCGGCCAGTTGTTTCGAGCCAGTCGGCGAGCGCGTTGCGCAGCGCGCGGACCTGGTCGGCATTGAGTTGAATGGCGTTCGTCGAGCCTGGTTGGCGGCCGTCCGACACCAAGACTTGAAGCAGGCCCCGACCGTTGTCGCTCAGCTGTACGACCTCGGCGACGGCGTTGGAAAGGTGCGGTTGCCCTGCTATCGGGACGAGGATGGGGCTCACGACGCGCTCCGCTCGGCGGCGCGCGCCTGGAGTCGGACGACGGCCCGCGTCTGGAGCCGTACCCGGTCGCCGCGGCGTTGACGCGCTCATGACGCGCGCCGCCGTTCTGCTCGCTCCCACACCACTTCCGTCCGCCGCCCCTTGGGTGAGGCGACGATCGCTGCACCGTTGACGACGGCGAAGTGTCCAGCGCGCGGGAAGTACTTGCGCTTCAGCTCGGCGACCCGCCGGGTGACGTCGTCGAAAGCGTCCAGGATGGGGCGGTAGCCACCGACGAAGTTGGGGTCGGCAGCGGCACGCTGGTTGTGCTCGTGCAGGGCGGCGAACGCCGCATCACGGGCAGCGTCAATCGACGCACACTCCTCTGCGAACTCCGAAGGCATCGTGCGGGCGCTCATGACGCGCCCCGATTGCTGCGCCGAAACCGCGCCAGTTGCGCAGGAATCCAATCGCCGGCGACCGACGGAAACTCGGCATCGAGATCGAGGTACTCGGCGATATCCGCCAATCGGGATTCGAGCCATAGCCCGACATCACCGCGGCGATGCGCGTCCGCGACTGCCTCACGCAGCAGCTCGGCGAGCGCGCTCGGCTCGTACAAGACCCGCTGCGGGTATCCTGGAGGGCGGTTCTCTTGCGGGATTTCCCCGCCCGACGGCGCTCCGATCGGACTGGCGCGTTTGGCTACAGTGTTGGATACAGTAGCCGGTTCCTGCGGCGATTCAGAATCCGCATTTGCGCTGGTCGAAGGTGGTTTTTGTTGTGGCCAGGGCCGGGATCGAACCGGCGACCTTTCGCTTTTCAGGCGAACGCTCGTACCAACTGAGCTACCTGGCCCGATCGCAATGCAATCTTGCGACCCTGACGGGACTCGAACCCGCGACCTCCGCCGTGACAGGGCGGCGCGCTAACCAACTGCGCCACAGGGCCTTGCTATGTGGTTGTGAAACCGTACCCCCTACGGGATTCGAACCCGCGCTACCGCCTTGAAAGGGCGGCGTCCTAGGCCGCTAGACGAAGGGGGCCTGCACTTTGTGCTCGTTTCCGTTGGGAGCTGGGATAGCTTAGGACAGATTTGCGTCAAAGCCCAAATCGCGTGGTCATCAGCCCAACTGCAGCTCATCCAGGGACGCTTCGGTGGTCCATCCGGTGGCATGGAACTCCCTCAGCCACGCCGAAACCGCCATCCCCTCGAGCAGCGTCTCGTAGCCCTCGTTGAACTGCGCGCGCAGCTCGGCACGCTGCGACAGCAGGTCCGCGACATAGCGCAACCCGAAGAACAACGCGGTGAGTGTGCGCACGAACTTGTCCGGCGGCACATCCGCCCTGAGGTGGCCGAGCTCACCGGCGCGGCGGGCCTGACGGTGGGCCGCCTTGGTCCAGATGGTGCCGCTGCCGAGCTGCACCTCGGCGTAGAAATCGGGCTCGATGAGGAGCCGGAACTCGGCCTGCGCGACAACATCGTGCTGATAGCGCAACGCCATCTCGTCGACGATGCCGTGCAGCAGCTCGAACGGATGCAACTCCGTGCGCGCGGTCCAGCGGTCGACCGTCTCGTTGTAGCCCTCGACGGCCGTCTCCATCACCGCGCGCGCGAGATCTTCCTTGGAGTCGAAATGGAAGTACATCGCACCCTTGGTCGTGTTCGACCCGTCCAGGATGCGGTTGAGCGATGCCGCCGCGTACCCGCTCTTTCCGAACTCGACCGCGGCAGACCTGATGATGGCCGCGCGGGTACGCCGCGCTCGCTCTTGCTGCCGTGCCATCCGCCAATCGCCTCCGAAGCCGACGCGCCGCCGCAGAGGTTCGATCGGCGCGTCATCGATGGGGCATTTTCGGAAACGTTCGACGCAGCGCCCGAATGCCGAGCAGATCCGCGGTTCGCAATTCCGAAAACACACCAAGTGGTATATTTCGTGCCGGCCCGGGTGCGCTTCAGGGTGGTGCGCATCCGGGCTTCCGTCACGTCACGCCAGTCGTCCTCTCGCAGCGTCCTACCGAGCGACGTCACTAACGCAACTGGGACGTCGATGCAGTCACCTTAGGGCGCGCCGGGACTGGCCGTGCAACCGGGGATCGGAATGTCACGAATTTATTTCGAAGTTTTTGTTTTTGCGTGCGCTTCGCTCACCAATGCGTTCCCGAGGTCATCTCGACGAAGATGCGCTGGCCGCCGCGCACCTGGTCGGCCTCGCCGCCCCCCGCGCCCTTGGCGGCATTGGAATCGGGGAACATCCGGAACCCGGCCCCGCGCACCAGGTCCATGATCTCGGGGGTCAGCGAGTCGGCGAACGATGCGACCCGTCCGAACAGCGCACTGTAGCGCCGCGGCCGCTCCACGATCGCGTCACAGATGACGTGACCCGCCTCGTCCGGGGTGAGCGTCGGGAAGTTGTCGTACAGGGTGGTCGGGGCGATCATCGGCGTCCGCACCAGTGGCATGTGGATAGTTGTAAAACGCACGTTTTCATCTTGCGTTTCCGCTTGAAAAGCATCGGAAACGACGTCCAGCGCTGCCTTCGACGCAATATAGGCGCCGAATCGCGGCACCCGCGTCTGCACGCCGATCGAAGAGATATTGACCACGTGACCGTAACCACGCTCCCGCATCTGCGGCAACAACCCGAGCATCAATCGCAATGCCGCAAAGTAATTCAACTGCATGGTGCGTTCGAAATCGTGAAATCGGTCGTACGACAGAGCTAACGAACGGCGAATCGAACGGCCCGCGTTGTTCACCAGAATATCGACATGCCCGTGCGCGGCGAGCACATCGGCGACCAGCGCATCGATGGCCGCGTAATCGGTGAGATCACAGGGATGCACATGCGCGGTCCCACCGAGCTCGGCAACCTCGGCCGCCGTCTCCTGCAACTTCTCCTCGCCGCGCGCCACCAGCACCACGGTGCCGCCCGCCCGCGCGATCTCGAGCGCGGCCGCACGCCCGATTCCCGACGACGCGCCGGTAATCATCACGACCTTGCCCGCAAGCACATCGCGCAGCGCCGGTTTCGCACGCAGCAAGCGCGCAAAGCCGTGCGGCGTGGTGGTGCCCGTGGGCCGGATGAAAGCCTTGTTGACGGCGCCCACGGGCTTGCCGATGGCCTCTGCAACCTGCTTGAACGGATTCATTTGTTGGTCCCTCGTCCGGCCGGACAGCGCTACGCTTCGATGGTCACACAACGGGAACGCGCCCACATCGAATACGGCGCACGCTGCCCGGACCGGAGAGAAACAAAGTGCCCCCAGCAGGGCTCGAACCTGCGACCTGCGGATTAAAAGTCCGTAGCTCTACCAACTGAGCTATAGGGGCTGGACGGCTGACAGCCTACCAAGACCCTGGCACAGTCCCGCGCGACCTCCGCAGGGCAGTGCGGCTCACGCCGCGGTGGCGCGCAACCGCTCGCCGCCTGCGGGGGTGGCCGCCGAAACCCGTTCCAGCAGCGCGTCGAACTCGCCGCGCTCGCGAGCCGCGGCGGCGCAGGCGCGCACCTGTTCGTCGCTGGCGCCGTCGACGACGCGGCGCAGCGTGGCGTCGGACTCCACGAAGTTCGCGATGTCGAGGATCTCGTCCGGATCGACGAAAAGTCGCACGGCCGTGGCGAACTGCGCGTCGTTGAGGGCTCCCACGAGCCGGGCGGAGGTGATCAGGTCACCTCGGGCGCGCAATTCTTCGGTGACATCCACGATGACCTTGGTGCCCAGCCCCGCAACCAACGGTCCGACGGCGTCCGGATCGAGGTGCGCGGCGATGTCGGCGACGAATGGCGTCGACACGTGCCCGAGGAATTTCACCGATTTCTCGGCACCGAATTCGGGCGCGATGCGCGCACAGAATTCGGGCCCGAAGAACCTGGTTGCGATAGTCGCGAGCAGCTGCGAGGGCACCAGCGCACCGGCGCGCGCCAACCGCTTGAACATCGGCTGGTGCGGCGCGTCGAGGGTGCTGCGCACCGCGCGACGGAAGTCCCGAAGGGCTTGCGGCGACTGGTCTTTCAGAAAGTCCAGCGCCGCGGGCTCGGTAGCCAGGTCGCGGCTGAGCTTGACCAGTTCGGCGGTCACTACGGAGTTCGTCATCTGCTGCCTACCCGAAGAGAATCTTGCGAACCGGCATCCGGACCAGCCGCGGCATGATGCTCAGGCCGTTCTCGACGGCGGCGTCCAGTTTGCGTTCGAGGTCGTTGCGGGCGTGCACATAGATGTCGGCGAGGCGCTCGTAGTCCTCGTCGGGCAACTGGCCCAGAGCGGTGGTGGCTTCCGGCGGCAAACCGGTACGGGCACGAAATCGTTCGACGGCGTTGTCGGGCATGGCCGGATGTTACCGGCAACATTGCTACGGTGACGTAGAGGACAGGAGGCAACGATGCCTGCTACGGACGAACCGCTCAGCCGCGGCTCGCGCATCGCGTACCGCACCAGCGCGGCCCTGCTGCGCCGGCGCTTGCAGGCCGGCACCGAGATGACGCCGGCGGCCTACCGATTCGTGCGCTTGTTCGACAACGGTGCCCGCATGTTGCGCACCCCCGGCTGCAGCCGCGAACGGGTCGGCCTGCCCGGATTCGACATCGAAATACTTCGCGCCACAACAGAATTCGTGCCGCTGCGCGACGGTGTCGTGCTGTATCTGCACGGTGGCGGATTCGTCTGCTGCGGGCTGAACACGCACCGCCCGATTGTGGCGCGACTGTCCCGGCTCACCGGATTGCCTGCCGTCGGCGTGGACTACCGCCAACTTCCGCACGCCCCGTTCACCCAATCGATCGACGACTGCCTGACCGCGTACCGGTGGTTGCTCGACCATGGCGCCGACCCCGAGCGGATCGTCTTCGCGGGCGACTCTGCGGGCGGATATCTGGTCTTCGCGACGACCCAGCGGGCGCTGGCGGCGGGCCTGCCGGCGCCGGCCGGGCTGGTCGGGATATCGGCGCTGCTGGATCTGGATTGCACCATCAAGGCCGACAGCGCCCTCCGCTTCGGCGATCCGTTCGGCTACCCGCCCGCGTTCAGCGGCATCGTCGAGGCCGGCATCGCCGGAGAGGAGAACCGGCTGGCGCTCTCGCCGGTGGAAGGCCCGCTCGATCAGATGCCGCCGTCGCTGCTCATCACCGCGGAGTCGGAATTCCTGCGCGCCGACTCCGAGCTGATGGCCTACCGGCTGCGGTCGATGGGGCGCGACTGCACCCTCGAGGTGTGGCCCGGCCAGCTGCACGCGTTCCCCGCGTCGCTGCCGTTCCTCCCGGAAAGCCGGGCCGCCACCCGTCGGATCGCCGAGTTCGTGCGGGACCGCGTCGGGTCCCGCACCACGGCACCGCAGGTCTAGCTCTTGCGGCCGGTGAACTCGTCCATCGAGTGGTACACGCCGACCTTGTCGAGGAAGAAGTCGCGCAGCCGCACCGGCAGGAAGCCGCTGATGGCCTGGTTCAGCCGCGACGACCACGGCAGGATCACCACCGGCGAGCCGTTCTTCATTTCGCGCCACGCCACGTCGACGACCTCTTCCTGCTCCAGGATCGGGGTCAGGAACATCTTCTTGGCGCCGTCGAACATGCCGGTGTTGATGTAGGTCGGACACACCGTGGTGATCTTGACGTGCTTGTGGCCGGCCTGCTCGAGCTCGAGCCGCACCGAGTCGGAGAAGCCCAGCGCCGCCCACTTCGACGCCGCGTAGACGGCCATGCGCGGATTCGAGACCAGCGCCGCGGAGGAAGCGATGTTCACGATGCGCTTCTCGCCGGATCCGGCGATCATGTCGGCGAGGAACTCCCGGGTGATGTACATCGGCGCCAGCGAGTTCACGCCCATCGTGGTGGTGATATCGCGCGGGTCCTCGGTTTCCCAGAAGTACTTGTTGCCGCGCACGATGCCGGCGTTGTTGAACAGGACGTCGATCTCACCGACCTCCTTGCGGACCGCGGCCGCGGCCTCGGCGACGGCCTCCGGCGACGCGACGTCGACGAGGAAGTGGTGCAGGTTGCCACCCTCGGCCTCGAGTTCGACGACCGTGTCCTTGAGTGCGCCCTCGTTGACGTCCCAGAGGATGACGTCGGCGGCCTTCTCGGCCACGGCACGGCGGGCGAAGGACTTGCCCAGGCCCATCGCACCACCGGTGATCAAGACCTTCTTGCCCGCCACATTTTCCAGCTTCATTGCGCTTCCTTTCTCGCAGTCCGGGGGTCAACTTACTCGGCAGTAGTCGCGCCGCGTCCCGACGACTGCGCGAGCTGTCCGCCACCAAGAAAATCGTGGCACGCTGACGGCGTGCGAACGTCGGTTCATCTCGTTCTTTTCGCCAGTTCCATCGCGGTGGCGGTCGGCGCCTTCTTTACCGTGCTCGGTGACGTGAAGCCGGCCGATGTCGGCCTCGCAGATCTGCGCCACGGCTTCGGTGCCCGAGACCTGAGCGCCGTCGCGACCGCAGATCCCGGCCTGTTCACCTCGATGCTCGTGATCCTGCTCGGCGTGGCCGCGCTGATGCTGCTCGGCAGCCTCGTCGGGTCGCGCATCGTCGCCGGACTGGGCGTGCTCGCCGGACTCGGCACGCTCGGCGTGTTCGGGTACCGGGTGCACGACAGATTCGGCGCCGCCGTCACCGACAACCTTCGCGCCCTCGCCGAGGGGCGCTGGGGCCTGTACCTGGTGGCCGGTGGTCTCGCGGTGGCGCTGCTGGCGGTCGTCGTGCCGCGCGAAAGAATGTGAAGTGCACAACACCTGAAATCCCGTCGCAGGGCTGCATCCTGACTTACAGTCACCGCCGGAGCGGCACCCGCGGGCGGTGCCCCAACGGACAGGCGGGCACGATGGCATCCTTTGACGACCTTCTCTCCCAGATTCCGCTCGGCCAGATCGCCGAGAAGCTCGGTGTCGACGAGAACACCGCAGCCACCGCGGTCAAGGCGGCACTGCCGACTCTGGTCGGCGGCCTGGAGGCCAACGCGCAGAGCCCGGAAGGCGCGGCCTCGCTGACCAACGCGCTGCAGGACCACGGCACGCTGCTCGACGGCGGCGTGAACGTCGACCAGGTGGACACCGCCGACGGCGCCAAGATTGTCAGCAACATCTTCGGTTCCAACGAGAACCAGGTGGTCAACACCCTCGGCGGCGGCCTGGCCAGCAGCGACCTCGTCAAGCAGCTACTGCCGATCCTGGCCCCGATCGTGCTGGCCTACATCGCCAAGCAGATGGGCGTCGGCGGGGCCGCGGCTCCGGCACCGGCACCGGCGCCGGCCCCGCAGGGCGGCGGCGGGGCATTGGGCGATCTGCTGGGCGGGTTGCTGCGCGGCGCGGCCGGCGGCAACTCCGGCGGGCTGGGTTCGGTGCTGGGCGGCGTGCTCGGTGGTAACGCCGGCGGCGCCATCGGCGACATCCTCGGCGGGCTGCTCGGCGGCGGCAAGCGCTGAGTCGCAAATCCATCGACGCCGGGCGGTAGCACTTCACCGCCCGGCGTTACGGCCGTACCATCGGCTACAGATCGATGCAGCGCCGCATCGCCGGTGAGTTTCGGATCACACCTACGGTACCGTAGGCTTACCTCCCGGCACGGCCAGCGCTACGGCGTACGAACCTTTGCACAATTGATCTAGGGGCTAATTACTGATGGCAAGGGACCTGACACAGCTCGAATTGCTGACCGAGTTGCAGCCGGTTGCGGAAGAGAACGTCAATCGACACCTGTCGATGGCCAAGGAATGGCATCCGCACGACTATGTGCCGTGGGACGAGGGCCGCAACTTCGCCGCGATGGGCGGCATAGACTGGGAACCCGAACAGTCCCGCCTCGACGAGGTCGCCAAGGCCGCGATGATCA
>CAKZIX010000109.1 GCA_936936565.1 uncultured Nocardiaceae bacterium | reverse complement strand
CGAGGCATAGCCCTTGGTCACCGACTTCAGCCGGTCGTAGAAGTCGAAGACGACCTCGGCCAGCGGCAGGTCATAGACCACCATCGCGCGCGAGCCCGCATAGGTCAGGTCCAGCTGGATGCCGCGGCGGTCCTGGCACAGCTTCAGCACGTCGCCCAGATACTCGTCCGGGACCATGATCGTGGCCTTGATCCGCGGCTCCTCGATATGGTCCACGAGCGTCAGGTCGGGCATGTCGGCGGGGTTGTGCAGGTCGCGCACCTCGCCGTCGCGCATGAACAGGCGGAACACGACGCTCGGCGCGGTGGTGATGAGGTCCAGGTCATATTCGCGCGTCAGCCGCTCCTGGATGATTTCGAGGTGCAGCAGGCCGAGGAAGCCGCAGCGGAAGCCGAAGCCCAGCACGGCCGAGGTCTCCGGCTCGTAGGTGAGCGCGGCGTCGTTGAGCTGCAGCTTGTCCAGCGCGTCGCGCAGATCCGGGTAGTCGCTGCCGTCGACCGGGTAGAGACCCGAGTACACCATCGGCTTGGGTTCGCGATAGCCGGTCAACGGCGCCTTGGCGCCGTCGCGGGCGGCGGTGACGGTGTCACCGACCTTCGACTGCCGGACGTCCTTCACGCCGGTGATGAGGTAACCCACCTCCCCGACGCCGAGTCCCTGCGTCGGCTTCGGCTCCGGCGACACGATGCCGATTTCCAGCAGTTCGTGCGTCGCGCCGGTCGACATCATCTTGATCTTCTCGCGCGGGGTGAGCTTGCCGTCGACCACGCGCACATAGGTGACGACGCCGCGGTAGGTGTCGTACACGGAGTCGAAAATCATTGCGCGGCTTGGCGCGTCGGATTCGCCGACGGGTGGCGGCACCTGCCGGATCACCTCGTCGAGCAGCTCGGGCACGCCGACGCCGGTCTTGCCGGACACGCGCAGCACCTCCGACGGCTCGCAGCCGACGATGTGGGCGATCTCGGCGGCGTAGCGGTCCGGGTCGGCGGCCGGCAGGTCGATCTTGTTCAGTACCGGAATCACCGTCAGATCTTTGTCCAGCGCCAGGTACAGGTTGGCCAGCGTCTGTGCTTCGATCCCCTGCGCGGCGTCCACCAGCAGCACCGCACCCTCACACGCCTCCAGCGCGCGACTCACCTCGTAGGTGAAGTCGACGTGGCCCGGAGTGTCGATGAGGTGCAGCACGTACTGATTGCCATCGGCCTCCCACGGCAGGCGCACGTTCTGCGCCTTGATGGTGATGCCGCGCTCCCGCTCGATATCCATGCGGTCCAGGTACTGCGCGCGCATCTGGCGTTCCTCGACGACGCCCGTCAACTGCAGCATGCGGTCCGCCAGCGTCGACTTGCCGTGGTCGATGTGCGCAATGATGCAGAAATTCCGGATCTGGGACGGATCCGTAAAGGTGTTGTCGGCGAAAGACGGCACTGGGCTCCTCGGTCAGGGCGCGAAACAGCGCCTCCTATCGTCCCATGCGTCGTGCCGAACCGGTGAAACAGCACCGGGCGCGCACCTGCACAGGTCCCGACTAAGCTCGCGGCATGGCTCGAACTTGGCGCTCCCTCGGTCGCCAGCTCGCGGACGTCGCACGTGAACAAGGCGCGAAAGTCGTTACCACGCAGGCTCCCAAGCTGGCCAAGCAGTTGCAGAAGTCGGCCGCCGTGCAACGCGCGCTCGAATCGGCGAGCAAGGCGAGCAGCGGTCGGCCGGTCGCATCCACCGCCGCGCCGACGGGCGAGCGCGCGCGGAAGGTGGTGTATGCACCGCAGCTCGACGGCAAGGCCGATCCAGGCGAAATTGTCTGGGTGTGGGTCACCTTCGAGGAGAACGACGGCGGCAAGGACCGCCCGGTGCTGGTCGTCGGGCGCGAACGCGACACGCTGCTCGGGCTGATGCTGTCGTCCAATCCGCGCCACGAACTGAATCCGAACTGGATGCACGTCGGCGCCGGACCGTGGGATCACGAGAACCGGCCCAGCTGGGTGCGGCTGGACCGGGTGCTCGAGGTGCCCGAAGCCGGCATCAGGCGCGAGGGTGCGATCCTCGATCGCGAACGGTTCGACACCGTCGCCGCCCGCCTGATGCGCGACTTCGCCTGGAGTTAGCCCGCGGAACCGGTCGACGGACGGTTCAGCTTCGGGTACTTGTCGGTCAGCCATTTCTCGGCCTCGGTGACGAGTCCCGGTGTGACACCCGCGATCACGGAGCCACCGTTGGAATTGAGCACGGTGATGATCTGCGGTCCGTTGGCGGTGGCGGTGACGTACGGGCCGCCGCTGGAGCCGCCGCCGATCTGGCATTCCGACTGTGTGGACACGCGACGAATCGCGCCCCGACCGGCGTTCGGGTAGTACGTGTAGTCACCGACGCACGCCGCCTGGGTGACCCCGTTGTACGGCGCCGGACCCGGGTAGCCGATGAGCGTGGAGCGCACGCTGGAGGTGCTCGTCAGGGCGGGGTGGATGCCCAGGCCGCCGCCGGTCACGTCGCTGACCACCCGGAGCCTGCCGCCCTCGTCACGAGGCCGGATCGCCAGCACGGCGACGTCGGGCACGCTGCCGTCGACCCGCGTCTCGGTGGTGAACACCCGATCGACGATCCACTCGCCGTACGGGTTCTGGCGGTTGTGGGTGGCGGGATAGAACTTGACCTTGCCCTCGTTGACGAGCGCGTCGTCACCGTCGGTGCAGTGGCGCGCGGTGATCGCGACCGCGCCCGTGCGCGTCTGCAGCACCGACGCGCTGCACTGCCCGTTCGTCCACAAGGTCCCGATCTTTCGGGTGACGGCATGATCGGTATACGGGTCCTGTGCGAAGTAGCCACCGGTGCCGTTCGTTTTGAACGTACCGTCGGCATTCTTGACCAATCGGTCATAGATCACCGATCCCACCGGATCGGGCTGCACCGCGGCATCCGCGGCGGCGACCGGCGCCCCGCCGACCGCCACCGCCGCGAGCGCCGCTGCTGCCGCGCCAAACCTACTGATAGACCTCAACTTTTCTCCATTCCCCGACGGACACACGAACGTGCTCGCGAACGAGCCGCTACATACCTACCTGACGGTAAGTTTGCTCGGCAAGGGTTTGGGCAAATCTGTTGGCCGCGGCCTGCTCAGTCGGGATCACGCGCGATCGGTGCATTCCAGCGCAACCGCAACGCGAGCAGTCGCACGATCACCACAGCCGCCGCGGCGACCGCGGTGGTCGGGATCTGCGGCAGGTGCACCACGTGGCCCAGCCCGACGAGCCCGGCGCCCACCAGCGCCGCCAGCGCGTAGATGTCGCGGCGCAGCACGACCGGAATCTCGCGTAGCAGCAAGTCGCGCACCACACCACCACCGATGCCGGTGGTCATGCCAACCAGGCAGGCGGTGTACACCGGCGCCCCGTGTTGCAGCGCGATCGCCGTGCCGGAGGTCGCGAACAGCCCGAGCCCGACAGCGTCGGCGATCAAGATCGGGACCCGCAAGCGCGCCAGGTGCGGATGGAACCGGAACACCACCAGCGCGGTCACCGCGCCCGCGGTCAGGTACGGCCAGGTGCGCAACGTCGTGGGCGGCGCGACACCGAGCAGTACGTCGCGCACGATGCCGCCGCCCAGGGCGGTGGCCAGTGCGACCACCACGACGCCGAACACGTCGAGCCGTGCGCGCACCGCGGCCAACGCGCCCGAGGCCGCGAAGGCGACGAGCCCGATCAATTCCAGCGCGATCAGCACCGCTGCATCATCGCGCAGATCGCGTGAAACCCCGCCACGCGGCCGGTAGAGCGCGCATGCGAAATGCGCCGACCCACCGCAGCGGGCCGGCGCCGAACGAGGTTCTTACGTCAGCTCTGCATTTCGCGGCCGCGGCCGTACAGCAGCCCGTAGACGAGCGATCCCAGCACGCCGCCGACGAGCGGGAAGACCAGGAACACCCACAGTTGCGCGAGCGCGCCGTCCTGGAACGGTGCCACCGCCAGCGAGCGTGCGGGGTTCACCGAGGTGCCGTCGATCGGAATGGAGATCAGGTGGATGACGGCGAGCGTGAAGCCGATCGAGATGCCGGCCAGCGGCACGTCGGAAATCTGGTCCGTCGACGCCAGCACCACGAACACCAGCAGCGCCGTGAGCAGCACCTCGACGATGATCGCCGCCGCCACCCCGTAGCCGCCCTGCTGGATACCGCCCAGCGGACCGGTGACCGCCGACGGGCTGTGATCGCCCCAACCGTTGGCGCCGAGCCCGTCGGTGGCGCGGTTGTACGACGGAAGTCCCTTGGCCACAGCGAAGATCACCACACCGGCCAGCAGGCCGCCGAGGAGCTGCGCCACCATGTAGATCGCGGCGTTGATCGCCGTGATCTTGCCGAGCAGCAACTGCCCAAGCGTGACAGCGGGATTCACGTGACAGCCCGAGATCGGGCCGATCGCGTACACCAGGAACAACAGGGTGAGGCCGAACGCCAGTGCGATGCCGACGGTGCCCACCCGGGTGCCGGTGAAGACGGCCGTGCCCACGCCGCCGAACACCAGCACGAACGTCCCAATCGCTTCGGCGACATACTTTTTCGCGTTCGAGATCTCGGTCTGTTCGACGACTTCCTGTGCGGTTGGCATGTGCCCTCCTGCTTGTCCGGTACCGCAGTCAGATTCCCCCGCCGGGGACGCTACGCGAGACGGGTGATCTCCACAACGACATCCAGCGCCGTGGCGCCGCCGCCGGAGATGATCCCCTTCAACGGCGGCACATCCGCGTAGTCGCGACCCACGCCCACCGACACGTGCCGTTCGCTGATCGTCACCGCGTTGGTCGGGTCGTAGCCCCACCACAATCCCGTCCAGGCCTCCACCCAGGCGTGGCTCTCACCGGCGACGCGCTCGCCGACCGCGGCGGCCGGCTTCGGATGCAGATAGCCCGACACGTACCGGCTCGGAATACCCATGCTGCGCAACAGCAGCAGGGTCAAGTGCGCGTAGTCCTGGCAGACGCCCTTGCGGTCGTCCCAGGCCTGCACCGCGGACGTGTGCACCGACGTCGAACCCGTCTCGTAGGACATCTCCGCATGCACCCAGCGCGCCGCTGCCACGACCGCCTCCGCGGGCGTGAGTCCCTTCGACAACTGTTTGGCCACCCCTGCCAACTTGCGATCGGTGGGCACGTACCGGCTGGGCACCAGCAGCTCGTAGAAGCGGTCCTGCAACAAATCGGTCTGCAAATCCGTCCACGACCAGGTGTCGGCTGGTTCGGGCAGCCGTTCGGTCTCGACCACGGACGCGCCGCTGACCTCCAGTTCCGTGTGTGGCGCATGCAGGTCGAATGCCGTGACCGCCGTGCCCCAGTAGTCGGTGTAGCGGTACGCGCGCGTCGACGGCGTCGTCTCGACCCGGTTCAGAATCACGTTCTGCCGGTTGTCCGCGCGCGGCGTCAGCCGCGCCTCGTTGTAGGACGAGGTGACCGGCGCGTCGTAGGCGTAGCCGGTCCGGTGCACCACTCGCATCCGCCAGCTCATAGCTCACCCACCTCGAGGCGGTCGACGCCGGCGTCGGTCCACGCCACCCACGGCGCAGCGTGAAAGTATTGCAGCGCAATGGCTTCGCCGACCTCGCGGCAGGTGCGTTGCAGACCTTCCAGCCGGTCCTGCAGGCCGTCCATCAGCGCGCCGGGCTGCAGGAACTCCAGCTCGCTGCGGGCGCGCCCGAGCAGCCGCTGCGCTTCGTGGCGGGCGCCGACGCGGCTGTCGGGGCGCTGATCGAGCTCTTCGAGACAGCGTTCGGCCACCCGCACCGAATGGAACACCGAGCGCGGGAACAGCCGGTCCAGCAGGATGAACTCGGCCACCAGATGTGCGTCCAGCGCGCCCCGATAGGTGCGCAGATACGTGTCGTGGGCGCCGGCCGAGCGCAACACCGTCACCCAGGCCGGCGAGGACGTGCGGTCCCCGGCGCGCGAGAGCAGCAGCCGCACCATCATGTCCACCCGTTCGACCGAACGGCCCAGCAGCAGGAACCGGTAGCCGTCGTCGCGCGACAGCGTCGAGTCGGTGAGCCCGGCGAACATCGCCGCGCGCTCCTTGATATAGCGGAAGAACTCGTGCGGGCCGAGATTGCGGGCCGCACGCTCGGTGTCGGCAAGCGCGTTGTAGGTCGCGTTCAGGCATTCCCACATCTCGGTGGACGTGACTTCGCGTGCGCCCCTGGCATTTTCGCGCGCCCGCACCACCGCGTCGACGATCGAGCCGCCGTGTGTGCGCGAGAACGCGACCAGGTTCGTCACCGACCACACGTCCAGCGGGCCGTTTTCCGGCGGCGCGATGCTCAGCACCCGCAACAACAGCCGCGACATCCGGTCCGGATCCACCGTGGCGTCCTCGAGGAGCTGGTGCACCGCGACGTCGAGAATCCGGGCCGTGTCGTCGGCACGTTCCACATAGCGGCCGATCCAGAAGAGCGACTCCGCGTTCCGCGCAAGCAACTTGCGGTCCTTTCGACGTTACTGTTGCTGCTGCTGATGCTGGCCGGCGGTGAGCTCGGGGCCGTGATCGGTGGCCGTGGTGGTCGGCAGTTCGCCGACCAACTGCTCACCGGCCAGCTCCCGGGCCGCCACGTCCGAGCGGCTCGCCAGCACCCAGGTGTCTTTGCTGCCGCCACCCTGGCTGGAGTTCACGACCAACGAACCCTCTTGTAGCGCAACGCGAGTGAGCCCGCCGGGCAGCACCCAGATGTCCTCGCCGTCGTTGACGGCGAACGGGCGCAGGTCGACGTGCCGCGGTGCCAGCTTGTCGCCGATCTTGGTCGGAACCGTCGACAACTGAACCACAGGTTGGGCGATCCAGTCCCTTGGATTGGCGCGAACCTTGCGGGCAATTTCGTTGAGTTGCTTGGTGGACGCGTCCGGTCCGAACACGATGCCGTAGCCACCGGACCCCTCGACCGGTTTGATCACCAGCTCGTCGATCCGGTCCAGCACCTGCTCGCACTCTTCGGGAAGCCAGCAGCGGAAGGTGTCGACGTTGCCCAGCAGCGGCTTCTCCGACAGGTAGTACTCGATGATCGTGGGCACGTAGGTGTAGACCAGCTTGTCGTCGCCCACGCCGTTGCCGACCGCGCTGGAAATCACCACGTTGCCGGCGCGCGCCGCGTTGAGCACGCCCGCGACACCGAGCACCGAGTCCGGCCGGAAGTGCAGCGGATCCAGGAAGTCGTCGTCGATGCGGCGATAGATCACGTCCACCTGCCGCTCGCCCTCGGTGGTGCGCATGTAGACCACGTTGTCGCGGCAGAACAGGTCGCGACCCTCCACCAATTCCACGCCCATCTGCCGGGCCAGCAGCGAATGCTCGAAGTACGCCGAGTTGTAGACGCCCGGGGTGAGCACCACGACCGTCGGGTCGGCCTCGTTCGGCGCGGCCGCCGCACGCAGCGCGCGCAGCAGGTGGCTCGGATAGTCGCCGACCGCTCGCACCCGGTGCGAGGAGAACAGATCCGGGAACACCCGCGCCATCGTGCGCCGGTTCTCCATCACGTAGGAGACACCCGACGGTGAGCGCAGATTGTCTTCCAGCACCCGGAACGTGCCCTGTTCGTCGCGAACCAGGTCGATGCCGGCGACGTGGATGCGTACGCCGTTGGGCGGGGCGAACCCGGACGCCTCCCGATGAAAGTGCTGACACGACGTGACCAGCCGCTTCGGCACCACCAGATCGCGCAGGATCGTCTGCTCGCCGTAGACATCGGCGAGGAACATCTCCAATGCGCGCACGCGCTGCTGGATGCCGCGCTCGAGGCGAGTCCATTCGCCCGCCGCGATCACCCGGGGGACGAGGTCGAGCGGAAACGGCCGCTCCTCCCCCGACAGCGAGAACGTGATGCCCTGGTCGATGAACGCACGGCCCAGCGCGTCCGCCCGGGCCGCGAGATCCCGGACGTCGGTCGGGGCGAGCGCGTCGAAGATGCCTTTGTACGGGGCCCGCACCTTGCCGGAGCGGTCGAACATCTCGTCGAACGCGAGCGTGTAATGGGCATGCTCGTCGTAGCCGTCGAATGCGTGCGGCGCGCGTGGCTTGCGTCCGGCAAACTGCACCTGGCGCTGGCTCGCGGTTTTGGCGCGGGCCGGCTTCACTGGGGCTGCCGTTGTGCGTGGGGCCATTGCGCCATGGTGCTACAAGTTCCGCTGCGTAACGGGCGGGACGCGTTAAATCTTCGGGTCATCGTGTGTCTTCGACGGCGGTTTGGGTTATCGCAGGTCCGCTGGTATTCTCGATCGTCGGCGTACACGCACGCCCGCAACAGACTTTGCACGAACTGAACCCCCGAGTGAAGAAACGTTAGGAACTCATGGCCAACATCAAGTCCCAGGTCAAGCGGATCCGCACCAACGAGGCTGCCCGCCAGCGCAACCAGTCGGTGAAGTCGGCGCTGCGCACCGCCATCCGCCAGTTCCGTGAGGCCGCCGACGCCGGCGACAAGGACAAGGCCGGCGAGCTGCTGGCGTCCGCCTCGCGCAAGCTGGACAAGGCCGCGAGCGCCGGTGTCATCCACGCCAACCAGGCCGCCAACCGCAAGTCCGCGATCTCGGTCGCGTTCAACAAGCTCTGAGCTGCGAGGGTCGAGCAACCCTCTGGTGTGACGTAACGCGCCGCCCGGTATCACGACCGGGCGGCTTTTGCGTTTCGCGAGGTGCAAAGTCCGCGGCCGGCGCGCCGCGGTGTGTTCGCTGCCGAATCGGTTCTGCACGGGGTCGCGGTGGGCGCGAAATCGTTCCGCGCTCGCCGATAGGCACCGATTAGGCTCGAACGTGCCGGTTCCACCGACACGGAGGACGAAATGACAGCGCGCACCGTCGAATTCGGCCTGTTCCTCATCCCTGAGGCCGATCGCTACCCCGATTTGCTGCGGCAGGTGCGCTATGCCGACGATGCCGGTTTGGACCTGATCGGCATTCAGGATCATCCGTATCAGCGGCGTTTCGCCGACACCTGGACCCTCATCAGCGCGCTCGCCGTGCAGACCACGCGCCTGCGGTTCTTTCCCGACGTCGCCAATCTGCCGCTGCGCAACCCTGCCGTCTTGGCAAAGGCCGCCGCGACACTCGATCTCATCACCGGCGGCCGGGTCGAACTCGGGCTCGGCGCGGGCGCCTTCTGGGAGGCGATCGAGGCGATGGGTGCGCCGCGCCTGACGAAGGGTCAGGCCGTGCAAGCGCTGGAGGAGGCGATCGCCGTGCTGCGCGCGATGTGGAGCGGCGAGCGCTCGGTCACCGCCGGCGGACAGTTCCATGCCGTTGCCGGTGTGCACCCCGGTCCGGCGCCGGCGCACGACATCGGCATCTGGCTCGGCTCCGGCGGCCCGAAATCGCTTGCGCTGACCGGCCGCTCGGCCGACGGCTGGGTTCCGTCGTCGTCGTACTTCCCGCCCGCTCGGCTCGCCGAGGCCGGTCGCATCATCGACGACGCCGCTGCGGAAGCGGGTCGGGACCCCGCGGCGGTGCGCCGCGTCTACAACCTGTCCGGCTCCATCGGCACCGGTTCGGAATTCCTCAACGGACCCGTCGAGCGCTGGGTGGACGACCTGACGACGCTGCACCGCGAGCACCGTGTCGACGGCTTCGTGTTCTGGCCGTCCGAGGGCGACATCGACGTGCAGGTTCACCAGTTCGCCGAGGAGGTCGTTCCGCAGGTGCGCAGCGCGCTCGGGTAGCCACCGCCGATCAGCTCCCGCTGCCGGCGGCGGTCAGCGCCCGCTGTCCCGGAGGGTCAGGACCGCGTCCAGCGCCCGCTCGAGCGCGTAGTCCGCGTCGGCGGCCTCGCCCTTCACGTCGGCGTTGAGCGAGGTCACCACATGCATCGCGGCAGCGACGCTCGCGGGTGTCCAGGCCCGGGACTGGGCCTGCGCCTTCTTGACCTTCCACGGCGGCAGGCCCAGCTGCGGCGCCAATTTGAACGGGTCGCCACGGCCCGCCGACGCCACCCGCGCAACCGTGTGCACGGCGTCGGCGAGCGCGTCGGCCACCAACACCGGGGGTACCCCGCGCAGCGTGGCCCACCGCATCGCTTCCATCGCACCCGGCCGGTCGCCGGCCATCGCAAGATCGGCGATGTCGAAGCCCGACACCTCCGCACGACCGGAGTAGTAGCGCCGGACCGCGTTGACGTCCACCCGGCCGGCCGTATCCGCAGCGAGCTGTGAACTGGCCGCAGCGAGTTCGCGCAAATCGGAGCCAACGGCATCGAGCACCGCCTGCGCCACCTCTGCCGACACCCGCACGCCGGCCGCGCGGAACTCGCCACGCACGAAATCCAGGCGTTCGCCGGGCTTGGTGACACGCGCACAGTCGTGCGACTGCGCACCGAGTTTCTGCAGCGCCGGTACCAGCGCCTTCGCTCGCCCGCCGCCGGAGTGCACCACCACGATCACCACGCCGTCCGGCGGTGCCGCGGCCGCATCCGCGATCAGCCCGACGGCATCCTTGCCGGCCTCCGCCGCACCCTCGAGAACGATCACCCGGTCTTCGGCGAACAGCGACGGGCTCAACAACTCCGCGAGCTCGGCCACCGTGGTGTCGCCGGCCCGCATCCTGTTGACCGGCATGTCGTCGGGCGCGTCGGTAGCGGCCCGCACCGCCGCGATCACACCCGACACCGCCCGCTCGATCAGGAGTTCCTCCTCGCCGAGCACGAGGTGCAAGGGCGCGATGCGATCGGTCACGGCCCCATCGTGTCATGCCTGCCCGACACGGACCCTTCGCCCGATCCGCCCAGACCCGACGGCCCTTCACCCGATCCATCCACCCACCACCCATCGCAACGGCCCTCCGAGCTAGGCGGCGGCGTGTACCAGGACCACGGGTTACGAACGCGATCTCGGTGCCTGAGCCGGTGACGGCGACATCGCCGTCGCGGTCGGTACGAGCTACCGTGGCGCCGACGGCCGCGAGCGAGGCGAGCACGCTGGCGTGTGGGTGGCCGAAGGTGTTGTCGGCGCCGGCGCTCACCAGGCCCAGGCGCGGCCGCACCGCATCGACGAATTCTGCTGTGGTGGTGCGTGACCCGTGGTGTGGGACCTTGAGGATGTCGGCCTCGAGACCGGTGCCCGAGGCCAGCAGCGCCTGTTGTGCGGAGGCTTCGATGTCGCCGGTCAGCAGCACCCGACCGGCGCGGGTGGAGGCCACCACCACGATGGACGCGTTGTTCTCGTCCGGGCTCGACGTGCGCGCTCCCGCCGCGGCGTATGTGCCGGTCCGCGCCCTGGGCCACAGCACTTCGAGCGTGATCCCGGCGGCCATAACTCGTTGTCCGGCAGATAGTTCGACGTGATGCACCGAATCCGGCACGAGCCCCGGATCGCCAGTGAAGTCTCCGAAATCTCCGCCGTGCGGGTCCATGGTCGTGCCGCGCGAATCCACGGTCGTGCCATCCGAGCCGATGGCCGCGGGCGCGCTGTCGCCGCCGTCTGTCACGCCGCGCTGATGACCAGCTTGCAGGCCGGCGTTCTGTCCGCCGTCCATCGCACCTGTCCCGCCGCCCCCGCTCGCCTGTCCATTCGTGGCAGATCCGCCGAACGTCGATCCCCTGCCGGGCTCGCCGCGATTCGGCTCGCGCATTGCCAGCGCCGATCCGCCGATCGCAATTGCCGTGACCGTGCGTCCATCCAGCACGCCGGCGAGTCCGCCGACATGGTCGGCGTGCCCGTGGGTGAGCACCAGCAGCGCGACCGCGCGCACGCCGAGCCGATCGAGGCAGGCCCGAGTCGTGGGCGGATCGGGGCCGGCGTCGATGACGACGTCGGCGCCATCGCCACGCAACACAATCGAATCCCCTTGCCCGACATCACACATCGCTACCGACCAGCCTGTCGGCGGCCAGCCCGGCTCGACCGAGCGCACCGGCACGACGACGACGGCGAGACCGACGAGTGCGGCGGCACCGAGGCGGCGCGCCCTGCGGTGTCGCAAACCGACGATCGTCGCCGCGACCGCGACGACCGACAGCGGAACTGCTGCCGGACCACCCGGCATGGTTATCGTCGCGGCAGGCAGCGCCGCCGCGTGCTCGGCAACCGTGATCAGCCACCACAGCGGCAGTGCCGCGAGCCAAGCGACGGCCACTCCGAGCGGCAGCCACGCCACACTTGCCAGTGCCGCCGCCGCACCGATCACCGTGATCGGCGCGATGACAAGGGCGACAAGGACGTTCGCGACGATCGCCACGAGGCTGACGGTGCCGGTGAGCGCCACGACGATCGGTACCGTAACGGCGAACGCCGCCGCGCTCACCGCCACAATTTCGGCGAACCAGCGCGAAATACCCTGCGCCTGAAGCCAATCCGACCAACTCGGGGCGAGCACGACAAGTGCGGCGGTAGCAGATACCGAGAGTGCGAACCCGTAGTCCGTCGCGAGCGCGGGTGACCACGCAATCAGCCCGAGTACCGCGGCACACAGCGCGGGCATGGCCTGCTTGCGCCGAGCGGTAACCATGGCGAGCAATCCGATCGCGCCCATCACTGCCGCACGCAACACGCTCGGTGAGGGCCGGGCCAGGACGACGAACCCGATCAACGCCAGCGCGGCGAGTGCGACCGCGGTACGTGGGCCGAGCGTCGCGGCCCGGGCCAGCAGGAGGACCGCACCCAGGACGATCGCGACGTTGGCCCCGGAAACCGCCGTGAGGTGCGACAACCCTGCCGTTGCGAAGTCCGCGCGCAGGGCCGTGCTCATGTTGGTCTCGTCGCCGACGACCAGTGCGGGCAGCAACCCGGCAGCTTTGTCCGACAGGGCTTTTCGGCTCGCGTGCGCGAACTGTTCGCGAATGTCGGCCGCCGTCCGCTGCACCAGGGACGGCGGCGCTACGGCGGCCGGCGGACCGGTGGCGCGCAGCGCAGCGACGGTGAAATCGGGACGCCCGGGTGCCGCAACCACTGCACGTGCGCTGACCAGTTGCCCCGGCAGCAGACGATCCCAGCCTTCCGCCGGCGCGAAGATCGTGACTGCTCCGCCCACGACAATTCGTTGACCACGAATCGTCGCCTCCCGCAGTTCGGCCTTGACGACCACTCGGTCGCCGAAGGTGGAACGCAGCCGGACCGGGTCGCCGACGGTTACCACGTCGACCGAGATCGTCGCGCCGAGCGCTTGGGCGGCAACCGGATTCGCCCGCGCGCCTGCCTCCTGCCAGGCGGCTGCAGCGGCAAATCCGGCGCCGACCATCAGCGCAGCGAGAACGCCCGCAACCCATCCGCCGCCACTGACGTGCGCCTCCGTCGTACCGCCCCCGGTGCGAACGAGTGGCACCTCGTCGCGGCCTCGGGTGCGTACGGGCGGCAGCGCACCGCGCACTCCGCTGGGTACTGGTCGCGCCGCCTCGCGGCCCGCCGCACCAGGATGTCGTCGCGCAGCACGTCGACGGCGTGCGAGGCCCCACGTGGCACCGGCCGCGACGACCAGTGCCGCAACCAGTAGCCAACCGGCACGGGCACCGAGCGTCGCGACGAAAATCGTTGCGGCCCAGGCTATGACAGCCGACGGGGCGAGCCGCAGGTCCAAGCGTGTCGCCGTCGAATGCGGAGCGCGCTGCGCCCGGGCTCCGGCCGAGTCGACGCCCGCATTCGATGCCCTCGTCACCACTGTGCGCCTCGTGAGCGAGCCGACCCGTCGCCCCAGCTCACGTGCCCACCGCGACCGGGCAGGCAGCGACGACCGCTGTGCGCGCGGTGCGCACCGACCGACCCGTCGAGGGCAGGCGGCACTGTGGCCGACCACTTGCTGTCACCGGGGCTGCCCGAGATCTCCGAACCGTCGCCGCGGCGCGGACGCCCCACTCCGCGGCATGGACCGCCGTGCGGCGGCTCGGCACCGGAAACCAGGGTCGGAAGGTGCGCGCTCACACCGTCACCAGCTCGCGCAGCTTGGCCAGCTTCGCATCGCCGATGCCGTCGATCTCGCCGAGCTGGTCGACGGTCTGGAATCGACCGTTGGCACCGCGCCACGCGATGATCGCTGCGGCGGTGACCGGTCCGACGCCGGGTAAGGCATCGAGATCCGGCTCGGTTGCCGTGTTGAGGTTGACTTTGGTGCCCGATTTGCCGACCGGTGCCTTGCCGGATCCGGCGCTGGAACTCGAGCTACCGGCAACCGGCGGTGCCCCGACCGCTCCGACATGGATCTGGTCGCCGTCGGCCACTCGTTGCGCCATGTTGAGACCGATCACGTCGGCCCCGTCGGTGGCACCGCCTGCTGCCGCCAGCGCGTCCGCCACGCGCGCGCCCGGCGGCAACGTCACGAGACCGCTCCGGTGCACGAGCCCGACGACGCTGACAACGATCTCGCCGCTTTCGGAGGCCGTGGCCGCCGGCTTGGTTTGGGCAACGGCCAGCGGCGGTACCGCATGCGCGACCGGCTGATCGCGCAGGGTGACCAACCCGCCGACAGCGGCGGCGAGCACGGCGACCACAACCATCGCTGCGGCACCGCGCCGTCCGGGAGCCAGGCGCGCGCCGCGCCAGCGCTCGGGTAGCCAGGGCCGTTGCGTGGGCTCGACGGTGAGCCACTGCGGGGTGGGGTCGTCCTCGGTGGTCGAGAGGGAACCGAGCCGCTGGCGGGCGCTGCCCTCGTGCGGCGCATCAGGCTGTTCGGACATGCCAGCAACCTAACGGCGGCGCCGGACCACCCCATTCCGCTCACCTGCAGTTATGCGATGGCCTGTGGATAGAAATGAGTGTGTGAATACGCTGCGCTTCGCACCGGCCGAACCACCCCGGCGACCCGCTGACCAGCGAAATCAGCCCGACTTCGGTCCGTCGATACGGTGGTGGTGGTTGCGCTCGCGGCGCCGTTTCGCCGAAACTTCGCAACGGCTCACGAACCAGCCTCGGGCGCGGTTTCCCCGCCGGCGCTTTCGGAGTCCGCGGACAGACCAGCCTCCACAGCACCTGCGCCTTCGGGCACCACGACGACGCCGACCGCGCCCGCGCCGACGTGCACGCCGAGCACGGCACTGAATTCGGTGATCAGCAATTCGGTGTGGTTCGGCAGACGCTCCCGCAGGGCGGAGGCGATTCGCTCGGCCCGCTCGGGCGCTTGCAGGTGGTGCACCGCTACGGAAACGGGTCCGGCGCCGGCGGCTTGGGTGGCAGCGTCGACAAGTTTGGCGATCGCCTTTCCGGACGTCCGTGCCTTTTCGCGCAGCACCAGCTTGCCGCCGGTGACCTGCAGCAGGGGCTTCATCGCCAGGGCCGTGCCGAGCAGGGCCGCTGCGGTACTGATGCGGCCGCCGCGGCGCAGTTGATCGAGCCGGTCCACCACGATGAAGCTGCGTGCCCGTTCGGCGGCGGAAACTGTTGTCTCGTAGACGGAATCGAGGTCGGCACCGGCGGCTGCAGCGCGCGCGGCCGCCAGCACGGGGAATCCGCAGCCGAGCCCGGCACCGCGGGAATCGACGAGGCGGATACGCCCGTCCAGCTCGAGCGCAGCCTTGCGCCCGGATTCCCAGGTGGCCGACAACTGCCGCGAAATGTGTACGGCCAGAACGCCGTCTCCGTCGCTGTCGGCGATTGCGGCTTCGTACACGGCCGCCAGCTCGGCCGGTGCCGCACCCGAAGTGGTTGCGTTACTGGAGAACACCGAGTCCGGCAGCTCGTCCACGCCTTCCCGGAACTCGACTCCGTCGAGCAGCACGTGCAGCGGCACCACACGAATGTCGTAGCGCGCCTTCAGATCTGGCGGCACACATGCGGAGGAATCGGTGACTACGACAACAGTCATTGCGCGCGAACGGCTTTCACGACAGCATCGGCGACGTTGCGATGTGCCGTCCAGCCCCAGTGGATCCCGTCTGGATTGGCTTCGTCGGAGAAGACGTTCTCGCGCACGGCTTCGGCGAGATCGACCAGCGCCAAGCCGTGCCGCTGCGCCCAAGCCGTGGTGGCCCGCACCGCCGGCTCGCGGCCGGTGTGCACGCGGGCGTAGGCGTCGCATTGGTGCACGGCCGGCAGCGTCGCGATCAGCGGCAGCTCCGGGCGCATGTAAGCCAATGCGCCCCTGATCTTTTCGAGGTAGTAGACGCTGAGCTTGGGCGGCAGCGCGACCGGCCAGCCCAGTGGCGACAGCCGCGGCTGCAACCAGCCGTAGCCGGCGCGGACCGCGCGGCGCAGCGCGGGTGGGCGCAGGTAGCGGATCTGCTCGCGCAGCGCGGTGGGTAACGGCGAGGGCAGGCTGTCCATCCCACCAGTTGCCACCACGACGGCACCGGCGCGCGGCACCGCCGCCCATACGCGCGGATCGCCGATGACGGCCCACCAGGCATCCCGGCACGTCCAGCCGATCCGCGCCACGAGCTCGACGTCCCAATCGAGTTCCTGCCCAACCAAGTTCGGCCAGATGCGGGGATCGTCGGCGGCGAGGCCGCCCTTGGGTCCGTAGTAGGACAACGAGTCTGCGACGACGAGCAGGACCGGCCGGTCAGAGGACATCAGAGGCCACCCTTGCGGAGGCATTCCAAACATCCAGGCGCCAGAACGGGTTTCCGGTCGCGGTCGGGTACGCGGACAATTGCACCCAACTGCAGTTGCCGAGCCCGCCGAACGCCGGCCAACTTTCCACCGGCAAGCCGAGCAGCGCCGCGGTGACCGCAGCGATGAGCCCGCCGTGCGCGACCAGAACAACGGGCCGGTCCTGCCAGTCCGGGCGGTCGAGCAACTCGGTGATCACGGGAACGCCGCGCGCGGCGACCTGCACCCGGTTCTCACCACCCGGCGGCGCCATCCGCGCGTCGCGTCGCCAGGCAGCTCGCGCGCCGGGTGCGGCGGAGTCGACCTGACGGTGGTCGAGTCCTTGCCACTCCCCCAGGTGCGTCTCGCGCAGCCGCGGATCGATGGCGACCTCGAGTCCGGCATGGTTGCCCAGTTCGGTGGCGGTGTCCAGGGCGCGGCGCAGATCCGACGAGACGATCAGCAGCGGTTCCCGGGTGGCCAGCTCGCGGGCGGCCTCCTTGGCTTGGGTGCGGCCCAGCGCCGACAGATCCGTGTCGAGTTGGCCCTGCATGCGGTCCGAGGCGTTCCATTCGGTCTGGCCGTGACGCAGCAGGATCAGCTTGCGTGGACGTTCACTCATCGGTCGCGCGGCCGATTCCGTCGACGGTGATCGTCGGGCAGTCCTTCCACAGCCGTTCGAGGGCGTAGAAGTTGCGTTCGTCGTTGTGCTGCACGTGTACGACGACCTCGACGTAGTCGAGCAGCACCCACCGGCCCTCGCGGGTACCTTCGCGGCGCACCGGCTTGTGACCGGCCTCGCGCAGCTTTTCCTCGACATTGTCGACGATCGCGTTGACCTGCCGCTCGTTCGGTGCCGAGGCGATGACGAAGCAGTCGGTGATCACCAACTGTTCGGACACGTCGAGCACGACGACGTCGCTGGCCAGCTTCTCGTCGGCCGCGACCGCCGCCAGGCGGGCCATTGCGACGGCTTCGTCGGAGGCGCTCACTCGTCACCTTTCTTGTACAACTTCTTCTTCGCGATGTACTGCACCACACCGTCGGGTACGAGGTACCACACGGGCCGGTCTTCGCCGGCCCGTGTGCGACAGTCAGTCGACGATATCGCCAGTGCGGGCACTTCGATGAGGGTGACCGCGTCCCGCGGGTAATCGCTGAGGTGTTCGCGCAGGTGCTCGATGCCGAGCTCGTAGCCGGGACGGCTCACCCCGACGAACCGGGCCAGGTCGAACAGCTCCTCGAAATCCTGCCAGGACAGGATGTTGGCGAGCGCGTCCGCGCCGGTGATGAAGAACAGGTCGTCGTCGGGAAACTGCGCGTGCAGATCGCGCAGCGTGTCGACGGTGTAGGTGACCTTGTCGCGGTCCACGTCGACCCGGCTCACCGAGAACGACGGATTGCTGGCCGTCGCGATGACGGTCATCAGGTAGCGGTCCTCGGCCGGGCTGACGCGCTTGCCTTCCTTTTGCCAGGGCTTGCCGGTGGGCACGAAGATGACCTCGTCGAGCGCGAACCTGTTCGCGACCTCGCTTGCGGCGACGAGGTGCCCGTTGTGGATGGGGTCGAAGGTGCCACCCATCACGCCGAGCCGGCGTTTACCTTGCACGAGCTACGAGCTTAGAGCCCCGTCGTCTCAGACCGGAAGCAGGCTGGAGACGACGGCGGTGAGCTGTTGCGCCGAACGGCATTCCCGCATGTCCATGACTTCGGCGTACTTGTCGGCGTCGGAATCTCCCGAGCCCCAGAGTTGTTTGGCTTCGGGGTTGAGCCAGTAGGCATGCTTGGCGGTCTCCACGAGCGCGCGCAGGCGCACGATGCCGGTGTCGCGGTAGTTGTTCCGTCCGTCGCCGAGCACCAGCAGCGACGTTCGTGCGGTGACCGAATCACCGAAATCGTCGGCGAACTGCCGGATGGCGTTGCCATAGTCGGAATGCCCATCGATCCGAATCAACCTGGTTTCCTTGATGATTCGAGTCATCGCGGTGCCCAGGTCGGCGCCTGGATCGAAGTACTTGGTCACCTCGTCGGTGGCGTCGATGAAGGCGAAGATGCGCACCCGCGAAAACTGCTCACGCAGCGCGTGCACGAGCAGCAGGGTGAAATGGCTGAATCCTGCTACCGAACCCGAGACATCGCACAGCACAACGAGTTCCGGGCGCCCGGGATGCGGCTTGCGGCGCGCCAGCGTGATCGGTACGCCGCCCGTGGACATGGACTTGCGCAGCGTCTTGCGCAGATCGATCTCGCCGGCCCGAGCACGCCGGCGCCGCGCGGCCAGACGGCTGGCGAGCAACCGGGCCAGGCCGTGCACGCTGCGCCGCAGCTGCTCCAGTTCCATCGCCGAGGCGCGCAGAAACTCGACCTGTTCGGCCTGCCTCGGCACGCCGTAGTTCGCGACCCGGTCGCGCCCTTGACGTTCGGCCACGCGCCGACGGGTCTCGCCCTCCACCTGGCCGCGGAACGCCGCGATCCGCGCCTTGGCGGTGCGGCGCGCCACCTCTTCGTCGAAATCCGTACTGCCGGCCCGCATCCCGTCGATGATCTTGCGGATCAAGGTCTCCGGCGCGAGATCCTTGAGCGCCTGATATGCCGAGAACGATGCGCCGTTGGCCGTTTCGTAGCGACCGAACTGATCGACGAGCAGCGCGGCCACTTGGTCGGTGCGGGCGGCATCGTCGGCGAGCAACTGCGCCAGCAACTTTCGCACGTCGGCGATGTTGTCGGGCAGTTCGTCGGCGCTCGCCGTCCGGTCTCCGATGGCGGCCGGGAACCACAGATCGAACAGTCCGTCGAACGTGGGACGGTGCGTGGAACGCCGTAAGAGCGCGCATGCCAAGCCTTCTCGCAGCACCTCGCGATCGAACATGTCGATCACCGACAGCACCTGCCCGGCGTCCACCGTCTCCGACGGCCCCACCGGCACGCCCCGGGCACGCAGTTCTTCGACGAAGGCAACGAGATGATCGGGCAGCGACATCGGCTTACAGCTTCAGCTGCGCGATGGCCTTGGTGTGGTCTGCCTGGTGCTTGAGCACGACGCCGAGCGTCTGGCGAACCGTCTTGTTGTCCAGCGAATCCGCGCCCAGGGCCAGCAAGGTGCGGCCCCAGTCGATGCTCTCGGCAACCGAGGGCACCTTCTTCAACTGCATGTCCCGCAGCACGCCGATGATCCGGACAAGCTGCGTTGCAACGGATTTCGGAAGCTCCGGCACCCGGCTGGCGAGGATTCGCCGTTCCAGCTCGGCGTCGGGGAAATCCAGATGCAGGAACAGGCAGCGCCGCTTGAGCGCCTCGGACAGCTCGCGGGTGGCGTTGGAGGTCAACACCACGAACGGCTTTCGCGTAGCGACGATGGTGCCCAGCTCGGGCACCGTCACCGCGAAGTCCGAGAGCACCTCCAGCAGCAGGCCCTCGATCTCGATGTCGGCTTTGTCGGTCTCGTCGATGAGCAGCACGGTCGGTTCGGTGCGCCGGATGGCCGTGAGCAGCGGGCGCGAGAGCAGGAACTCCTCCGAGAAGACGTCCTGTTTGGTTTCTTCCCAATGGTTTTCGGTGGACGCCTGAATGCGCAGGATCTGTTTGGCGTGGTTCCACTCGTAGAGCGCGCGTGATTCGTCCACGCCCTCGTAGCACTGCAAACGCACCAGTTCCGCGCCCGTGCACTGAGCGACGGCGCGGGCCAGCTCGGTTTTGCCGACCCCTGCCGGACCCTCCACCAGCAGCGGCTTGCCGAGCCGGTCGGCCAGGAAAACCGCAGTGGCAGTGGCCTTGTCGGCGAGATATCCAGTTGTGGCCAGGCGCGTGAGAACGTCGTCGACGGAAGTGAACATCAGGCGGGCCTCGTGTGGCCGTCGCCCCAGACGATCCATTTGGTGGACGTCAGTTCCGGCAGTCCCATCGGGCCGCGCGCGTGCAGCTTCTGCGTCGAGATGCCGATCTCGGCGCCGAAGCCGAACTGCTCGCCGTCGGTGAACGCGGTGGACGCGTTCACCATGACCGCGGCAGCGTCCACCCGGGCAGTGAATTCGCGTGCCGCCGCAAGGTCTTTGGTGACGATCGCCTCGGTGTGGCCGGTGCCGTAGGTATCGATGTGGGTGACCGCCTCGTCGATGCCCGCGACCACCTTGAGCGCTACGTCGTTGGACAGGTACTCGGCGTGCCAGTCGTCTTCGGTGGCGGCGACGAAGCCCGGCAGGTCGCTGTGGATGGTGACCTCGCGGGCTTGCAGCGCGGCCGTCAGGCGCGGCACCGCGGTGTCGGCGATGGCCGCGTCCACGAGGATCGTTTCGGCCGCGTTGCACACGCTCACCCGGCGGGTCTTGGCGTTGACGACGATGGCCTCGGCCATGTCCAGATCGGCGTCGGCGTGGACGTACACGTGGCAGTTGCCGGTGCCGGTCTCGATCGTCGGCACGGTGGCGTCGCGGACGACGGCGTTGATCAGCCCGGCGCCGCCGCGCGGGATGACGATGTCGACCAGGCCACGCGCCTGGATGAGGTGCGTGACACTGGAGCGGTCTTCGCTGGGCAGCAACTGGACGGCGTCGGCGGGCAGGCCTTGCGCCTCGAGCGCGCCGCGCAGCACCTCGACGAGGGCGACGTTCGAGCGGCGGGCGCTGCTCGAACCGCGCAGCAGTGCCGCGTTGCCCGACTTCAGCGACAGCCCGAACGCGTCCACGGTGACATTGGGGCGTGCCTCGTACACCATGCCGAGCACGCCGATCGGCACCCGGACCTGTCGAATCTCGAGGCCATTGGGCAGCGTGGACCCGCGCACCACCGTGCCGACCGGATCCGGTAGCCCGGCCACCTGCCGCAGGCCCGAAGCGATGCCGTCGATGCGGGGCTGGGTGAGCCGCAGGCGGTCCAGCAGCGCTTCTCCGGTGCCACCGGCGCGCGCGGCCTCGATGTCTTCGGCGTTGGCGGCGAGCACCTTCGCGCTGTGCGCGAGCACCGCGTCGGCGGCGGCGTGCAAGGCCGCATCCTTGTCCAGAGTGGTCAATTGCGCGAGCACGCGGGCGGCGACGCGCGCCCGCCGGGCGGCGTCGTGCACCGCGTCGCGAACGGACTCGGAGGTTTGCGATTCGGACACAGCTGTCACGGGTACCAGGGTACTTGTGGACACTGTGACGTCTTCCGCCGCTTCGCCCGCGCCGCGGATCGCCGTGGTCGGCAGTATCAACATGGATCTGGTCACGGTGGTGGACCGCAGGCCCGCCCCTGGCGAAACCCTCCTCGGCACCGGGTTCAGCGTGATGCCGGGCGGCAAAGGCTGCAATCAGGCGGTTGCTGCGGCGCGCGCGGGCGCCGACGTCGAGTTCCTCGGCGCGGTCGGCGACGACACGTTCGCACTCGAGTTGCGTCAGCTGCTCGTCGACGAGGAGATCGGCACGCAATTGCTGCGCGAAGTCCCCGGACCGTCGGGGATCGCGGCGATCACGGTGGACGCGCGTGCGGAGAACTCGATCGTCGTGGTGTCCGGGGCGAACTCGACCATGACGGGTCTGCTGCCCGAGGAACTCGACGCCATCGCCGAGGCCGACTTGTTGCTGTGCCAGTTCGAGCTGCCACTGGACACGGTGTGTGCGGCTGCGTGCCACGCCCGCGCGAACAACACCGTCGTGATTCTCAACCCGTCGCCGGCGCAGCCGCTTCCGCTCGAACTCCAAGCGTGCGTCGACGTCGTGGTGGTGAACGAAGCCGAGTCCGCGGCGCTGGGCATCCTGTCCGACGTGCCACATGTGATCGTCACCTGCGGCGCCGAAGGGGCTCGCTACCGCGGCCCCGACGGCGTCGGCGAGCACGTGCCGGCAGTACCGGCCGAGCCGATCGACACCACCGGCGCGGGCGACGCGTTCGCCGGCGTGCTGGCCGCCAACTGGCATCGCGGACCATCCGAAGCGCTGCGCTGGGCGTCGGCAGCCGGCGCGATCGCGACGACCCGGCTGGGCGCGTCGATGCCGACGCAAGAGGAGATCGCTCAGCTGATGTCGTCGTCGAAGGAGATGTCCAGCGTCGTCGTGTAAGCGCCGCTGAAGGTCCGCGTCGGCGGGTCGATCGGGTCGGTGCCCACCGGCCACACCCGCCGTGCCCGAAATCGGTAGCCGTCCTGCGGTAGTGCCTCCCAATCTAGTTCGACGTGCGCACCCGCGGCGAGCATTCGGAATCCGGGGCCCGTCGCGATCGCGCTGTAGTGCACCCAGCAGCCGCCGGGTGTTTGTGACGAATCCAGCACGCCCCAACCGCCTTCGGCATCAAACTCGCGCACCGTTGCGCGCGTGTGGCCGATATTCGGGTGCGGACGTGACGTCGGGTCCATACCGCTGATCCTCCGACGATCCGGCAAGGAATGCATCATGTTTCCCGTCGAGCTCCGCGGTAGGCGAGCGAAGACGCTGATGTGGCCGCCCGAGATCGAGCAGACGGCCCTGCAGCAACTTCGGATATCGCTGCGCTGCAATGGGTTCACGGGGTTCGGGTGATGCCAGACGTGCGTCTGGGCAAGGGCGCCACGGTCGGTTCGGTGATCGCGATGTCGTGGCGCCGGCCGCAGTGGGTCCCAGCCAGGTCGTCGGCGGCCGGGCACGGCACGGGCGACCCAGTAGCGTCGGTTGCATGCGTGCTGACGCGGAGCTACTGCTGCAGGACCTCGCGGGCCCGGACGCCCGGCTCCGCGAGGACCAGTGGACGGCAATCGAGGCGCTGGTGGTGCACCGCCGGCGGGCTCTGGTGGTGCAGCGCACCGGCTGGGGCAAGTCGGCGGTGTATTTCATCGCGGCCAAGCTGCTGCGCAGGCAGGGCCGCGGCCCGACGGTCATCGTGTCGCCGCTGCTGGCCCTGATGCGCAACCAGGTGGGGTCGGCGGCGCGCGCCGGCGTGCACGCCGCGACCATCAACTCGGGCAACGTCACCGAATGGGACGACATTCATGCCGCGGTCGCAGACGGCAGCGTCGATGTCTTGCTGGTCAGCCCGGAACGTTTGAACAACCCGGACTTCCGCGACAACGTGCTGCCCAAGCTGGCGGCGGACGCGGGGCTCGTGGTGATCGACGAGGCGCACTGCATTTCCGACTGGGGCCACGATTTCCGTCCCGACTACCGCCGGATCAAGACCCTGATCGCCGACCTCGGCACCGATATTCCGGTGCTGGCCACCACGGCGACGGCCAACAACCGGGTGGTGAACGACGTGGCCGCGCAGATCGGAGCCGGGGCGGGCCAGTTGGGCGCCGACACGCTTGTGCTGCGCGGCTCGTTGGAGCGCGAGTCGCTGCACCTGGCGGTGGTCCGCCTCGACGATGCGGTGCAGCGCGCCGCGTGGTTGAGCCATCAGCTGCACCGTCTTCCGGGCTCGGGCATCATCTACGCGCTCACCGTTTCGGCCGCGCAAGATCTGGCAGATCTGTTGCGTGACAACGGACATCAAGTGGCGTCCTATACCGGGCAGACCGATCCGGCCGAGCGGGAAGCGCTGGAGCAGGCGCTGTTGAACAACGAGGTGAAGGCGCTGGTCGCCACCTCGGCACTGGGCATGGGGTTCGACAAGCCCGACCTCGGCTTCGTGGTCCACGTCGGTGCCCCGAACTCCCCTATCGCCTATTACCAGCAGGTCGGCCGCGCCGGGCGGGCCACCGAGCGCGCCGAAGTGATCTTGCTCCCGGGCGCCGAAGACGAGCGGATCTGGAGCTACTTCGCGTCCGTGGCGTTCCCGCGAGAACACTTGGTACGCAAGGTGATCGACGTGCTGGTTCCGGATCGTGCGCAGTCCACACCCGCACTGGAGCCGCTGGTGGAGCTGAGCCGGTCCCGGTTGGAGATGGTGCTCAAGGTGCTCGACGTCGACGGTGCCGTGAAACGCGTACGCGGCGGCTGGATTTCGACGGGACAGCCGTGGGTGTACGACGAAGAGCGCTACGAGCGGCTCGAGCAGGCGCGCGAAGCCGAACAGCAGGCCATGCTGGACTATCAGCGAATCACCAGTTGCCGCATGGCCTTTTTGCGAGCGCAGCTCGACGATCCGGCGCAACCCTGCGGTCGCTGCGACAACTGCACCGGCACGAGCTACGAAACCGGTGTCGATACCACAGCTTTGACCCACACCCGGGAGCGTCTGGAGCGTCCCGGCGTCGACCTGCCGCCCCGCAAACAGTGGCCGACGGGCTTGGCCAAGCTGGGAATCTCGTTGTCCGGCAAGATCACCGACGGCCCCGAGCCCGGCCGCGTGCTCGGTCGCCTGTCGGATCTCGGTTGGGGTCAGCGGTTACGGGCACTGCTCGATGCCCCGGACGGTCCGGTACCCGACGCCGTCGTCGCCGCGTGCATCGAGGTGCTCAAGTCGTGGCGCTGGGACGCTCGGCCGACGGCCGTAATGGCGCTCGGCACAACTCGATTGACGACGAGCCTGGCGCAGCGGCTGGCGGAGATCGGACGCCTGCAGTATCTGGGCGAGTTGCGTCACGAGCCGGTGAGCGCCGCCAACTCCGCGTTCCGGGTAGCCGCGCTGGCGGACGGCTGGCAACTACCCGACGTGGTACCCGGACCGATCTTGCTCGTCGACACACGCACCGACACCGGGTGGACCTTCACCCTCGCGGCGCGGGCCCTACGCCACGCCGGCGCTGATGCGGTGCTTCCTTTCGCGCTGGCCACACCCTCGTGAGCCGGTACCGTCGAAGACGTGGCCCCGATACCAGTAGCGCTCGGACCGACCCAAGAACCACTGATCGTCGCCGCCATCGAAGAGGCCGGCGGGCAGCTTGCCCACCTGGCGCAAGCGCGCGCCCTGGTGTGGCTGGCCGGTGCCGACGACTTCCCTAATCCCTTGCCGCCCAACATCGAATGGGTACAACTGCGCGGTGCCGGCGTGGACCCGTTCTTCGCCTCGGGGACGATTGCCGCGAACCGGGACGTGGTGTTCACCTCGGCGGCGGGCGCCTACTCCGAGACCGTCGCCGAGCATGCCCTGTTGTTGTTGCTGGCGGGTGTCCGCGCGCTGCCACGGCTGGTCGCGGCGCAGCACTGGACGCGTGAGGCCGGCGCCGAGGTCGGGACGCTGCGCGGCAGCACGGTCGCGATCGTCGGCGCGGGTGGCGTCGGACGCGCGCTGATTCCGCTGCTCGCTCCACTCGGTGCGCACGCCGTGGCGGTGAGCCGCTCCGGCAGGCCGGTGCCGGGCGCGGTCGAGACGTTTCCCGTCAGCCGGCTCGACGAGGTGTGGCCCGTCGCCGACCACGTGGTCGTGGCGGCTCCGGCGACACCGGCGACGAAACACCTGATCGGGGCGGCCCAGCTGGAACGCCTGAAGCCCACCGCCTGGGTGGTCAACGTCGCGCGCGGCACGCTGGTCGACACCGATGCGCTGGTCGACGCCCTGGAGCGCGCCGCGATCGGCGGCGCTGCGCTGGATGTCACCGATCCCGAACCACTGCCCGACCGGCACCCGCTGTGGACGCTGCCGAACGCGATCGTCACCCCGCACGTCGCCAACCCCGAACAGCGTTTCTACCCCGCGCTTGCCGAGCGGGTCGGCCGCAACGTCGCCAAGTTCGGCGCCGACGCCGACCTGCTCGGGCGCGTGGATCCGGTGGCCGGCTACTGAGCCGGTGTGAAGAACAGTTCCACGGCGCGGCGCGCGATCTCGGCGTCGGGCACGTTTTCGATCTTGGTGCACACCGCCCAGCGATGCCCGAACGGATCGATCACCACTCCGTGCCGGTCCCCGGAGAACGTGTCCTGCACCGGCATCACCACGGTCGCGCCCGCCTGCACCAACCGCTCGACGACACCGTCGGTGTCTTCCACATAGACCACCGACGACGAATGCACCCAACCAGCTTCGGGGGCCCGGATGCCGTAGTCGGGCATTTGCTCGCCGAGCTGGAAGATCGAATCGCCGACCACCAGCTCGGCGTGCATCACGGTGCCGTCCGGGGCGTCCATCCGGCTTTTGACGGTCGCGCCGAGTCCGCGCACATAGAAATCGATGGCGGCCGATCCGTCACGCACCGCCAGGTACGGGGTGAGGGTGCGATAGCCGTCGGGAATTGGATTCACTGTCATGGCGACGATCCTGACCGCCGCCGCCGGCGTCCGGCTTGAACAATTCCGACATCCGCCACCCCGCGGCCGCATGGGCGCGCCGCGATGCGGCGGGGCACGGCAGAATCGGAGGGGTGGAGTTGAGCGACCTGATGGCTACGCGCCGCACTGTTGTGCTGTCCGGGGCCGGCCTGTCGACCGATTCCGGCATTCCCGACTACCGGGGCCCGGAGTCGCCGCCGCGCACGCCGATGACCTATCAGCAGTTCGTCGGCGATCCGGACTTCCGCCGTCACTATTGGGCGCGCAACCATCTCGGCTGGCGGCACATGGATGCCGCTCGCCCCAACGACGGGCATCGGGCGGTGGCCGCGCTGGAACGCGAGGGCCGGATCGGCGGGGTCATCACGCAGAACGTCGACCTGCTGCACACCAAGGCCGGCAGCCGTCGCGTCATCGACCTGCATGGCACGTACGCGCAGGTCCGGTGCCTGTCGTGCCGACAGCTGATCTCGCGGTGGGCACTGGCCGAGCGGCTCGAGGCACTCAATCCCGGCTTCGGTGGCGACGGTGCGGCCATTCAGGTGGCTCCGGACGCCGATGCCGTGCTGTCGGACACCGCGGGCTTTCGCGTCGCAGACTGCGAACGCTGCGGCGGTCTGCTCAAGCCCGACATCGTCTACTTCGGCGAGAACGTGCCGCCCGCGCGCGTGCAGGCCGCCTACGACCTGGTGGACAACGCGGAGCTGCTGCTTGTCGTCGGCTCGTCACTGCACGTCATGTCGGGCCTGCGGTTCGTCCGGCACGCCGCCAAGCTCGGCATTCCCGTCGCGATCGTGAATCGCGGACCCACCCGCGGCGACGACCTGGCGACGCTCAAGCTCGATGCCGGGTGCTCGCAAACCCTGTCCGACCTGCTTGCATTGGCCACGTTCTAGAAATTGTCGCCAGCGTCTAGCACTGGGCGATGGCGCTCGGCATCAAGACCGAAAGGCAGACCGACTCGCCCGCGAGCCGGCCGCGGCAACCAACGTCCCCATCACGACGGCTGTCGAAACCGCAAGTCTGTGAGGCGGATGCATGATCGGGGTAGTCGTCGACACCTCGGCATTGGTCGCGATTCATTATCAGGAACCCGGGTGGCGCTGGATCCTCTGCGTCCGCCGAGATTTCGCCCAGACCTACCTCGAGGTGCTCCGCCCGCCTAGGGACGCGACGTAATCTGCTGCACCGCCCAACTGTTGCCGTCCGGGTCGTCGAAGAAGATGAAACCGCTGTTGTTCAGATCGTCCGCGTCCGTGGCGGGGCGGAAACCTTCCTGGCTGGCGAAGGTGACCTCGCCGACCTCGACGCCGCGCGCCAGCAGTTCCTCGCGGGCTTTGCGGACGTCGTTGACGACCAGTTGCAGACCCTTCAGCGAGCCGGGCGCCATCGGGGACAGCGTCCCGATCACGACCGAGCAGCCCGAGCCGGGCGGCGTGAGCTGAATAATGGTGGGGCCGTTCGGGATTCGGGTGTCGTGGTCGACGGTGAAGCCGAGTTTGTCGGCGTAGAACGCTTTCGCGCGGTCGGGGTCGGAGACCGGCACGACGACGACTTCGAGGGTCCAGTTCACGAGCGTGTCCTTTCACTGATGACGGGTTCGCCGTGACGTGGTCGGAGCCGAACGGCGCACTTCTACATGGCGTCGGTCACGATCATGCCGCCAATCCGGACCTGGTGCGATGACACTCGCTGAGCGGACCATCGCACCAGCTGCCGGATTCAGCTCACAGCGCGGCGAGCAGCGCGTTCATCTCGTCGATCTCGATCTGCTGGGCGCCGACGATCGCCTGTGCGAGTTTCTTGGACTCCGCGTTCACGCCGTTGGCTATCTCGGTGTTGGCCATCTCGATCGCGCCGCGATGATGCTCGATCATCAAGGTCAGGAACATGCGATCGAACTCCGGTCCGGATACGGCGGCCAGCGCCTTCATCTGGTCGGCCGTCATCATGCCGCCGCCGTGTCCGCCGTGGTCGGATCCCGCGCTGGGCGCGGGCTTGCCGAAGCTTTTCAGCAGCCCGGCGATCTGCTCCATCTCCGGTGCTTGTGCGGCCTCGATCTCGACGCCGAGTTCGCGGACCTTCGGATGCTGGGAGCGCGACGGAATCAGCTTGGCCATGTCGACGGCCTGCGCGTGGTGCGGGTACATGCCGTTGAGGAAGGTGACGTCGGCATCGTTGAAGTCGGTGCGCTGCGCGGCGCCCGGCGTCGACGATCCGTGGTCCATGCCTGCGGGCATCGAGGGGGCGCTCGAGCCATGATCCATTCCGGGCATCGACGAATCGTCGCTGCAGCCGGCGAGGAGCAGGGCAGCGGCCGCGGCGCCGACGGCGGTGCCGATCCGGACTGTGCGCGTGGTGATACGGAACATGAGAAGTCTCCTGGTGAGATAGGTGTGAGGTCGACATCGGCAACCCGCCGCACCGCAGTGGCGCACGGGTCCGGCCATCACACTCGCCAGACGGACAACTGTTCCGACGACAACGTCGTCCACGGGGGCGCCCGCCCACCGGCACGCACGCCGAGCAGGTCGCAACGAAGGCACTCGCCGCGCAACTCGACCGACGAGACCGGTGCGTCGGCGCTCACCGGCACAGCGATGTCGGGCTCGGGAATCGCCAGACAGTCGTGGGTGCCGGTGTGCACGCTCGGCGCGCTCGGACTTTCGGATCGGCAGACCGTCGCGGCGACCGCCGGCGCAGACAGCAGCGTCGCGTACGTGCTGTCGTTCCCATGGAGCGGGCCCGGCTCGATGGCGGATGGGGTGACCCCGTGCGCGCCGGGCGGCCACGCCGCGTCCGCGGCGGCCGGCGCATGACCGGCGTGTGCGGGCGAACCGTGTCCACCGGTGTGGCCCGCCACGCTATGCATGGCGACGACGGCCGGCAATAGCACCGCGAGCAGCGCCGCGACGAGTGCGCGGTACGGCCGGCTCGTTCGCTGGTCGGTGGTCATCGCGAGTGGCTCACTCCTTCGGACGGTCCTGCCACTATACCCCTACGGCGTACCGGTGCATACACGGCCAACCATGTAGGCCAGATCACATCTCCGACAAAACCGCCCGCTGCCTGCGAGTTCGGCGCACCGCAGAGTTCACCTGCCGACGCGCTCGCCTAGGTGGTCAGGTCACTGCTGGTACGTTCGGCGACATGAGGACCGCGCCGGCGCCGCCCGTCCGGCGTGCCGTAGTCGTGGTCCTGATCGGCTGGTTGCTGGCGCTCGCGGTGCTCCGATGCGAGTTCTGGTCCGACGCCGTGGCGCACGAACATGCCGAGCCGGCCGCGATGGTCGACATCGCGCATTCACACGTCGAGCCCACGCCGCACGCACCGCACGACCTTGCGCAACCGGCAGTCCTGCCGCGCGACCTGTCGGCGCTGCTGATCCTCGCCTTCGGCGTGACGGGCGCGCTCGCGCTCGTCGTCGTTGCCGTGCACCGGTTGGCGGGGGTGACGCCGCGCGGCCCACCGGCCAGACCGGTGACGGGCCGCATGCTGCTCACCCGCCTCTGTATCGATCGGAACTGACAGGCAAGCGTCAGGCCGCGCGGCGATCGCCGCGCCGGTCCGGTGTCCGCTGCCCTGCCACGCCGCGACACGGAAGCGAATCCCCGATGCAGACCACCCTGAAACCGAAATCCGAACCCGCCGAACCGATCTCGCCACCCGCCTATCGCAGACCCGCCACCATGGTCGGCAACACGCCGGTGCTGTGGATCACCGAGCCGCTGGCCCCCGCCGGCCGCGGCTTCTGGGCCAAGCTGGAAAGCGCCAATCCAGGCGGGATGAAGGACCGCCCGGCGCTGCACATGGTCGAACGTGCCCGCGCGCGTGGTGATTTGCAGCCCGGGGCCACCATCATCGAATCCACGAGCGGCACCCTCGGGATGGGACTCGCGCTCGCGGGCACCGTCTATGGACATCCGGTCGTGCTGGTGACCGACCCCGGGCTCGAACCGTTCATGCACCACATGCTCAGCGCCTACGGCGCCCACGTCGAGCTGGTGCACGAACCCCACCCCACCGGCGGCTGGCAACAGGCCCGCCGCGACCGAGTCGCGGAATTGCTCGCCGCCGACCCCGATGCCTGGTGCCCGAATCAGTACGCCAACCCCGACAATGTCGCCGCCTACGAGCCGCTGGCGCGAGAACTGCTCGACCAGCTCGGTCGCATCGACGTGCTGGTCTGCTCGGTCGGCACGGGCGGGCATTCGGCCGGAATCGCGCGCGTGTTGCGCCAGGCCAACCCGCAGCTGCGGTTGATCGGCGTCGATACGGTCGGCTCGGCAATTTTCGGGCAGCCGACGACGCCGCGCATCATGCGCGGACTCGGATCGAGCATTCACCCGGCCAACGTCGACCACACGGCGTTCGACGAGGTGCATTGGGTCGCAGCCGACGAAGCCGTCTGGGCCTGCCGGACGCTGACCACCACCCATCACGCCAGTGGCGGCTGGAGTGTCGGCGCGGTCACGCTCGCGGCGGGCTGGGCGGCCCGCACCCATCCGGCGGGCACCACGATCGTGGCGATCTTCCCGGACGGACCGCAGCGCTACTTCGACACCGTCTACAGCGACGAGTACTGCCGGGCCCACGGCCTGCTGCGCACGACAGCGCCGGCGGGGCCGGCCACGATCGCCGAACCCACGCAGCCGGTGCAGTCGTGGAGCCGGTGCACCACCGTCGTCGACCCGTCCGGGAGCCACGCATGACCTCGTTCGTCGCGAGATTTCGCGCCTTCGACACGCCGAGCCGGCTGCTCATGGTCAACCAGTTCGGCATCAACCTCGGCTTCTACATGCTCATGCCGTACCTGGCCGGCTATCTCGCCGGCCCGCTCGGGCTGGCCGCGTGGGCGGTCGGGCTGGTGCTCGGTGTGCGGAACTTCTCCCAGCAGGGCATGTTCATCGTCGGCGGGACGCTCGCCGACCGGCTCGGGTACAAACCGCTGATCGTCGCCGGCTGCCTGCTGCGCACCGCCGGATTCGGGCTGCTGGTTGTCGCCGACACCCTGCCGGCAGTGCTGATCGCTTCGGCCGCAACAGGTTTCGCCGGTGCGCTGTTCAACCCTGCGGTCCGGGCGTATCTCGCCGCCGATGCCGGGGCCGACCGGCGGGTGGACGCGTTCGCGATGTTCAACATCTTCTACCAAGCCGGCATCCTGCTCGGCCCGCTCGTCGGCCTGCTGCTGATGTTCCTGGACTTCCGGGTGACGGCGCTGGCCGCCGCCGTCGTGTTCGCCGGGCTCACGGTGGCACAACTGTGCGCGCTGCCCCAACACGCCGCCGCGACACCGGAGCAACGGGCGTCGGTGCTCGCCGACTGGCGCGCGGTGCTGGCCCACCGCCCGTTCGTGCTGTTCTCGATCGCCATGATCGGCTCGTATGTCCTGTCGTTCCAGGTCTATCTCGCGCTGCCGCTGCAGGCGACGGCGGTGGCCGGTGCGCGCTGGTCGACGCTGCTGGTGACCAGCCTGTTCGTGGTGTCCGGGCTGGTTGCGGTGGCCGGACAACTGCGCATCACCGAGTGGTTCACCGCGCGTTGGGGCAGCGCCCGCAGCCTCGGCATCGGCATGGCGATTCTGGCGGCGGCCTTCGTTCCGCTCGTCGTCGTACCCGACAGCCGCTTCGGCACGTGGGCCGCCGTCGCAGCCCTGCTGGTCACCGCCGCCATGCTGGCGGTGGGCACGGCGGCGGTGTTCCCGTTCGAGATGGACACCGTGGTGTCGTTGTCGGGCGGACGGCTGGTGGCCACGCACTACGGGTTCTACAACACCGTCGTCGGCGTGGGCATCCTGCTCGGCAACCTGGGCACCGGCTGGGCGTGGGGCGTGGCCCAGCGCGCCGGCGCCGGCGAACTGCTGTGGGTGGGCCTGCTGCTGGTCGGCGCGGCGACGACGACGGCGCTGGTGGGGTTGCAGCGCGGCGGGATGCTCAGCCGCGAACCGGCGCCCGCGGCCGTCTGAACAGCCGCCGTCAGCCCGCGACCAGGTCGTCGGCGTGCACGACGGGACGCTGGAGTTCCTTCGGCAACTCGCGGGTGGAGCGGCCGAGCATCGTCGCCAGCTCGCCGTGGTCGTAGGCGACGATGCCGCGGGCGACGGTAACCGCATCGGGGCCAACGAGTTTGACGACGTCGCCGGCGAAGAACCGGCCGTCGACCGCGGTGATTCCCGCCGCGAGCAGCGAGCTGCGGCGGTGCGCGATCGCGCGCACCGCGCCGGCGTCCAGATGCAGTGCGCCGGCGGCGTCGGCGGCGTGGCGGACCCAGAAGCGGCGCGCCGTCATTCGGGTGGGCCGGGCGGCAAACGCGGTGCCTACCAAGCCGTCCCCGAGTGCGGCTGCGGCCTCGGCCGCAGCGGCGAGCAGCACGGGTACGCCGGCGTCGGAGGCCAACCGGGCCGCCGACAGCTTGGATGCCATGCCGCCGGTGCCCAGCGTGCCGCCGGTGCCGGCGATGACGCCGTCGAGGTCTTCGGGGCCGCGCACCTCCGGGATCAGCGTGGCATCGCCCTTGCGCGGATCACCGTCGTAGAGTCCCGCGACGTCGGAGAGCAGGATCAACGCATCGGCACCGACCAGATGCGCAACCAGCGCCGCGAGCCGATCGTTGTCACCGAACCGCAGCTCTTCGGTTGCGACGGTGTCGTTTTCGTTGACGATGGCGACCGCGCCCAGGGAGCGCAGGCGATCCAGGGTGCGTTGTGCGTTGCGGTGATGCTCGCGTCGCGCGAAGTCGTCGGCGCTGAGCAACACCTGCCCGACGGTGCGCCCGTACCTGGCGAACGAGTTGCCCCAGGCATGCGCCAGCGCCAGCTGGCCGACACTTGCCGCCGCCTGCTTGGTAGCAAGATCCCTTGGGCGCCTGGCCAATCCGAGAGGCGCAAGGCCCGCCCCGACGGCGCCGGAGGACACCACGACGACATCGGAGCCGGCGCGCATCCGCGCCTCGATGGCGTCGGCCAGCTTGTCCAGGCGCGCCACGTCGAGCCCGCCTGCGAGGCTGGTGAGCGCCGACGAGCCGATCTTGACGACGACACTGCGCGCGGCCGCAATGGACGAGCGCGCAGCCGAAGTCACTCGTCCTCGCCGAAATCGTCGGGATCCACGAGTCCCCGGCGCATCCGGCTCTGGAACTTGCGTTCGGCCGCGCCGATGCGGCTGCTCTGTTCCAGGCGCACGTCGGTGCCCCGGCCGGTCGGCACATGGTCCACGCCCGCCAAAGTCTGTGGCTCCCAATCGAAGCTGACATCGCCGATGGTGACCGGCGCGCCGGGTTCGGCGCCTTGGCGCATCAGCTCCTCCTCGACGCCGAGGCGCGCGAGCCGGTCGGCCAGGTAGCCGACCGCTTCGTCGTTGTCGAAAGCAGTTTGCCGGACCCACCTTTCGGGGCGGGCGCCGCGAACGATGAAGCCGCCCGGCGTTTCCGGGTCGGCGATGACGCTGAATCCGGTGTCGTCCACCGCGACTGGGCGGATGATCGCGCGCTTGGGCGCCGGCTTCGGGTGCTCGACCCGGTACCGCTGCACCAGATCCGACAGCGCGAAGGTCAACGGACGCAAGCCTTCCCGGCTCACCGCCGACACCCGGTACACCGGCCAGCCGCGCTCTTCGAACAGCGGCTGCACCAGGTCCGCCAAGTCGGCACCGTCGGGTACGTCGATCTTGTTCAAGATCACCACCCGGGGCCGCGTCGCCAGCTCGCCGAGACCCGAATCGGCCGCCAGCGCCGGCTTGTAAGCGGCCAACTCGGCCTCGAGCGCGTCCACGTCCGACACCGGGTCGCGGCCCGGCTCGAGGGTGGCGCAGTCGACCACGTGCGCGAGCACCGCGCAGCGCTCGATGTGCCGCAGGAATTCCAGACCGAGGCCACGGCCTTCGGACGCCCCCGGAATGAGCCCGGGCACGTCGGCGATCGTGAACGTGTGATCACCGGAGGACACCACGCCCAGATTCGGCACCAGCGTGGTGAACGGGTAGTCCGCGATTTTCGGCCGGGCCGCCGACAGCACCGACACCAGCGACGACTTACCCGCCGACGGGTAGCCGACCAGCCCGACGTCGGCGACGGACTTGAGCTCGAGCACAATGTCGCCCTCGTCGCCCGGCTCCCCCAGCAGCGCGAAGCCCGGCGCCTTGCGGGCCCGCGAGGCCAGCGCCGCGTTGCCCAGGCCGCCGCGGCCACCTGCGGCCGCCTCGAAGCGCGCACCGACACCGACCAGGTCGGCGAGCACCTTGCCGTCGCCGTCGAGCACCACCGTGCCGTCGGGCACCTTCAGCAGCAGATCGTCGCCGGCCGCACCGTCCCGATTGCTGCCCATCCCGGGTTTGCCGCTCGAGGCCTTGGCGTGCGGGTGGAAGTGGAAATCCAGCAGCGTGTGGACGTTGGCGTCGACCTCGAGCACCACGCTGCCGCCGCGGCCGCCGTTGCCCCCGTCGGGCCCGCCGAGCGGCTTGAACTTCTCGCGGTGCACCGACGCGCAGCCGTGGCCGCCGTTGCCCGCACTGACATGCAACACAACGCGATCGACGAAACGCGACACGACGCCATCCTCTCAGAAACAGGTTGCGTACTTCAGGTGCGCCACCCGGTGTCCCGACAAAAGCAAGCGGGCCCGGGTTGACAACCCGAGCCCGCTGAAAAAAATTCGCTTCGACGCGGCCTCAGGCCTGCGCCGGAACAATGTTCACGGTCTTGCGACCACGCTTGACGCCGAAGTGCACGGCACCGGCAGACAGCGCGAACAGCGTGTCGTCGCCGCCACGGCCGACGTTCACACCCGGGTGGAAATGCGTGCCGCGCTGCCGGACGATGATCTCGCCCGCGCTGACCTGCTGGCCACCGAAACGCTTGACGCCGAGTCGCTGGGCATTCGAGTCGCGACCGTTGCGCGAGCTGGATGCACCCTTCTTGTGTGCCATCTCTGATCAGTCCCCTTACTTGATTCCGGTGACCTTCAGGACCGTCAGCTTCTGACGGTGACCCTGGCGCTTGTGGTAGCCGGTCTTGTTCTTGAACTTGTGGATGCGGATCTTCGGACCCTTGGTGTGCTCGACGATCTCGGCCGAAACCGAAACCTTCGCGAGCGCGTCCGCGGCGGTGGTCAGCGACGCACCGTCAACGACGAGAACCGGAGCGAGCGCCACGGCAGTGCCCGGCTCACCCTCGATCTTCTCGACCTTGACCAGGTCACCGGCCGCGACCTTGTACTGCTTTCCGCCGGTCTTGACGATCGCGTACGTTGCCATCGGCTCGGCTGCCCTTCTTTCCGTCTCGAACTTCACTCACGCAGCGAGGTGCCGCGTTTGTACGTTGGTGGCTGCTGCCGTTCTTGCATCGGCTCAGATACAAGTACCAGGCACGACGAACTGCGCGTCACGCTAGGCAGCGACCGATCAAGGTTACTGGAATGAGAACGTCAGGGTCAAACCGCGCGGGCCGCGGCGACGAACCGGCGGATCCGTTCCGGGTCTTTGACACCGCGCGCCGACTCCACCCCGCTGGACACGTCCACGCCCCACGGACGCGCCGCCCGAATCGCGGCGCCGACGTTGTCGGGGTTCAGTCCGCCCGCCAAGACCCACTTACCCTGCGGTTGTGCCCGCTCCAGCAGCGTCAGGTCCCAGGTCTGACCGGCACCGGGCACGGGCGCGTCCAGCAGCAGCAGGTCCTCACCGAAGGCGCCGACGGCCACGTCCGTCTGCGGGGTGAGCGTGGTAGCCCGGATCAGCGTGAGCGATGTCGCAGCCACCTCGTCGAACGCGGCACGCGGATAGTCGCCGTGCAACTGAATCGCACGCACGCCCGCAGCCGTCGCCAGCTGTGCGGCTTCGGCCGCCGGCACGTCCGCGAACACGCCGACGGTGAGCACCGAGTCGGGCACCAGCGCGGCCAGTTCGCGCGCTGTGGGCACGTCCACGCGGCGCACGCTGCGCGCGAAGACGAACCCGACCGCATCCGCACCCGCGGCCACGGCCGTCGCGACGTCGACGGGTGTCCGCAGCCCGCATACCTTGATGAACACGACTGGCAAGAGTACCGATGAATGGCGACGACCTCGACGCTTGCGAAAGGAGCCGGATGCGCACCGACGAAGCGGTGGTCTCCAGCCGTGAGTTCGTATGCACCGACGCGACTCGGCACGCCCTCAATCGGGCCTGGTGCTGGTATGTGATGACGAGCCCGTGGGCACTGCTCGTCCTGGCCCCGCTGCTCGCGCTCTACCTTGCGATGCTGATCCCGAACCTGGACGAGCCGGGTGCGGCCCTGGGCATCACCGCGATGACGCTGGTCGGACTGGCACTGTTCGCCGCGGCCTTCTATGTCGGCGGCGCCCGGCCGTCGTCGGCGGCGGTCAGCGCGCCGCTGCGACGGTTCGACTACGCGACAGCGGGCACGCCGGCGTGCGCGTGGCATCGGCGCGCCTCGTCGGAAGTCCATTTCCCAACGCTGCGAACACATTTCCGGCACGGAGATGTCACCCGGGTGGTGGTACACCGCGGTGGGGTCGTGCTGCGAGTGGGCAAACGTCAGCGAATAGCGTTGCCGCGCCAGCTTTTCGACGAAGAATTGCTGGCGCGGCTGCGACGCCGCTGAGTACTCACGGCACCGAACGAGCTATTCGACAGGCGGTCCGGCCGGACGTCCGGCCGCACGGCGACGACGCGGGGTCCGTGGCGGCACCACTTCGGTCGGATCGATCAGCGCGGGCACCGGTTTGCTGGCCTCCTGCGCACTGATCACGAACACCTCACCAGCGCCTTCGCTAGCCGGCGCAGACGCAGCACGAGAAACGCGACGGCGCAAGGAAAATCGACGCTTTCGCGGTTCCGGATCGGCCTCAGACGGCGCCGGTTCGGGCGTAACGGCCTCCGGCGTTTCTGCGGGTTCGGCGGTTTCCACGGCGACCGTCTCCGGCGCTTCGGTCTCCGGCGCAGTGATCTCCGGCGCGGCATCGCTGTCGGAAGCCGGTGCGGCCTCGACCGGTACCGACTCGCCCGACTCCACGTCGACCTTCACGTCGTCGGGGTGATGCGATGCCATCGCCAGCGCCACCGGGTGGGCACGCTTGATGGACGCCTCCACCTCGGCGTCGTGGCCGTTCTGCGGCGCCGGCTCGGGCTGCGGGGCGGCCTTGTCGCGACCGCGCCGCTTGCGCGAGCTGCCGCCCTCGGGTCGCCGCGCCGGAGCCTCGTCGCTCGTCGTCTGCTCCACCGGGTACGAATGCACGACGATGCCGCGGCCGTGGCAGGTCTCGCACGTCGTCGAGAACGCTTCCACCAGACCGGTGCCGAGCTTCTTGCGGGTCATCTGGACCAGGCCCAGCGACGTCACCTCGGACACCTGATGCCGCGTCCGGTCCCGGGCCAGCGCCTCGGTGAGCCGCCGCAGCACGAGATCGCGGTTCGATTCGAGCACCATGTCGATGAAGTCGACGACGATGATGCCGCCGATGTCGCGCAGTCGCATCTGCCGCACGATTTCTTCGGCGGCCTCGAGATTGTTGCGGGTGACGGTCTCTTCGAGGTTGCCGCCCGATCCGGTGAACTTGCCGGTGTTGACGTCGACCACCGTCATCGCCTCGGTGCGATCGATGACCAGCGTGCCGCCCGAGGGCAGCCACACCTTGCGGTCGAGCGCCTTGGCCAGCTGCTCGTCGATGCGGTGCGTCTCGAACACGTCGACGTTCGAGTTGTCGTGGCGCTCGAGGCGCGGCAACAGGTCCGGCGCGACCGTGTTGATGTAGTTGTGCACGGTGTTCCAGGACTTCTCGCCCTCGATGACGAGCTTGCTGAAGTCTTCGTTGAACAGGTCCCGCACTACCTTGACCAGCAGGTCGGGCTCTTCGTAGAGCGTCTGCGGGGCCTTGGCGGACTTGTCCTCGGCGGCCGTGGAGATCTTGCGCCACTGCGACTGCAGACGTTCCACGTCGCGGCCCAGTTCCTCCGCGCTCACGCCCTCCGACGCGGTGCGGATGATGACGCCGGCGTCCTCGGGGACGACCTCGCGCAGGATCTCCTTGAGACGCTTGCGCTCGGTGTCGGGCAGCTTGCGGCTGATGCCGGTGGAACCGCCGCCGGGCACGTACACCAGGAAGCGGCCGGCCAGGCTGATCTGCGTGGTCAGCCGGGCGCCCTTGTGCCCGACCGGGTCCTTGCTCACCTGGACCAGCACCTGATCGCCGGGCTTGAGCGCCTGCTCGATCTTGCGTTCCCTGCCGCCGAGACCGGCGGCGTCCCAGTCGACCTCACCGGCGTACAGCACGCCGTTGCGGCCGCGGCCGATGTCGACGAACGCGGCTTCCATGCTCGGCAGCACGTTCTGCACCTTGCCCAGGTACACGTTGCCGACCATGGAAGACCCTGCCGCCGACGTGGTGACGAAGTGCTCGACGAGCACCTTGTCTTCCAGGACGGCGACCTGCGTGGTCATCGGGTGCTCGGCGAACGCCTTCTCCCGGACGACCATGACGCGGTCGACGGCCTCGCGGCGGGCGAGGAACTCCGATTCGGTGAGGATCGGCGGACGGCGGCGTCCGGCATCGCGACCGTCCCGGCGGCGCTGCCGCTTGGCTTCCAGACGGGTCGACCCGCTGATGCCCTGCACCTCGTCGCTGGCGCGCTTGTTGCGCGGCTCGCGCTCGTGCACGACGGTGTTCGGCGGATCGTCGTCGGACGATTCGGCGGTGCCGTCACCGCCGACCTTGCGGCGCCGGCGCCGGCGGCGCCGACGGCTCGCCCCGTCACCGTCGTCGCCCGCATCGCCGGCTTCGGAATCCTCGGCCTGATCGTCGGCGGCGTCGTCCTCGGCGTCCTCGGCGTCCGACTCGTCCGACGACTCGTCGGAAGACTGCTCACCGCGACCGCGGCCACGACCACGGCGGCCCCGACGACGGCGGCGCGGCTGGCCGCCCTCGCCCTTCTCGTCGTCGGTGCTGTCGTCGGTGTCGTCCGGCTCGTCCTCGGGGTCGGCCTTGTCGACAGGTTCCGGTTCGGGCTCCGGGCGACGGCGGCGACGAGCCTCCTCGACCGCGGTCGCGTCGGGCTGCAGGAACAGCGGCGCGGTGACGACGTCGGGTGTCGGGAACAGCGGCTCGACGAGCACCTCTTCCCGGAAGGCGCTGGTGAACAGCGTCTGCGGACGGAAGGGTTCGGGGGCCTGCGTCGTCGGCTCGGGTGCGGACGCCTCGACGGCCGCCTCGGCCTGCGCGGGGGCGCTCGCGGTCGGGGCCGGACTGACCTCGGCTGTCACCGCGACCGCGGCGTCGGCGCTCACGGCGGCCGTGGCCGCTTCGGGCGCTGCCGAGGCGGCTGCGACCTCGGGTGTCGTGGCGGCGCTCGCCGGCGCGGACTCGGCGGCCGCCGCCGGCGCAGACTGGGCGCCGTCGGGGGCACTCACTCCGGCCAGCGAGTCGCGCACGGCTTCGGCGGTGCTGCGGTCCAGGCTGGAGTGCGGGCTGCGCACGCCCTGACCGATGGAGCTGAGTTGGCCCATGATTTGTCGGCTGGTGACGCCCAGCAGTTTGGCGAGTGCGTGCACTCGGATGCGATCGGGAAGTTCGGCATTGCCCGGGCCCGACGCCGGTCTGGCGCTCGATTCCTCGAACGTCGATTCTTCGGTTGTCTCGGGCGGCACTTGATCGGCCACGTGGTCTCCTCGGACCCCCGGGCGCGCCAGAAAATTCAGATGACGCGGCCACGCAGGGGTGCTGTTATGGTCTCGCGCTCCGAAGAGTTCGAGAATATTTGGTCTCGCTCCGCGTTCTCGGTGTCGTCCGTGGGTCGAAGTCCGGTGGGCTGGCCGGGCACGCGGTGCCTGGCAGGATGGCTGTGCTCCGTGGTTCGAGCGGGGCAAACATCAAGCGTGCCGCTTGTCTCCGGCAGCGATGGTCGCCTGCGAACCGTGGTGGTCATCCGGCTGCGCGCGCATTGGTTATGCGGCGAAGCCGTGTTCAGTATCCCATATGGTCGGGCACCACCGCGCCAACGGTGTGTCGCGAGTGGTGCCCGAGCCGATTGCCGCGAGGTGCGGCAGCAGAGCAGTTAGAGGTTGGGGAACCAGAGCGCGATCTCGCGCGCCGCGGATTCCTGCGAGTCCGAGCCGTGCACCAGGTTGCGCTCGACCTCGAGGCCGAAGTCGCCGCGGATGGTGCCGGGAGTGGCTTTCTCGACGGGATCGGTGCCGCCGGCGAGCTGACGGAAGGCGGTGATGGCGCGCGGCCCCTCGACGACGGCGGCGACCACCGGGCCGGAGGTGATGAAGTCGAGCAGCGAGCCGTAGAACGGCTTGCCCTCGTGCTCGGCGTAGTGCTGCGCGGCGGTGTCGGTGGACACGTCGACCAGCTGCAGGGCGGCGAGCTTGAGGCCCTTGCGTTCGATGCGGCCGATGATGTCGCCGACGACGGCGCGCTCGACGCCGTCGGGCTTGATGAGGACCAGCGTGCGCTCAGTGTCTGTCACGGCGACAGCCTAAGACACGGCGTGGCGCGCCGGGTGAGCCCCTACGCGGATTCGGGCGGCGCGGACTGCTGGCTGGGCAGCATGCCGCGTGCCTCGCGCATTTTCAGGTCGCGACGCAAGTAGAGGGTGTAGGCCCACACGAACGAGAACAGGATGCCGAGTACCCCGATTGCGATGTGCACGAAGATGCCGAGCACGAAGGCGACCTGCAGCGCGAGGTTGTACGGAATCGCCCACGGGCGTCGCTGCAGCGCGGCGCCGGCGAACATCAGCACGGCAAGCGTCACCACGTAGGTGCCCGAGATCCAGCTGACCCCGTCGACGGCGATCACCGGCAGCGCGAGCAGCACCACGATCGCCTCGAGGATCAACGTGCCCGCCATGACTCCCCGCAGACCCTTCCACGGATCGGGCGGCGAAGCCGGCGCCTCGGACTCACTCATCACATGCTCCTTTCGCCAACCCGGCCGAGCGCTGCGAAGCCGTCCACACCGTTCGCGCGCGTCGCCCGGTCTGGACTGAGGAGCAATGCGAGCGCAGCGAGCGAGCGACGAGGGAAGACCGGGCGGGAAGCGTGCGAACCCGCCCGAGCGCAGCGAGGGCCATTCAACACGGTTCCTTTCCGAACAACGATCGGGCCTGTCCGGCGGTGACCACCGAGCCGGTGACGACGACGCCGGCTCCGGAGACGGCTTCGCCCGGTTCGGTGACTTCTTCGGCGATGGCGATGGCAGTTTCGACGGCGTCGGGCAGTGTGTCTGCCACGACGACCCGTTCGTCGCCGAAACGTTGTACCGCGAGGTTGGCGAGGTCGTCGATGGGCAGTGCGCGCGGGGACCCGTTCGTGGTGACGACGATGTCGTCGAACACCGGTTCCAACGCCTCCAGCATGCCCGTTACGTCCTTGTCGGCGAGTACGGCGACGACGCCGACGAGTTTGCGGAAGTCGAACTCGGCGCTCAGTGCCCCGGCGAGAGCCCGCGCGCCGGCCGGGTTGTGTGCGGCGTCGAGGAAGATAGTCGGTGCGTTACGCACGCGTTCGAGGCGGCCCGGATTCACGACGGAGGCGAATCCGCGGCGCACGGTGTCGGCGTCGAGTTGCCGCTCGGCCCCGGCGCCGAAGAACGCTTCGACGGCCGCCAGCGCGATGGCGGCGTTGTGTGCCTGATGTTCGCCGTGCAGCGGCAGGAAGATGTCTTCGTAGACGCCGCCGAGGCCGCGCAACACCAGCTCTTGCCCTCCGATGGCCACCCGGCGCCCGGTGACGGCGAACTCGCTGCCTGCGCGCGCGACGGCGGCGTCTGCCGACACCGCTTGCCGCAGAATGACATCCATCGCGGCGGGATCCTGCTCGCCGACGATGGCGACGGTGTCCATGGGAATCAGTCGTTCGGGGGCGCGCTTGATGATGCCCGCCTTCTCCCCCGCGATCGTCGCCAGGTCCGGTCCGAGGTACTCCATGTGGTCGAGGGAGATCGGGGTCACGACGGCGACTTGCGCGTCGACCACATTGGTGGCGTCCCAGGTGCCGCCGAGCCCGACTTCGACGACCGCGACATCCACCGGCGCCTCGGCGAAGGCCGCGAAGGCCATCGCGGTGAGTACCTCGAACTTGCTCATCGCCGGTCCACCCGCGGCTTTCGACTGGGCGTCGACGAGCTCGATGTAGGGCAGCAGCTCGTGATACAGCTCGACGTAGCGGCTCGGCGAGATCGGCTCGTTGTCGATGCTGATCCGCTCGGTGGCCAGCTGTAGGTGCGGGCTCGTGGTGCGTCCGGTGCGCCGGCTGAAGGCGGTGAGCAGGGCGTCGATCATCCGGGTGGTCGACGTCTTGCCGTTGGTGCCGGCCACCTGGATCGCCGGATACGTGCGCTGCGGCGAGCCGAGCAGGTCCATCAGCGCCGAGATCCGGGTCAGCGACGGCTCGATTTTCGTTTCGGGCCAACGTTTGTCGAGCTCGTGCTCGACGAGTGCGAGTTCGGCGACGTCGGCGGGCGAATACGTCATGCGGGCGCCATCGCCTCGAGGCGGGCGCGGATGCGCTGCGCCTCTTCGGCGGCGACTGCCTGCCGTTGTTTGATCTTGGCGACGACCGCGTCGGGGGCCTTCGCCAGGAACGCCTCGTTGCCGAGCTTCGCCGAGGTGGTGGCGAGCTCCTTTTCGGCGGCGGCCAGGTCCTTTTCGAGACGGCGCCGTTCGGCGTCCAGGTCGACCGTGCCGGTGGTGTCGATCTCGACGGTGACCGTGGCGTTGCTGAGCCGCACCTCGACGGCCGCGGTGGCCGCGAACGTGTCGGACGGGTCGTCCAGGCGCGCCAGCGCCGTGATGGCGGCGTGCTGTGCGGTGAGCCCGGCGGCGTCGAGCCCGAGCAAGCGGGCGGCGACCTTCTGCTTGTCCTTGAGCCCTTGGTCGCTGCGGAACCGGCGGACCTCCGTGATGAGCTTCTGCGCGTCGGAGATCTGTTGCGCGGCAACCTCGTCGGCCGGCACACCGCTGGCCTGCGGCCAGGGTGCGACCACGAGGGTCGCGCCGCCGGTGACGGCGCGCCACAGCTCTTCGGTGACGAACGGGATCACGGGGTGCAGCAGGCGCAGGAGCTGATCGAGTACGAATCCGAGGACCAGCCGGGTGGTTTCGGCGGCACTGTCGTCGGCGAGCTGCACCTTTGCCAGCTCCAGATACCAGTCGCACACCTCGTCCCATGCGAAGTGGTACAGCGCCTCGCAGGCCTTGCCGAATTCGAATGCGTCGAATGCCGAATCCACTTCCGCACGAACCGTTTCGAGGCGGTCGATAATCCAGCGGTCGGCGGCACTCCAGGTGGAACGATCCGGCAGCTCGCCGACGACCGCACCGTTCATCAGCGCAAACTTGGTGGCGTTGAACAGTTTGGTGACGAAGCTGCGTGAGGCGAGCGCGTGGGTCTCGCCCACCGACAGGTCGCCGCCCGGCTGCGCACCCCGCGCGAGGGTGAAACGCAGTGCGTCGGCGCCGAAGTCGCGCACCCAGTCCAGCGGGTCGATACCGTTGCCGCGCGACTTGCTCATCTTGCGGCCGTGCTCGTCACGGATCAGCCCGTGCAGGAACAGATCCGTGAACGGAACCTTTCCGCCACCGAGTACCACGTCCTGCCCGACGTAGGTTCCGAACATCATCATGCGCGCCACCCAGAAGAACAGGATGTCGTAACCGGTGACGAGAACGCTTGTGGGATAGAACTTTTCGAGCTCGGGCGTGGGTTCGGGCCAGCCCATGGTGGCGAACGGCCACAGCGCCGAGCTGAACCAGGTGTCGAGGACGTCGGGGTCTTGCACGTAGCCCTCGGGTGCGGTCTCGTCGGGACCGACGCAGACCACTGCACCGTCGGGGCCGTACCAGATGGGGATTCGGTGGCCCCACCACAACTGACGCGAGATGGTCCAGTCGTGCATGTTGTCGACCCACTCGAAATACTGACGTTCCATCGACGCGGGATGAACGACGGTGTGCCCGTTGCGGACTGCGTCGCCGGCCGCCTTGGCCAGGGCTTCGACCTTGACGAACCACTGCAGCGACAGGCGCGGCTCGATCGGTTCACCCGAGCGCTCCGAGTGCCCCACGCTGTGCAGGTACGGGCGCTTCTCGGCAACGACACGGCCCTCGGCGGCCAGCCGCTCCCGAATCTTGACGCGCGCCTCGAAACGGTCCATGCCGTCGAATTCGGTGCCGGTGGCGGTGATCCGGCCGCTCTCGTCCATGATCGTCGGCATCGGCAGGCTGTGCCGCATGCCGATCTCGAAGTCGTTGGGATCGTGCGCCGGGGTGATCTTCACTGCGCCGGAACCGAATTCGGGATCGACGTAGTCGTCGCCGACGATCGGGATCTGGCGCCCGGTGATCGGGTGATAGATGGTGGTGCCGATCAGCGCGCGGTAGCGCTCATCCTCGGGATGCACCGCCACCGCGGTGTCGCCGAGCATCGTCTCCACGCGCGTGGTGGCTACGACCAGGTGCGGTTCGTTGTCGTCGAGCGAGCCGTAGCGCAACGAAACCAGTTCGCCCGCAACCTCTTCGTGCTTGACCTCGATGTCGGAAATCGCGGTGCGCTGCTCGGGCGACCAGTTCACCAGGCGCTCGGCGCGGTAGATCAGCCCGGCGTCGTAGAGCCGCTTGAAGATCGTCTGAACCGCGCGCACCAGGCCGTCGTCCATGGTGAAGCGATCTCGCGTCCAGTCGACACCGTCGCCGAGGGCGCGCATCTGCGTGCCGATGGTGCCGCCGGACTGCGCCTTCCACTCCCAGACCTTCGCCAGGAAGCCCTCGCGGCCGATCTGATCCTTGGTGACGCCGCGCGCTGCGAGCTGCGCTTCGACAATTTTCTCGGTCGCGATCGCGGCGTGGTCGGTACCCGGCAGCCACAGCACCTCGTAGCCCTGCATCCGGCGCCGGCGCGTGAGCACATCCATCAGCACGTGTTCGAGGGCGTGCCCCATGTGCAGGCTGCCCGTGACGTTGGGCGGCGGCAGCACGATGGAGTACGGCGGCTTGTCGCTGCTGGGGTCAGCTACGAAGTAGCCCGCGTCGACCCACCGCTGGTAGATCTCCGCCTCGACGGCCGTCGGATCCCAACTCTTCGGAAGTTCGGCGCTGGTGCTGGTCACCCCGAGATTCTAGGTGACGGCCACAGCCGCCCCGTTGCCGTGTGCGGTGTTTGCGCGAGACCCCGCGCTGTCGGCGGGATGCAATCCGCGCGCAATCACGGCAACGGAGAAAGGCGAACGATTCGGTGGATGAGGGACACCGAATCGTTCGCCCTTCGTGACCAAGCCTAGACCGTTGGCGACCAAAAATCTGCACTACACCAGGTATTTCTTCGGGGCAAAGGCCGACCGCGAGACCACCCTCGACACCTCCAACATACCGAACGTTGGGTTTCAAACAGCATCTCCGAATGCGGATTCAGAGTTTGAGCAAACGGCAGGCAAATCCCGTCAGTTGGGTATCAGCAGGCGCAGCGCCGCCGGCTCCGCATGCAGGTCGAGCGGCAGCGTGCCCAACGGCTCGCCGTCGGTGTCGGCGGTGGTGTGCGCATCCAGCCGCACCCGGCGCGACCGGTACGTGGACACCCCCTCGATCTCGACGTGGCGGCCGGAAAAAATGGTCGGCAGCAGGCGTGCGACGCGACCGCGGTCGGTGACCCCGACCACGGTCACATCGAGCATCCCGTCGCGCGGATCGGCCGCCGGGCAAATCTTCATGCCGCCGCCGTACCAGCTCGTGTTACCGACGGCCACGAGCAGCGCATCGGTCTCGACGATCCGGTCGTCGAGCTCGATCCGGTAGTGGAACGGCTGCAACCACGCAACCTCGACGAGCGCGGCCACCGTGTAGCGCAGCGAACCCTTCGGCCAGCGCATGGCATTCGCCCGGCGGGTGACGCGCGAATCGAACCCGGTGGCCACGACGGTGCCGAACAGGGTGTCACCCGCACATCCCAGGTCCACCGTGGACACCTGGCCGTCCAGCACCACGTCGGCAGCGGCCGCCGCATCGCTGCGCGGAATCTCGAAGTGACGCGCCAAGTCGTTGCCGGTGCCGGCCGGAATGATGCCCATCGGCACCTCGGAGCCGGCAATCTCTTGCAGCACAAGCGAAATCAGACCGTCGCCGCCCACCACGACAAGTGCTTCCACGCCGGCGGCCACCGCCTTGCGCGCCAGCTCGCGCGAACGCTGCGCCGAGTCGCCGCTGAGCACCTCGACGTCCACCCCACGCTGGACGAACCGCGCCCGGGCGTGCTCGGTCGCGCGGATTGCCTTGCCCTGCCCCGATTCCGGGTTGGTCAGCAAGGCCACGGAGGTGATCCGGCGCACTAGGGCACCAACTTTCCCGGATTGAGCACGCCGTGCGGGTCGACCACCGACTTCACCGCGCGCAGGATCTCCACGCCGAGGTCGCCGACCTCGGCGCGCATCCACGGCAGGTGGTCGGTACCGACCGCATGGTGATGGGTGATGGTGGCACCCGCGTCGATCATCGCCTGGCTGGCCGCCACCTTCGCGCGCTGCCACTGTGTGATCGCATCGTCGGCCTGCTTGGCGACCACCGTGAAATACAGCGAGGCACCGGCTGGGTAGGTGTGCGAGATGTGGCACAGGACGAGGGCCGGGGTGCCCTGTGCGGCAAGGGATTCGGTGAGCGCACCGGTGACTGCGGCCCGCACCTGCGCGAGAGCGGCCCAGGTGGCGGCGGTTTCCAGCGTTTCACACAGCACGCCGACGTCCAGCAACGCATCGCGCAGGTAGGGCGCGTTGAAACGGCCGTGCTCCCACTGCTGGGCGGCCCGCTCGCCGAGCGCGGATCCACCGGCCGCGATGCACAATTCGGCGACCGCGGCCTGCCGCGCCGCGACCTGTGCGGCCGGGCCCTCGAAGGTGGTGACGGCCAGGCAACCCGGCGTTTGCGCGCGCCCGCCGATGTCGTCGGACATGGCCAGATTGATGCCGGTCTCTGCCTCGTCGGACAGCCGCAGCACCGTTGGGCGCCAGTCCGACTGCGCGATGGTGCGCAAAGCTTTTGCCCCCGCAGCGAAGTCGGGAAATGTCCAGGCTTGGTAGCCGACGTGTTCGGGCACCGGATGCACGCGCACGGTGACCTCGGTGAGCACACCGAACGCACCCTCGGAACCGACGAACAGCTCGCGCAGATCCGGGCCGGCGGCCGACGCCGGTGCCCGGCCGAGCTCGAGGGCACCGCTGGGCGTCGCGACGCGCAGGCGCTGCACCATGTCGTCGAAGCGGCCGTAGCCGGCCGATGCCTGCCCCGACGAGCGCGTGGCGGCGAAGCCGCCCAGGCTGGCGAATTGGAAGCTCTGCGGGAAGTGGCCCAGCGAGAAACCGTGCGCGGCAAGCAATTCCTCGGCGCGCGGGCCGGTGACGCCGGCCCCGAAGGTGGCGGTGCGACTGTCGGTGTCCAGCGCGAGCAACTGATCGAGGCGGCGGAGGTCGAGTGCGATCACCGCCGGGAAGTCCGCACGCAGGGGCGTGAGGCCACCGACCACGCTGGTGCCGCCACCGAACGGGACCACCGCGATGCGCTGCTCGCTGCACACGCGCAACACCGCGAGCGCCTCGTCGTGATCGGCCGGTGCCACGACTGCGTCGGGCGCCTCCTGTGGCCCGTCCGCGCGGCGCCGCAGCAGGTCGAAGGTGCTCTTGCCACCGGCGTGCAGAACCCGTGCATCGTGCTCGGTGCGCACATGTTCGGCGCCGACCACGGCGGCCAGCGCAGCGCACTGCGTGTCGTCGATCGTGCTGTCCCGCAACCGAACATCCGCGATCTGGCGGCTGGGCGCGGGCGTGGCATCGATACCGAGCGCCTGGCCGAGCAGCGACCGGATCGCCGGCGACAGTTCCTTGCGGCCTTCCGGGGCGCCCCAGGCGTCCCACACCATTCGGGCCTTCGAAGCTGCGTCGCTCTCCATCATGCGTTACAGTTTTACACATAATGTCACTCCGTAACAACGCAATCGGAAACATCGACGATTCAATTCTCGATGCGGCACGCGCCTGCCTGGTCCAATTCGGCGTCCGGCGCACCACTGTGTCCGAAGTGGCACGGCGTGCCGGCGTAAGCCGGCCGACGGTCTACCGGCGCTGGCCGGACTCCGATCGCCTGCTCGCCGACCTGCTCACCCGGGAGCTGCAGCAGGTCATGTTCGACGCACTGGCGGCATCGTCCGGCTCGGACACCCGCGCCACGCTCGTGTCCACCCTTTCCGGCGGCGCCGCGGCGGTGCGCGCCAACCCGGTGTTCAGCAGCCTGTTTCAAACGGACCCGGAGTTGATGGCAACCTACGTCTTTCAGCGCGCCGGCAGCAGCCAGCGGGCCCTGCTCGCCGCCTTCGAGGACGCCGTTCGGGCCGGCCAGCGCGACGGTTCCGTCCGCGACGGGAACCCCGCCGAACTCGCCGGTCTGCTGTTGTTGCTCGCCCAGTCCACCGTCCAGTCGGCGCGCCTGGTTGCCGAGCAACTGCCCGAGGACCGGCTCACCGCCGAGCTCGCGCACGCGGTCGACGCCTACCTGCGCCCCTGAACCGAAGGAATCCGATGAACACCGCACTCAACGCGCAGCGCCGCGACCACGAACTCGCCGCCCTCGGCGATGCCACGCAGATCGACCTGCTCGTCGTCGGCGGCGGGATCACCGGCGTCGGCGTAGCGCTGGACGCTGCCACCCGCGGGCTGCGCACCGTACTGGTCGAAAAGCACGATCTGGCACACGGCACCAGCCGGTTCAGCTCCAAGCTCGTGCACGGCGGGCTGCGCTACCTGGCCGGCGGCCGGATCGGCATCGCCCACGAAAGCGCCGTCGAACGCGGCATTCTGATGCGCCACACGGCACCGCACCTGGTCCGCCCGATGCCGCAGCTGGTGCCGCTGGTGCCCAGCCTCGGGCGACCGCAGCGTGCCCTCGTGCGCGCCGGCTTCCTGGCCGGCGACGCCCTGCGCCGCAGCGCGAACACCAGTCCCGCCGTCTTGCCCCGATCGCGGCGGGTCGCGGCGGCCGAGGCCTTGCGGCTGGCGCCGACGGTGCGCCGCGACGGATTGTCGGGTGGCCTGCTCGCCTGGGACGGCCAGCTCGTCGACGACGCTGCCCTGGTCGTGGCGATCGCCCGCACCGCCGCCGGGCACGGCGCATCGATTCTCACCCGGGTCGAGGCCCGGCAGGTCACCGGAAACTCGGCCGTCCTGCGCGACGTACGCACCGGATCCGAGCTCGCCGTGCGTGCCCGAGCCGTGATCAACGCCGCAGGCGTGTGGGCCGGGCAGGTCGATCCGTCGATCGCACTGCGCCCCAGTCGCGGCACCCACCTGGTGTTCGATACCGAGTCCTTCGGCGGTCTCACCGCAGCGCTGACCGTGCCGGTGCCCGGATCGACCAGCCGATTCGTGTTCGCGCTGCCCGCACCACACGGCCGGGTGTACCTCGGGCTCACCGACGTCGACGCCCCGGGCCCGGTGCCCGACGTCGCGCAGGCCAGCGCCGACGAGATCGACTTCCTGCTCGACACCATCAACACCGTGTTGCGAGAACCGCTGAGCCGCAGCGACATTCGAGGCACCTTCGCCGGCCTGCGGCCGTTGCTGGACACCGGCGCCGGTGAAACGGCAGACCTCTCGCGCAACCACGCTGTGCTGCGCTCCCCCAACGGCGTGGTCACGGTGGTCGGCGGCAAGCTCACCACCTACCGCAAGATGGCCGAGGACGCCGTCGACGCCGTTGCCGCCGAATTCGGTGCCGGACCGTGCATCACCCGCAAGGTGGCGCTGGTCGGCGCGGTCGCCGGGGCGGCGCGCGACGCGGTGCCCGCGCCCGCTCGCCTCGTCGAGCGGTACGGCAGCGAGGCCGCCGAGCTGGTCGGCGACAAGCCGGTTGCCGACGGAATCGACGTCAGCACTGCGGAATTCGCGTTCGCCGTGACGCACGAGGGCGCGCTCACCCCGGACGACATCCTGGACCGGCGCACCCGCATCGGGCTGGTCGCCGAAGACCGCGACCGCGCCCTGCCCGCCGCCGCGGCCGCCGTCGACGGGAGCTGACCGCGCCCGGCCGGCCCCTCCAGCGCATGATGGACACATGACGCGTAAGCCGCCGGTCGACGACGTCGACGAATCCGACCTGGAGCTGTCACCGCCGAAGACCGCGGCTGCGGGCCTGACGGCGGTGGCGGTGTCCATGGCGCGGGCGTTCGAACAGATGAGCCCGGTACGCACCGCGCGCGCCCTGGCCCGGGTCAACCATCACAACGGATTCGACTGTCCAGGATGCGCCTGGCCCGAACCGATCGGACATCGCCGCCCCGCCGAGTTCTGCGAGAACGGGGCCAAGGCCGTCGCCGAAGAAGCCACACAGCGCACCGTGACGCCGGAGTTCTTCGCCGCTCACTCGATCGCCGATCTGGCCGGTAAGTCGGGCTACTGGCTCGGGCAACAGGGCCGGCTCACTCATCCAATGGTGCTGCGGCCGGGAGCCACGCACTACGAGCCGATCACCTGGGACGAGTCCTACGCAATCATCGCCGACACGTTGCGCGGGCTCGCCGGCCCCGACGAGGCGATCTTCTACACCTCCGGGCGCACCAGCAACGAGGCCGCCTTCGCCTACCAGCTGTTCGTGCGCAGCTTCGGCACCAACAACCTGCCGGACTGCTCCAACATGTGCCACGAGTCGTCGGGCACCGCGCTCACCGCCTCGATCGGCATCGGCAAGGGCTCGGTGTCGATCGACGACCTCGCCGCCGCCGATCTCATCGTGATCGCCGGACAGAACCCGGGCACCAACCATCCGCGCATGCTGTCCACCCTGGAGACGGCAAAGCGCAACGGCGCCAAGATCATTGCCGTGAACCCGCTGCCGGAGGCTGGGCTGCGCGGGTTCCGCGACCCACAGCGAGTCAGCGGTTACGCCGGCGGCACCGAGATCGCCGACGAGTTCCTGCAGATCCGGATCGGCGGCGACATGGCGCTGTTTCAGGGCATCGCCAAGCTGCTGCTCGAGCGCGGCGCGGCCGACCGCCCGTTCGTCGACGCGCACACCGCCGGATTCGACGACTGGGCAGCGCACATCGGCGCCGTCGACGTCGACACCGTGCTGGAGGCCACCGGGCTCACCCGCGAGCAGCTCGTCGACACCGCCGACGCGTTCGCCGCCTCGCAACGCACGATCATCTGCTGGGCAATGGGTTTGACGCAGCACACGCACGCCGTGGCCACCATCGAAGAGGCCACCAACGTCTTGCTGCTGCGCGGCATGATCGGCAAACCCGGCGCCGGTGTGTGCCCCGTGCGCGGGCACTCGAACGTGCAGGGCGACCGCACCATGGGCATCTTCGAGCGCATGCCGGACTCGTTCCTGGACGCGCTCGATCGGGAGTTCGGTATCACCGCACCGCGCGCCCACGGCTACGACACCGTGGCCGCGATCCGCGCCATGCGCGACGGCAAGGCCAGGTTCTTCTTCGCGATGGGCGGCAATTTCGTTGCGGCCACCCCGGATACCGAGGTAACCGAGGCCGCGCTGCGCAATTGCGAACTGACCGTACAGGTTTCGACCAAACTGAATCGCAGCCACGTGGTGCACGGGCGCACCGCACTCATCCTGCCCACGCTGGGGCGTTCCGACCTGGACACCAGCAACGGCCGCAAACAGCATGTATCCGTAGAAGATTCGATGTCGATGGTGCATCTGTCCACCGGCCGCCTGCGCCCGGTGAGCGAGCAGTTGCGCAGCGAGGTCGCCGTCGTCTGCCAGCTGGCCCGCGCCGTACTCGGCGACGCACATCCCGTGCCGTGGGAATCGTTTGCCGCCGACTACGACACCGTGCGGGATGCGATCGCCCGGGTGGTGCCCGGCTGCGCCGACTACAACGCGCGCGTGCGCACCCGCAACGGATTCGTCATGCCGCACCCGCCCCGGGACAGTCGCGAATTCCCCACCAGCACCGGCAAAGCCAACTTCGCGGTGAACGAACTGCGCTGGGTGGCGGTGCCACCCGGGCGGCTGGTGCTGCAGACCTTGCGCAGCCACGACCAGTACAACACCACCGTCTACGGCCTCGACGATCGCTACCGCGGCGTGAAAGGGGGCCGGAAAGTGGTGTTGGTCAACCCATCCGACATCGCCGAGCTAGGTCTGTGCGACGGCGACATGGTCGACGTCGTGTCCGAATGGGCGGGCACCGAGCGCCGCGTGCACGAGTTCCGCGTGGTCGCCTACGACACCCCACGCGGCAACGCGGCGGCCTACTACCCGGAGACGAACCCCCTGGTCCCGCTGGATCACGTTGCGGACAAATCGAATACGCCCGTGTCCAAAGCCGTGGTCGTGCGCCTCGAGCGCAGCGGGCCGAAGTCCGCGGAGCGCTGAATGCACGCCTCGCCCCTGTGCGGCACCGCTGGATCGGCGGCCCGGACCCGGCGACGATTCGGCCCCACCGACGGAACGACAACATGGGTCGAGTAACCGCGCGGCGCCCGGTGCACCGCCTCTCTCCGAGCGGAGTCACGCGCCGTCCCGACGTGCTGGCCGTCGAGGAGCCTCTGGAGATCCGCGTCGACGGCGCCGAGTGGTCGCTCACGATGCGCACGCCGGGCAACGACATCGACCTCGTGCACGGAATGTTGTTGAGCGAGGGCGTCATCGACGCAATCGACGACGTGCGGACCATTCGCTACTGCGCCGGATCGGTGACCGAGGAGCAGGATGCCGGCGTCGCGGTAGGGGTGAACACATACAACGTCGTCGACGTCACACTGGCGCGGCCGACCCCGCTGCCGCAACGAAACCTGCTGTCCAACAGTGCTTGTGGCGTATGCGGCAAGTCGGCGCTGGATCAGGTGCGGGTGTCGTCGCGGTTCGACATCGCCGCCGCCCCGGTACGTGTCGCCGCCCGCACGTTGGCGGTGCTGCCCGCGGCGCTGCGCGCCCAGCAGCGCGTGTTCGACGCCACTGGCGGTCTGCACGCCGCGGGTCTGTTCACCGCCGACGGCACTCTGCTCGCGGTGCGCGAGGACGTCGGGCGACACAACGCCGTCGACAAGGTGGTCGGGTGGGCGCTTGCCGCCGGACAGATCCCGGCCGCCGAATGCGTGCTCATCGTCAGCGGGCGGGCCTCCTTCGAGCTCGTCCAGAAGGCCGTGGCCGCGGGTATTCCGGTGCTCGGTGCGGTGTCGGCACCGTCGTCGTTGGCGGTAGACCTGGCCGCCGAAACCGGGATCACGCTCGTCGGATTCCTGCGCGGCGACACCATGAACGTGTACACCCGTCCCGATCGCGTCGACGAAATCTCTTGACCCGACACCTGTCCGCGGCGAAGGGTGTGGGCATGGCGATCCTGCTCGGCGACAACCTGCACACCAGCCCGCTCGGCTTCGGCGCAATGGGCCTGTCCGCAACCTACGGCGAGGTCTCCGAAGACGAGGCGCTGGCCACCCTGCGCCACGCGGTCGATGCCGGCGTCACGCTCATCGACACCGCGAACGTCTACGGCGGCGGGCGCAACGAAGAGCTGGTGGCGCGGCTGCTCGCAGACCGTCGCGACGACGTGGTGCTCGCGACCAAGTTCGGCATCGACGGCAACCCCGCGGACGGCGTACGCACCGCCCGCGGCGACCGCGCGTATGTCCACCGTTGCGTCGAGGAAAGCCTGCGCCGCTTGGGAACCGACGCCATCGACCTGTACTACATGCACCGCCGCGACGAGTCGGTGCCCATCGAGGAGACCGTCGGTGCGATGGCCGAACTCGTCGCCGCGGGCAAGGTCCGCCACCTCGGACTGTCCGAAGTGACCGCGGCCGAACTGCGCGCGGCCGTCGCCGTGCACCCCATCGCCGCCGTGCAATCCGAATGGAGCGTGTGGAGCCGCGACGTCGAGCGCAACGTCGTCCCGGCCGCCGCCGAACTGGGCGTCGGATTCGTCCCCTACTCCCCGCTCGGCCGCGGATTCCTCACCGGCACGGTGTCCGCGAACACGTTGGGCGCCAACGACTTCCGCCGCAAGATTCCACGATTCGCCGACACCGCCCTCACGGCGAATCAGATCGCCACCGAAACCGTTGCCGCCGTTGCGGATTCGGTCGGCGCCACGTCCGCCCAAGTCGCACTGGCCTGGCTGAAAGTCAAGGGCGACCAGTTCGGCCTCCCGGTGGTGCCGATCCCCGGCACCCGCAAGCCGTCGCGCATCGACGAGAACGTCGGCGCCCTCTCGGTGCAGCTGGACGAAACCCACATCGACGATCTGGACGCCGTCGCCGCGGGCGTCACCGGTTCCCGCTCGCCCAACGCGCGCTGGACCTCCGCCGACCGGGAGTGACAGGTTCGCCCCCACAAGGGCATAATTCTGTACATGAATAGCTCCTTGCCGCTCGCTCTGGTGCGTGAACGACTGTCACCGTTGGTGGGATCGGTCGAGAGCACACACGAGCGGGTGGTCATCACCAAGAATGGCCGGCCGTCCGCAGTTCTCATCTCCTACGACGACTTGGCGTCCCTCGAGGAAACACTGGAAGTGCTCGCCGACGAACAGGCGATCAGCGACATCGCCGAATCCCTTGCCGGCGCCGAGCGGTTCACCGTGGACGACATCCGAAGCGACCTCGAGGCTCGTTCGTCGCGTGGGCGATGACCTATACCGTCGTCTTTTCGAAGTCCGCACGGCGTGCAATCGCCGCTCTCCCGCAAACCGTGGCGTGGGCCGTACTGGCCTTCTGCGGCGGGCCGCTCGCCGAGAACCCGCAACGCGTCGGGAAGCCGTTGATCGGTCCGCTACAGGGATTGCATTCGGCCCGACGCGGCGAATACCGCGTGATCTACTCGATCGACGACGATCGCATCGTCGTAGCGGTCGTGTCGATCAGGCACCGCGCCGACGCCTACCGCCGATGATCCCCACACGAACGCCGAACGGGTGGTTATCGATGCGATTCACACCCATAACCACCCGCTGGAAGAGCTAGACGCGATTGTCGCGACGCTGGGAGCCACTTCTCGCGACGCGCCGCGCCCGCGTTACTGACGCTGTGCGGACTTGTCGCGACGCTGGGAGCCACTTCTCGCGACGCGCCGCGCCCGCGCAGCGGACGCTACGCGGACTTGTCGCGACGCTGGGAGCCACTTCTCGCGACGCGCCGCGCCCGCGCAG
>CAKZIX010000108.1 GCA_936936565.1 uncultured Nocardiaceae bacterium | reverse complement strand
CCCGTGAGGGGCAGGTAAGAATCCCCTGGCACGGGCAGACCCTCGCGTCAGGCAGAGATCATGCGCCCGGCGCACAGTGCGGGCATGAAGAACCTCCTTTCTCCGAGGACGCTGTCCCTGAGCACCCTGACCGCCCTGCTGGCCTCGGCGGCGGGTGCCGTCGAGGAGTCGGTGGGCCACGCGGTGCACGTGAACTCGGCACCCGTGTGCGGGGGCATGGCGGTGAGGACCTGCTCGATGCCGAGGGCGTCGAGGATGCGGTGCAGATCATCCGACCCGGCGAACTCGACCGTGAGCTTGCCGCGGGAGCGACCGGAGGTGATCGTCACCCGAGTTTCGAGCTTGTCCGCAAGCCCGGAGGCGATGTCGTCGTACTCCGGCACGGTGGTGCGCGACGCGCTCGCCCGCTTCGCCTTCTCCTGCTGACCGCCGAGGGAGACGATCTCCTCGGTGCTGCGCACCGACAGACCCTCCGCGACGATGCGCTGGGCAAGCCGCTCCATCGCGGCGGCGTCCGGATAGGCGGCGACCACCGCGTCGGTGTCCAGCTGGCTGAGGTCGCGCTCGAACAGCCGCTCGTACAGCGCGGCGAGTTCCCGCTCGGCCGCCCGGACCGCTGCCGGCTCCGGATCCAACGAGCGCAACACTTTTCGCCAGGGCGCCGGATCGAGATCCTCCGGCGCCGGGCGAAACTCCGGGCGCGGCAACGGCGGCAGCGCCGAACGGTCGCCGTACGGATCGTCGGGCGCGGGCGCACATCCGCTCTCCACCGCTCCGATCAGCTCGTCGAGCACCACACCGCGCAACGTCAGAAGCTGGAGCGGATCGGCGTCCACCTGCTCGGCGAACAGATACACCACGGCTGCGACGTGCTTGCACGGCCAGCCCGGGTCCGGGCAACTGCACGTGAAGTCCAGATCGCTGGCCGACTGCGGAAGCAAGTGCGGCCCAAGCTCTCTGGGCAACTCGCCGGATACGATCGCAGCCAGCATGCCGGGGGTGCCGCGCACGGCGTCCACGAGCTCGGCGCGGGCGTCGGCAGCGAGCGGGCGCACCGTGAACTCGCTGCGGAACGGATCCGGCTGGCTGCCCTGCACATCGGCGACGACCGCGCCGGCCGAAATCGTCAGCGACACCACCTGACCCGCACGCGCATAGGTGCGCCCGCGCGACAATCGGCCCCGCTCGGCCATCGACTCCACCGATTCCACCACCGCCGCGCCCCACCACGTCTTGCCGAACGGTCCGCGGGCGGTGTGTGCCGACACGCCACCGATCACGGGACGGCGCCGGCCGAATCGGCTGTAGTCCATCGTCATTCGCCCACCGCATCTGCGCCGAGCCGGAACAGCTCGGCGAGCCGCTCGGTGCTCAGCTCCGTCACCCAATGCTCCCCCGCGCCGACCACCAGATCGGCGAGTTCCTGCTTGCCCGAAAGCATCTCGTCGATACGTTCCTCTACGGTGCCGACGCACAACAACTTTCGCACCTGCACGTCGCGGCGCTGGCCGATGCGAAACGCGCGGTCGGTGGCCTGGTTCTCGACCGCCGGGTTCCACCATCGGTCCAGGTGCACAACATGATTGGCGGCGGTCAGGTTCAGGCCCGTGCCACCGGCCTTGAGCGACAGGACCAGCAGCGGCGCGCCCGAATCCTGGAATCCGGCCACCATCGCGTCGCGGCGACGCTTGTGCACCCCGCCGTGCAAGAACGGCACCTCGACGTCGAACCGTTCGGCAAGATAGGGCGCCACCAAGTCGCCGAATTCGCGAAACTGCGTGAACAGCAACGCTTTCTCGCCGTCGGCGAGCACCGATTCGACGATGTCCTCGACGAGCGCCAGCTTGCCCGAACGGTGCCGCCCGCGCCGGGTGACGGGCGAACCGTCGCCGAGCAGATGCGCGGGATGGTTGCACACCTGCTTGAGCCGGGTGAGCGCGGCGAGCACCGCGCCTTTGCGGCTCATGCCTTCCGATTCGGCGATCTGGCGCAGCATTTCCGCGACCACGGCCCGGTACAGCGCGGCCTGCTCGGCGGTGAGATTGGCACGCACCGTCATCTCGAACTTTTCCGGCAGGTCCGAGATCACCGACGGATCGGTTTTCACCCGGCGCAACACGAACGGCCCGGTGACCATGCGCAGCCGGGCCGTCGCGTGTGCGTCGTGCTCGCGCTCGATGGGCACGGCGAACCGTGCACGGAAGGTCTGCGCGCTGCCGAGCAGCTTCGGGTTCGCATAATCCAGAATCGCCCGCAATTCTTCGAGCCGATTCTCGATCGGTGTCCCGGTGAGCGCCAGGCGATGCCGGGCCGGAACCGATCGGGCCGCGCGCGCCTGCGCGGTGTTCGCGTTCTTGATGTGCTGCGCCTCGTCGAGCACGATGCGCTCCCACAACGGCTCGCGCAGGTGCTCGAGGTCGCGCGCGAGCAGCGCGTAGGTGGTGAGCACCAGATCCGCGTCCGCCACGGCGGCCCGCAGCTGGGCGCCACGCAACCGCGAATTGCCGTGGTGGACGAGCACTCGCAGCGACGGCACGAAGCGTTGCGCCTCGCGCTGCCAGTTGCCCACCACCGACATCGGGCACACCAGCAGCGTGGGCGCCGCGGTGCCCCGCTCCCGTTCGTGCGCGAGCAGGGCGAGCACCTGCACCGTTTTGCCCAGGCCCATGTCGTCGGCGAGGATCGCCCCCAGACCGAGCCGGCTCATGAACGCCAGCCAGTCCAGCCCGCGCTGCTGGTAGTGGCGCAGCTGGGCGTGCAGCGCCGCGGGCACGGGTACCGGCTCGGGATCGTGGCCGCCGTCGAGCAGGGTGTCCACCCAGCCGGTGGCGCGCACCTCGGCCGGCACCGGCGGCGCCACGGCAAGCGCGCCCAGCAGTTCCGCCAGCGAGGCGCCCTCGTGCGCATTGTGTTGGGCCACATAGCGCGCCGCCCGTTTGAGCGCCGCGCGATCAGCTTGCACCCAGTGCCCGCGCAGCCGCACCAGATCCGACTTCGCCTGCGCCAGCCGATCCAGCTCTGCCGGGGTGACGACCAGGTCGCCGAGCGCCAATTGCATGTTGTAGGAGACCAATTCGTTCATCCCGACGACCGAGCTGTCCACCGGCACCGCCGCCGGGGCAGCGATCGTCACGCGCAGACTGGGCGTGGCGACGTGCCAGGCGCGCGGCAACAGCAGGGTGACCCCGGCCGCCTGCAGTTCGGCCGCGCCGTGGGCGACCAGGTCGGTGACCACGTGCAACGGCAGCAGCAGATCCAGGCTTTCCGGGTCGCTGGGCACCTCACGCAGCCGCGGGTAGCGCGCCATGGCCTCGCCGAGCTTGCGCACGGCGAGGGCGAGCCGCTGCGGATCCGACCGGCGCACCGGAACCGGTTGCGGTGCTTCACCTTCCGGGCGCAAACAGACTTCGAGACGCCACAGCGCGGTGTCGGCTTCGTCGTCGTCGGGCTCGGCCAGGCGCAGCACCAGTTCCGGCTCCCCGACCGTCAGCGTGGCGCGCCAGGCGTCCAGGCCGGCTACCGCCGCCTGGGTGGCCGCGGCAAGCGGCTCCCCCGCAATCAGCGACGCCAGTAATGGGTGGGTGACCCCGGGCGCCGCATCCCCGAGCCGGGTGCGCACGATCGCATCGGCCAGCTCGGCGGTGAGATCGTCGAACACCCGCGTCGCCGGGCCCGCGACACGTAGCGCGGCGGGCATGGCGCCGATCAGCTCGGCCTGCCAGGCGCGCTGGCGCTCACCCCCGACCAGCCGCCAGCGCGTCCACCACTGCCCGTCTGCGCGATACAGCTCCGGAACGACGCGTCCGGCCCGCACCCACGCGTCGATTCCCAGCGCCACATGGCCGAGATAGCGCAGATCCCCGCTCACCCCGGACAGGTCGCCGAGCAGCACCTGCGCGGCGCGGGGCGGCGCGAGCGCGATGGCCGGCACCGTGACCGTGACACCCGCGCGCAGCACGCTGGCCCGGTGCCGGAACTTGCTGTGGGCCAGCACCTCGCCCAACGGGCTGCCCACCCGCGGCAGATCGGCAAGATCGTCGCTCCACAGCACCAGCCCCGCACCCGGAGACCACAGTCCGTGCAGCATCGGCTCATTCAAGCAGACCGGTACGACAGCCTGGATTTCTGGCCCAGACCAGCGGATACTCGAAAAAATCAGCGTATCTCGACAACCAGCGAGGTGTCGCAGTGGCGATTCTTCTGCAAGTGCTCGAACAGAGCTTCACCCCGACCACACCCTGGGAGCAGCGAAAATTCACCTACGTCGTGGCGTCCAAGATCGTCGGCATGCGCCTGGACGGCCAGTCCGGCGTCTGGCTGGATCTGTCGCGGCCGGGTGAATCGCAGCGCCTCGCCCACACCCCCACTCCGCAGCAAGCGGTGTACTTCCTGATGGCGGCGTTCGGCAAGATCGCCGAGTGCGAGGCCACCGGCGGATCGTGGATCATCGGTCACGACGGCGAGCATGCCGAATCGCTGGTGGCCACGCGCTTCCCACTCATCTCACCGCCCACCGGCGAGCCGCACATGCCCGGCATGCCCGGCCTGCGGGTCGACGGCGTGCTGGCCTGACGCCCCGCCGCCCCCCTCGCGGCGGCGGGGCGCGGACTCAGCGCGCCGGCACGGTCACCGCGGACACGATGTCGTCGACAACCGCCGGATCCGGTGCGCCGAGCGTGTCGTACACCAGGTGCACGCGGGCGTCGGTGATACCGCAGTACTCGGAAACCCCCACTCGCAGTTGCACATCGAGCAGCGCGTCGAACCCGTTGGCGGCGAAGTAGTCGGCCGATCCCGCGGCCAGGCCGATCCACAGCATCCGCTTGCCGCCGATCGTGGACGGTTCGTAGGCGAAGCCGCGGTTCCACACCCGATCCACCCAGCCCTTGGCCATCGCCGGCAGCGAGTACCACCAGACCGGGAACACCACGACGATCAGGTCGGCCGCCGCCACCCGGCCCATGTGCGCGCGCACCTGGGCCGAGTACTCCTTGGCGGCGTCGTTCCAGTCGGGCTCGTCGTCCGGGTGCAGGGCCGGATCGAACTGTTCGGCGTACAGGTCCAGCGCATCGACGGTGTAGCCGTCGGCCCGCAACCGCTCACGGGCGCGCCCAGCCGTCGCGGCGGTCAGCGAGTCCGGACGCGGGTGCGCCCACACCACGAGAGCATGCATATCGGTGCCTCCAGCGTCAGTCGGTCATGGTCGGGTAGTCGGTGTATCCGACCTGGTCGCCACCGTAGAACGTGGCGGGATCGGCGGTGTTGAACGGCCCGCCGGCCTTGATCCGCACGTCCAGATCGGGATTGGCCAGCCACAGCGTGGCCAGCGCCACCGCATCGGCAACGCCGGATTCGACGGCTTGCGCGGCCGCCTCCGAGGTGGCCGGGAACGCCTCCGGCGTGGCGTGCGGGTTCAGCACGAACGTGCCGGGCCAGGCCGCCCGCAGCTGCTCGGTGAGTGCGCGATTTCCCGTCTCCATCACGTGCACGTACGCGATGTCGAGACCGGCCAGCGTGCGCAGCAACGCCAGGTACCGCGGCGCCGGGTCCGCTTCCACGATGCCGTTGTAGGGGTTGCCCGGTGACAGGCGGATCCCGGTGCGGTCCGCGCCGATCACGTCGGCCACCGCGGCCACGACCTCGGCCGCGAACCGGATCTTGTTCTCGACGGAACCGCCGTAGCGGTCGGTGCGCAGGTTCGTGTTGTCCGCCAGGAACTGGTGCACGAGGTAACCGTTGGCACCGTGGATCTCGACGCCGTCGAAGCCGGCTTCGACGGCATTGCGGGCGGCGGCCGCGAAATCGGCGATGGTGGCCGCGATGTCCGCGCCGGACAGCTCGCGCGGCTGCGGATGATCGAGCATGCCCTCGAAGCTGACGAGCTGCTCGCCGGATGCGACGGCCGACGGCGCCACCGGCAGCTCACCGTTGGGGTACAGGCTGGGGTGACCGATCCGGCCGGTGTGGGTGAGTTGCGCGACGATGCGCCCGCCGCGCTCGTGTACCGCATCGGTGACGCTGCGCCAGGCGTCCACCTGAGCGGCCGCGTGCAGTCCCGGGGTGCGGATGTAACCCTGCCCGATGACGCTGGGCTGGATGCTCTCGCTGATGATCAGGCCGGCGCCGGCCCGCTGGGCGTAGTACTCGGCGGTCATCGCCGTGACGAGGCCGTCGGCCGTCGCCCGGTTACGCGTCATCGGCGCCATCAGCAGCCGACTCGGTAGTTCCAGCTTTCCCAGCGTGACCGGTTCGAACAAATTGGGCATGTCGATGTCCCCTCGAAGTGCTTGATCGGATCAAGCACCACCCTGGCACACTTGATTGAGTGAATCAAGTGTTAGCATAGCGGTGTGGCTGTGCCGTCCGGACCCGTGCGCGCGTCCTCCGATACCGAGCGCGCGCTGTTCGAGTTGGTCGACGCGTACAACCACGCCTACGAAATCGCCGCCGTCGAGCACGACATGAGCGTGGCGCAGGCGTGCGTGCTGGGACGTATCTCGCGGCCGCGCGGCATGCGCGAGCTGGCCGACGAGCTGCGCTGCGACGCCTCCAACATCACCCAGATCGTCAGCCGGCTGGAGGCCCGGGGACTGGTCGAGCGCCACCAGCACCCCGAGGACCGGCGCTCGCGCCAGCTCACCCGGACCACCGCCGGCGATGCACTCAATGCCGCCTTCGAGCAGTCGTTCGAGTTCGCCCGCGCCGCCACCGCCAAGCTCAGCGTCGCCGAACAACGCACACTGTCCGTGCTGCTGGACAAGGCGCTCGGGCGCGCGGGCACCGACGAGGCCTGAATCCCGCGCCCCGCCGGCGCGTGCCCTTTCCGTGTCGGTGCCGCTGTGCACAATGTCGCTCATGATTCGGCTGTTCGCGATCGCGTGCTGTGTGTCGGCTCTCGCCGGGTGCGGGCTGTTCACCACCGTCGTGCCGGCACCGGGCAGCCCGTCGCGCACCGAACTGGAGCAGCTGCTGGGCACGGTGCGCACGGTCGACGACCGCGTGCGACCCGGTGGCTACGAACGCGGGTGCAAGAACGGCCAGGCGTGCGTGTTCGGGCCCGCCTGGAGCGACGACACCGACGCCCCGGGCGGGCACGACGGCTGCGACACGCGCAACAACGTACTGGCGCAACAGCTTTCCGGCGTCCGGTTCCGCGCGGGCACCGGCAACTGCGTGGTGCTCGAGGGCACGCTGGCGGACCCGTACACCGGCACCACCTTGGCGTTCCGCAAGGCCGCCGGCGGGCAGATCGAGGTCGATCATGTGTATCCGCTCGCGGCGGCCTGGGATCTGGGCGCCTCGGCGTGGACGCCCGCGCAGCGGCGCCGCTTCGCCAACGACACCCGGGTGAATCTGCTCGCGGTCCGCGCCGAGGTGAACCAGTCCAAGGGCGATTCCACACCTGCCGAATGGCTGCCGCCGGCACGCGCGTACCACTGCTTCTACGCGGGCAAATACCTCACCGCCGCAACCGAATACAGCCTGCCGATCACCGCCGCCGACCGGGCCACCCTGGCCCGCGTCGCCCGCCGTTGCTGATCCGGTGCGGCACCTGTGCCGCGCGGCGAACGCTCGTCAGCTGCCGGTGTGGACGGCGCGCGCCGGATCGTTGGACCACTGCGAGAACGACCCCGGATACAGCGCCGCCGGAATCCCCGCAATCGCGAGCGCGACGATCTGATGCGCCGCAGTCACGCCGGAGCCGCAGTACACGGCAACCTCGGACATGTCCGCAAATCGCGCCCGCAGGTCGGTCGCACTCTTGAATCGTCCGGTGTTGTCGAGGTTTTCGGTCGTCGGGAAGCTGCGCGCACCGGGGATGTGGCCGGGGCGCGGATCGACCGGCTCCACCTCGCCGCGATAGCGCGCGCCGGCGCGGGCGTCGAGCAGCGTGCCGGGCCACGTCGCCACCTCGTCGATCCCGACGGTCGGCAGGCCGCCGCCGGTGAGCACCACGTCGCCCGGTTCGGCTGTGACTGAACCGGTTTCGAGTTCCCCGGCCCAGGCTTGCAGACCGCCGTCGAGGATCCGCACGTCGGCCAGCCCGCCCCAGCGCAGCAGCCACCACGCCCGCGCCGCCGACGTGCCGCCGACCGCGTCGTACACGATCACGGTGTCGCCGTTGCCGATTCCCCACCGGCGGGCGCTCGCCTGCAGGTCCGCAAGCTCCGGCAGCGGATGCCGGCCTGCGGCCGGCGTGGGCGGCGCCGCCAGTTCGGTTTCCAGGTCGACGAACACCGCGCCCGGAATGTGCCCGGCCAGATACTGCTCGTGACCGTGCGGATCACCCAAAGCCCAACGCACATCCAGCAATCGGGCCCCGGCGAGGTCGTCGGGACCAGCGAGCACGGTCACAGCTGCTGCCGCAACGCGCTCTGGTACCAGCGCATGCCGTCGATCCAGCGGTCGTAGTCGCTGCCCTTGTGCTTGAAGAACTTCAGCACCTCGGGATGCGGGAGAATCAGGAACCGCTCACCCATCTCGGTGATGACCTGCTCGGCGACCGCGTCCGGTGTCAGCACCGCACCCGAGGTGATCACCGCCTTCGAGGCGAGCTTGCCCTCGTCGCCGTGCGAGAACCCCTCGTGCAGCAGTGGGGTGTCCACGCCCATCGGGCACACGCAGCTGACCTTGATGCCGCGCTCGCCGTAGGTGACCGACAACCATTCGGCGACGGCGACCGCGGCGTGCTTGGTCGCGGCGTACGGCGCCGAACCCAGCGAGGTCAGCAGCCCGGCCGCCGAGGCGGTCGACACGAACAGGCCCGTGCCACGCTCCAGCCACCCGGGCAGCAGCGCGCGGGCCGCGCGCACGTGCGCCATCGTGTTGACCTGAAACGTCGTCGCCCAGCGCTCGTCGCTGTCTTCCAGACCCTCGCCGCCGGCAATGCCCGCGTTTGCGAAGAAGATGTCGACAGGACCGAATTCGCTTGTCGCCATGTCGATCATGCGACCGATGACGGCCGCGTCCGAGGCGTCACCGGCCACTGCGACAGCGTTCGTTTCGGCGGCGATCCGCGCTACGGACTCGGCGTCGATATCCGATACGACCACCCGGGCCCCACCACTGCCGAGCCGGCGCGCAAGCGCCGCGCCGATCCCCGATCCAGCACCGGTCACGATTACGACTTTGCCTGTGACATCCATGCGCACGATGGTAGGACAGTGGGCATGACCATCGTGGCGATCGTCGCGCTCGTGCTGCTCGCGCTGGAGGCCGTGCGGGTGGGCGTCCCCAATGCCCGCACGACCGGCGCCACCTGGCACCGCATGCGGGCCCGCGGTCTGCGCGCACCTGTGATGCGCGCGGTCGGCATCGCCCAACTCGTCGGCGCCGCACTGCTGTTGGCGGGCACGCTGCTCGCTCCGCTGGGGATCGCCGGCGCGCTGGTGGTGCTCGGGATCGCCGGCTGGCAGGTGTCCAAGCACCTCGGCTATGGCGACTACGGCAATCCCGATACTCGCGGCCCGGCGCTGGAACCGTTCGCGCACATCCTCTTTGCGCTCGTCGTGATCGGGATCCTGCTGCTGATTTGACGCCTCACCGCTCGCGCGCGAGGCGCTCGAGCAGCGGTGTCACCCGCGGCCCGACCAGCTGCCGCATCACCAGCGCCATGTTGGTGCGCTCCACGCCGGGAATCCGCAGAATCTCCCCCGCAATCCGGTACAGGTCCTCGGCGTCACGGCCGACCACCTTCACCGAAAGATCGGTCGCGCCGGCGACCCCGCACACCTCGACCACTTCGGGCACGGCATCCAGCGCCGCCACCACCGCGTCGAGCCGGTGCTGATCGACGACCGTCGCGACGTAGGCCGACAGCGGATAGCCGAGCGCGGCCGGATCCACCCGGCGGTCGAACGATCCGAGCGCCCTGGCGGCTTCCCATTTCGCAAAGCGGGCCTGCACGGTGTTGCGAGCCAGCCCCAGCCGTGCCGCGATTTCCACCCCGGTGGCGCGCGGGTTGTCCGCCAGCGCCAGCAGCATCCGGGCGTCGGTTCCGTCCAGAGTGGTCATACAACGCAGTATGACATTGGTCCTTCACCTATTTCCGTGCATGTTGCGCAGTCCGACAACGATCACTTGCGCATCGCGCACGAGCGTGGATCCTGTGAAGTAGCCCACAGCAACGGTGTGGCAGCCGCCGATCGCAGCGCCACACCCGGTACAAGGAGCGTGTTCCATGCGCACATACCCCGTGCAATTGGTGCAGCCCGACGGACGCCGGGTCCTCGACCGCGAGTACGCCCCGCTGGTCGCCGACGCCGATCTGCGCGCGCTGTACACCGATCTGGTCGTCGTCCGCCGCATCGACACCGAAGCCACCGCCCTGCAGCGCCAGGGCGAACTGGGTCTGTGGCCGCCGCTGCTCGGGCAGGAGGCCGCCCAGGTCGGCTCGGCGCACGCCCTGCACCCGGACGACTACGTCTTCACCAGCTACCGCGAAGCGGGCGTCGCCTACGTGCGCGGCGTCGATCCCGCCGACATGACGGCCTTGTGGCGCGGCTGCGCGCACTCCGGCTGGGACCCGGACGCCCACAACATCACCAATCCGGCGATCGTCGTCGGATCCCAAGGCCTGCATGCGACGGGCTACGCGCTGGGCGCCAAACACGACGGCGCCGAGATCGCGGTGGTCGCGTATTTCGGTGACGGCGCCTCCAGCCAGGGCGACATCGCCGAAGCCATGGCCTTCGCCAGCACCTGGAGCGTGCCGGTGGTGTTCTTCTGCCAGAACAACCAGTGGGCGATCAGCGAACCCGTGCGGGTGCAGAGCGCTACCCCGATCGTGCAGCGCGGCATCGGATACGGCATCCCGGGCGTGCGCGTCGACGGCAACGATGTGCTCGCGGTGCTGGCGGTCACCCGTCAGGCCGTCAAGCACGCCCGCGACGGCGGCGGACCTTCCTTCATCGAGGCCGTGACCTACCGGATGGGCCCGCACACCACCTCCGACGACCCCACCCGGTACCGGGACTCGGCCGAGCTCGAGCAGTGGCGCGCCCGCGACCCGATCGACCGCGTGCGCACCCTGCTGGAGCGGGAAGGATTGTGGGACAGCTCGTTCGAGGAATCGGTACGCGTCGAGGCCGACGCCGTAGCGGCCCGCCTGCGCCGGGCAACCATCGAGATGGCCGACCCCGTGCCGCAGCGGATGTTCGACAACGTCTACGCCACAAGGCATTCCGGCATCGACGCCCAGCGCGCGGACTATCTCGGCTACCTGGAAAACCTGGAGGCGTCATGATCACCTTCGCGGCGGCCATCAACGCCGGCCTGCGCCGCGCTCTCGAAGACGATCCGAAGGTGATCGTCATGGGCGAAGACGTGGGCAAACTCGGCGGCGTCTTCCGGGTCACCGACACGCTGCAGAAAGACTTCGGCGACAACCGGGTGATCGACACACCGCTGGCCGAATCCGGCATCGTCGGAACGGCTTTCGGCCTCGCGCTGCGCGGCTACCGGCCCGTCTGCGAGATTCAGTTCGACGGCTTCGTCTACCCGGCATTCGACCAGATCGTCTCGCAGGTCGCCAAGATCGGCTACCGCACCGGCGGAAAGGTGCTGGCGCCGTTGACGATCCGCATCCCGTTCGGGGGTGGCATCGGCGCCGTCGAGCATCACTCCGAATCCCCCGAGGCCTACTTCGCCCATACGCCGGGCCTGCGCGTGGTCAGCCCCAGCCATCCGGCCGACGGCTACACCATGATTCAACAGGCCGTCGCCCTCGACGATCCGGTCGTCTTCCTGGAGCCCAAGCGCCGCTACTGGGACAAGGCCGACGTCGACTTCGACGCCCCGCCAACACCTTTGGACCGCGCGCGGGTGGTGCGCGCGGGCCGAGACGCCACCGTCGTCGCCTACGGCGGCATGGTCGCCACGGCGCAGGCTGCCGCCAAAATCGCCGAGCGCGAAGGACATTCGCTCGAGATACTCGATCTGCGCTCGCTCTCGCCGATCGACTTCGGCACCATCGAAGAGTCGGTACGCAAGACCGGCCGGCTCGTCGTGGTGCACGAGGCCCCGGTGTTCGCCGGGCTCGGCGCCGAGATCGCCGCGCACATCTCGCAGCGCTGCTTCTACCAACTCGAGGCACCCGTGCTGCGCGTCGGCGGATTCGACATCCCCTATCCCCCGGCTAGGCTGGAGAAACATCACCTGCCGGATCCGGACCGGATCCTGGCCGCGGTGGACAGTGCCTTGGCCGCGTAGGAGGGGACGCGCATGACTGACTCGGGTCCGGTGCTCGAGTTCCGGCTGCCCGATCTCGGCGAGGGCCTCACCGACGCCGAGATCGTCGCCTGGCACGTCGCGGTCGGCGACACCGTGGAGCTGAACCAGACCATCGCCGAGGTGGAAACCGCGAAGGCCGTCGTCGAGCTGCCCAGCCCGTTCTCCGGCATCGTCACCGAACTGCTCGCCGAGCCGGGAGAGACGGTGCCCGTCGGGCGCCCTATCATCAAGGTCGCCAGCGACCTGCCGCCCGCCCGACCCGAGCCGGTGCTCGTCGGCTACGGCCCGGCCGATCTACCCGAAAGTCGCAGGCGCGGGCGCACTTTCGCCACGCCCGTCGAAGGCGGCCCCCGCCCGGACGCCAAGCCGTCAGCGCGCAAACTGGCCCGCGAGCTGGGCGTCGATCTCAACGAGGTGCCCTATCGTGGGCGGGCGATCACGCCCGAAGACGTTGCGGCCGCGGCCGATGCTGCGGTGGGCGAGGCGAGCGCGCGCAGTCGTGAGACCGACGCCGGCGGCCCGGCATCGGATGCCGCCGGCGGCGCAATCGGGTCTGTCGGCGCAATACCCGGCTCGTCGGATGCGTTCCAGGCGCCGCCCGGCACCACCTACCAGCGCGTGCATGTCACCACGCCGGAGCAGCCGCGCGAAACCCGGACGAAGGTGTCGGGCGTGCGCAAACGCACCGCCGACGCCATGGCGCTGAGCGCGCGCACCATTCCGGCCGTCACCGAATTCGTCACCGTCGACGTCACCGCGTCGATCGATCTGCTCGAACACCTCAAAGACACCGCGTCATTCGATGGGCTCAAGCTCACCCCGCTCGCGCTGGTGGCCAAGACGGCGGTGCTCGCGCTGGCCGACCATCCGGCGCTGAATTCAGCGTGGGACGAGGAGCGCCAGGAGATCGTCACCCGTCACTACGTGAACCTCGGCCTCGCCGTCGCCACCGACCGTGGGCTGCTGGTGCCGTCGGTCAAAGACGCACACGCGATGAACCTGCGCGAACTGGTGCGGGAAATGACCTGGCTCGTGGAATCCGCACGCAAGGGCGACGCCACCCCGGTCGACCTGCGTGGTGGCACGTTCAGCATTACCAACATCGGCGTGTTCGGCATCGACGCGGGCACTCCGATGATCTACCCCGGGCAGGCCGCAATCCTCTGCCTGGGCGCGGTTCGCAAGCAGCCGTGGGTGTTTCGGGACCAGATCGCGATCCGCTGGGTCACCACGCTGGCGCTGTCCTTCGACCACCGTCTCGTCGACGGGGAGCAGGGCTCGAAGTTCCTGGCCGACCTGGCCGTCATGCTGGAAGATCCGTTGGCGCTACTCGGCCGCGTATGACGCGGGCGCGCGCCGCGGTGTTCGCGGTCTTCGGGCTGAACGGGTTCGTGCTCGCCATGTGGGTGGTGCACATCCCGGCGATCTCCGGCCAGGCCGGCATCGACAAGCCCACGCTGGGCCTGGTGTTGCTGGTTCTCGGCCCGGCCGGGTTGGCCGGCATGCAGCTGTCGGGGCCGATGTCGGATCGGTTCGGCAGCCGTCCCGTGGTGGCCGCGGCCGCCGCCGGGGTGTGCCTGCTCGCCGTCGGTCCGGGTCTGGCGGGTAACGCCTGGCAGTTGGCCATCGCGTTGGCCGCCTTCGGGTGCGCCAACGGAGCGCTCGACGTCGCCATGAACACCCAAGCGGTGCACGTGGAACGCGCATACGGCCGGCCCATCATGTCGGCCTTCCACGGCGTGTGGTCGTGCGGGGCCATCGCCGGTTCGCTGGCCGGCGCCGCCACCCTGCACCTCGGGGCGAAACCCGCCGTGGCGCTACTGATTTCGGGTGCGCTGGCGCTGGCCGTGCTGATCGCCGCCGTGCCCCACCTGGTCGATCATGCCACCCGGACCGCACCCCGTGGCTCGGCTCCACTCTCCAAACGTGTTGCGCTGCTGGGCTTGCTCGCGTTCGCCGTGCTCCTGGCCGAGGGCGCCGCGAACGACTGGTCGGCACTGCAGCTCACCGACCGCTTCGGTGCCGCGGAATCCGTTGCCGCGCTTGCCTTCGCCGGATTCTCCGGCGCCATGACCCTGGGCCGCTTCACCGCCGATCGCATCGCCCACCGATTCGGTTCCGTGGCCGTCTTGCGCTACGGCAGCCTGCTCGCCGCCGCCGGGCATCGGCACCGTCGTCGTCTCCGACTGGGTCTGGCTCACCCTGCTCGGCTGGACCGTCTTCGGCGCCGGCCTGTCGGGCACCGTGCCCCAGATCTTCACCGCCGCCGGCAACACCGAGCACGGCGCAGCCACCAGCATGTCGCGTGTGTTCGGCATCGGCTACATCGGCTTCCTCGCCGGGCCCGCCCTGATCGGCTGGCTCACCCACTGGGTATCACTGACCGCCGCCCTGTTGGTCCCGCTGGCCTGCGTGCTGCTGTCCGCAGCCGCCGCCGAGCGCGCAGTTGTGCAGCCGGAATCGGCGAAATCGTCCTGAACAACTGCGCGTTCGGCAGGTTTTCACAACCTCTCATCCATCCACAGGCGCGGGCGAAAGCCCAGGTCGAGTGCCCTGGGCCCAGCCTCGGCACCTGCATGCTGGACCTGTGTCAGCCACCGCAAACCCGCGCGAGCCCGAAGGGCCACGCCCGCAGCCTCGGGTCGTCGCACCTGCACAACTACGCCCCGAGCTCGCCACATCGGCACGCCGTCACCGGGTCGTCGCACCCGCACAACTGCGCCCCGAGCTCGCCATCGCCGCACGCCGGCAGCACGGCATGTTCACTTGGCAGCAGGCACTAGCGGAATACTCGCGCACCGAAATCGCGACGCAACTGCGCCACGGCGCGTGGCAGCGCGTGCTGCGCGGGGTGTATCGAACTGCGGAAGTTGATCCCACCGGTCAGGCACGTGTTATCGCCGCCCAACTGTCGATGAACGTGCACGCCGCAGCCGCCTGCCACGACACAGCGGCGCAGCTACACGGATTCGCTGTACTGGAAGCACCCGACATTCACGTGCTCTGCCGGGCCGCCCGGCGGACCCGGGCCGCGGGTTTGGTAGTCCACCGTGCCGAGTTCCACAGCGCCGACGTGGTGCAGGTCGGTTCCGTGTGGGCGACGACACCCGCTCGTACTGCTGTCGACCTGGCACGCACCTACAGCCGCCTGGACGCGATCGCGCTGCTGGACGCCGCTTTGCGCAGCGGCGTCGCCAGGTCCGCGCTGTGGGCCGAACTGGATCGTCAGGTCGGCAACCGGGGTGTGCGTCAGGCCGCCGCTTTGATTCCGCTTGCAGATGGGCGAGCGCAATCACCGATGGAATCACGCACCCGGTTGCGATGCATCGACGCCGGGCTCCCCCGTCCAGAGCCGCAACTCGAGGTGCGCGTCGGCAATTCGGTGCGCTTCCTCGACCTCGGATGGCGTGACCACAAGGTCGGACTCGAATTCGAAAGCGGCGAATGGCACACCGGAGTTGCCGCGGCGACCCGCGACAATCCGCGACACAACCTGCTCGTCGACGACGGCTGGCTCATGTTCTACGCGATCGGTTCACAGGTGTACCGGCAGCCGCAGGCCTTCACCGAACCGGTGCGCCGCGCAATCGTCCGACGCGAACTCGAACGTGCAGTTGTTCACGGAGAATCGGCATGATTGTCCGGAACAACTGCACGCTCGGCGCAGGCTTACAGCGCCTTGAGTTCCTCGGTTACCTCGGACACCGACTTCTTCGCATCGCCGAACAGCATCGAGGTGTGGTCGGCGTAGAACAGCGGGTTGTCGATGCCGGCGAAGCCGGAGTTCATCGAGCGCTTGAGCACGATGACCGACCTGGCCTGGTCCACGTTGAGCACCGGCATGCCGTAGATCGGCGACGAGGTGTCTTCGCGGGCGGCCGGGTTGGTGACGTCGTTGGCGCCGATCACCAAGGCGACATCGGTGCGCGTGAACTCGCCGTTGATGTCGTCCATTTCCTTCATCGCGTCATAGGACACTTCGGCCTCGGCCAGCAGCACGTTCATGTGCCCGGGCATGCGCCCGGCCACCGGGTGAATCGCGTACTTGACCTCCACGCCCTTGGCTTCCAGCAGCGCCGCCATCTCCTTGACCGCGTGCTGCGCCTGCGCCACCGCCATGCCGTAACCGGGCACCACGACCACCTGGTTGGCGTAGGCCATCTGGATCGCGGCGTCGGCGGCCGAGGTGGACTTGGCCTGCTTCTGCTCGCCACCGGCAACAGCGGCAACAGAGCCGCCGCCGAACCCACCGGCCACGATCGCCGGGATCGAGCGGTTCATGGCCTTGGCCATCAGGTTGGTCAGAATCGTGCCGGACGCGCCGACGATCATGCCCGCCACGATCATGGCGGTGTTGTTCAGCGCCAGACCGGCCGCCGCTGCGGACAGTCCGGTCAGCGCGTTCAGCAGCGAGATGACGACCGGCATGTCGGCGCCACCGATCGGCAGCACCACCATCAGGCCCAGCACCGCGGCCAGCACCAACAGGCCGATCATCCACAGCTGCGAGACACCGTCGTCCTGCGCACCGATTCCGATCACCACGGCGCAACCGACAGCGCCGACCAGCAGCAGCAGGTTGAGCGGCTGCTGCAGCTTCCCGATGCCGATCGGCCGACCGGACAGGATCTCCTGCAGCTTCAAGAACGCGATCAACGAACCCCAGAACGAGATCGAGCCGATGATCGCGGCGAACAACGAGCCGACCAGGATGTGGATGCTCGGCGATTCGTGCACGTGCGCGAAACCGTCGGTGTCGATGAACTCCGCCCACGCGATCAAGGCGACCGTGCCACCACCCACGCCGTTGAACGCGGCCACCAACTGCGGCATCGCCGTCATCTTGGTGTAGCGCGCCGGCGGCACGCCGAGCACCACACCGACGACGAGGCCGGCCACGATGATGATCCAGTGATCGGTGTCGCGGATCGCGATCAGTGTCGCGATCACCGCGATGCCCATGCCGACGGCGGCGATCAGGTTGCCGCGCACCGCGGTCTTCGGTCCGGTCAGGCCCATCAGACCGTAGATGAACAGCGCGAACGCCAGAATGTAGAGAACGTTGACGAGATTGTCCCAGGTGGCCATTACTGCTTCTTCCCCTTGAACATGCCCAGCATCCGGTCGGTCACCACGAACCCGCCGATGACGTTGAGCGTGCCGAACACGACGGCCACGAACAGGATGATCAGCTGCAGCACGGACGGATCCTCGACGTTGCCGAGCACCACCAGCGCACCGAGCACGACGATGCCGTGGATGGCGTTGGTGCCCGACATCAGCGGGGTGTGCAACGTGTTGGGCACCTTGGAGATGACGGCGAAGCCGACGAATCCGGACAGCACCAGAATCGCGATGTTGGCCAAAAGCTCTGTGTACATCAGTTCCCTTCCTCCGCCGCGGCCTCGACCCGGGTCACGCAGGAGTCGGCAAGCACCTGATCGGAGAAGTCCGGCGCGAGCTTGCCGTCGACGAGCATCAATTCCAGCAGCGCCGCTACGTTCTTGGAGTACAGCTCCGAGGCGTGCTCGGGCATGGTGGCGGGCAGGTTCAGCGGCGAACAGATGGTCACGTCGTGCTTGACGACGGTCTGCCCGGGCTCGGTGAGCTCGCAGTTGCCGCCGGTTTCGCCCGCGAGGTCGACGATCACAGATCCGGGCCGCATGCCTTGCACGGCAGCCGCGGTCACCAGACGCGGCGCGGGACGCCCCGGCACCAGCGCGGTCGTGATCACCACATCGAAGCCCTTGATCGCGTCTTCCAGTGCCTGCTGCTGCTGGGCGCGCTCGTCGTCGGTGAGCTCACGCGCGTAGCCGCCCTCACCGGCCGCCGAAATGCCGAGATCCAGCCACTGCGCGCCGACCGAGCGCACCTGATCGGCGACTTCGGGACGCACGTCGTAGCCGGTGGGCCGCCCGCCGAGGCGCTTGGCGGTGGCCAGGGCCTGCAGCCCGGCCACGCCGACACCGAGCACCAGCACGGTGGCCGGCTTCACGGTGCCCGCCGCCGTGGTCAGCATCGGGAAGAAGCGCGTGGACTCCGAGGCGGCCAGCAGCACGGCCTTGTAGCCGGCGACGTTCGCCTGCGAAGAGAGCGCGTCCATCACCTGCGCGCGCGAAATCCGTGGGATCGCCTCCATCGCGAAGGCCTGCACCCCCGCCGACTTCAGCGCCGCTATCTGGTTGTCCGCGTTGCGCGGGGCGAGAAAGCCGATGAGCGACTGGCCGCTGGCCAGCCGAGCCACCTCGTCCGTGCTCGGCGGCGCCACCTTCACCACCACGTCGGCGGACCACGGATCGCCGATGGTCGCACCGACCTCGGTGTACAGCGAATCGGGGATCAGAGCGCCAAGTCCTGCGCCGGATTCGACGACGACATCGACGCCTTTGCTGATGAGCGTGGCCGCGACCTTCGGGACCAGCGCCACGCGGCGCTCGCCCTCGTTCGACTCGCGGACGACGCCGATACTCGTTTTCTCCAACTGCCCGGGTTCCTCTCGACCAGACAACGATCGCCGTGAGCTTAGTGTGTCCATCGGTACATCGCGCTCCCGGTGCGTCGATAGCCGTCGATGCATCGGCGGTCCTTATCCGGCGCACGGTTGTCGCGATTCGCCCGATTGGCCCCGCCGGTTTGCCCTTAAGGTGATCGGCGTGAGCTGTATCTTCTGTGCCATCGCGGCAGGCGAGGCACCGTCGACGAAGGTCTTCGAGGACGAGACATACGTCGCATTTCTCGACATTCGCCCGATCACACGCGGTCATACGCTGGTGATTCCGAAGCAGCATGCGGCCGATCTCGACGATCTCGATCCCGAGGTGGGCGCTGGTCTGTTCCGGCTCGGGCACGGCATCGCCAAGGCGATGCGCCGCAGCGACCTGGCCGCCGACGGGGCGAATCTCGTGTTCAACGACGGTAAGGCGGCCTTTCAGACCGTGCCGCATGCCCATCTGCACGTGGTGCCCCGCCGGCACGGCGATCTCGGACGCTTCGTGTCCGGATTCGTGCTGCGCCGATCCAAGGATCCGCAAGCGACGGCCGCGGCGATCCGCGCCGGCATCGAGCGTTTGGAGAACGAAGCGTGACCAGTGCGATGACCGAACAGCAGGCGATCACCGCAGCGTTGTTCGACGAGTGGACAGCTATCGAGAAGCTGCTGGCAGGCCTGACGCCCGAGCAGTGGATGCGGCCGTCGCCGCTGCCCGGGTGGACCGTGCACGACGTGGCGGCGCACATCATCGGCACCGAGTCGTTCCTGCTGGGTGAGCAGCCCGGTGACGTCGATCTGGACGTGCACGGACTGGCGCATGTCCGCAACGAGATGGGTGCGTTCAACGAGCGCTGGGTGGAGTTCCTGCGCGGCGAGTCACCTGCGGCGATGCTCGAGCGGTTCCGCACCGCGACCGCCCGCCGCCGCGAGGTGCTCGCGGCGATGTCGGCGCAGGAATGGGAAACCCCGACGCCGTCGCCGATCGGGCAGACCACCTACGGGCGCTTCATGCGGATCCGGGTGTTCGACTGCTGGATGCACGAGCTCGACATTCGCGACGCGGTCGGCGTGCCTGGAGACGAGGGCACCCCGTCGGCGCAGATCGCCTTCTACGAGATCACCGACAGCCTCGGCTACATCGTCGGCAAGCTCGGTCAGGCACCCGACGGATCGCGAATCGCGTTGCGGCTCACCGGACCGCTGGCTCGCACGGTCTTCGTGGCGGTCGACGGCCGCGCCCGCGTGGTCGAGGCACTCGACGGCCCGGCAACGGCGACGATCACGGTCGATTCCGGCCTGTTCACCCGGCTCGGCGGCGGTCGCACCACGGCCGATGCGCATCCAGGCGCCGTCACGATCGACGGCGACGTCGAGGTCGGCCGGCGCATCGTCTCGCATCTGGCGTTCACGTTCTGAGTCGGCTTTTTCTGGCGTCGTTCCGGTTCGGCGCGCATCGGGATCGGTTGCTGGAGCTGGTGTCCAGCGGCCGGGTCGCCGTGATCGCAAACGCTGTCGACGACTGGCCCGCCGCGGCGCGCGCGTCGGCGGTACGCAGCGACGCCGAGCCGCTACGTCGGCTCGGGTTCACCCCCGTTGAGTTGGATTTGCGAGAATTCGATTCTCGCCCAAGTGAACTGGCGCGTGCCCTGCGGGCCGCGGCGCTGCTGTGGGTGCGCGGCGGCAATACCTTCACGCTGCGAGCGGCGCTGGCGCGCAGCGGCGCGGACCGCCTGTTGCCCGACATTCTCGACGACGGCCCGGTGTATGCCGGATACAGCGCCGGGGCGTGCGTGCTGGCGCCGTCGTTGCGGGGGCTGGAACTGCTCGACGATCCGGGCCCCGAACCGATCTGGGACGGGCTCGGCCTGATCGACAGGGCCGTTGTGCCGCATTGGAATTCACCACTGGATACCGACGGCGCCACGCAGCGGCTGGCGCGGCGCTATCGGCGCGCGGGGGTGGCACATTGGACCCTCACCGACGACCAGGTGCTGCTGGTGGACGGCGCGCGAACCGAAAAGCTCTAGCCCAGGTGGGCCAGGGGCGCGAGCCGATCGAGCGCGGCCCAGCTGGTGCGGCAGCGCCGCCGGGTGATCTCGTCGGCGTCGGCGAGCAACGCCTCGAACAGCCGGCGCGGATTGTCGTGCCATTCCTGACGCGCCTGCGCGAGCACCGGCGCATCTACCAGACCGGAGGCGTCGAGCGCGGTGATCCATTCGTCGATCTCACCGCGGTGGATGCGTTCGATCGTGTCGTAATCCACGCCACCGTCGACGAATTCGTAGGAGAACGTCGCGGCGACGATGTCGTCCAGGTAACTCTGCTCGGCCTTCATCACGCATCCCTTCCGGGCCAGTTGCGACGCGACTGCAGCCGACGATGCCGCCTCACAACCGACAGTGATCAATGCCCCCGACAGCATTCACAATTATCCGCTGAACTTATCTCGGTGGCGCGCGCTCGAGCGTTTCACAAGCAGCACGATCTGGTAACAGAGTGTTTGGTGGGGCACAAGTGACAATGCGCACGATCAGTGCGGAACGTGACCCTCACCATAGCGCTCGCGGTGCACCGCGTCTTCCAACGGGCGCCGGGCGCGCCAGCCGAACCGTTCCAGGTCCGGAGCTTCCTGGAATTGCGCCACCGGCCCCACGCACAGCCACGCGATGGGCAGCACGTCCCCTGGGATGGCCAGCAGATCGCGCAGGAACTGCTCTTCGTAGAACGACACCCAACCCACGCCCACGCCCTCGGCAACTGCTGCCAGCCAAAGGTTTTGGATTGCCAGCACCGCGGAGTACACCCCGGTTTCGGCGACGGTGTGCCGGCCCAGCACGTGCGGCCCGCCGCGGCCGTGCCGGTAGGTGACCACCACGCCCGTGCCGCTCTCGGTGATCCCCTCGATCTTGATGGGATCGAACGTGGCCGCGCGCTCCGGTGGCAGGGTGTCGGCGAAGACGCGGCGCTGCTCGGCCACGTGCGCGGCGAAGCGGTCCAGCGTGGCGCGCTCGCGCACCACCACGAAATCCCAAGGCTGACTGTTGCCCACACTCGGCGCCCGGTGCGCGGCGGCGAGCAGGCGCCACAGCACGTCGTCGGCGATCACGTCGCCGGTGAATTCGGCGCGCACATCGCGGCGCAGGCGGATCGCGTCGTAGACGGACAGCTCGCCGGGAACAGATGAGTCGGACATCGCAGACAAAGTACCGTGACCTTCCATGAGCTTGACCGACCTGATCGCCGAACTGCCCGACGGGGCGGTGCACACCGATCCCGACGTGCTGGCGAGCTACCGGCAGGACTGGGCCCGCGACCCCGACGCCGGGATGCCGCTGGCGGTGGTGCGCGCCACCTGCACCGCCGATGTGCAGGCCACCGTGCGCTGGGCCGCCGCCCACCGGGTGCCGGTGGTGCCGCGCGGGGCCGGGTCCGGCCTGTCGGGCGGCGCGACGGCCGTCGACGGCGGTGTGGTGCTGTCCACCGAGAAGATGCGCGCGATCACGGTCGATCCGGTGACCCGCACGGCGGTGGTACAGCCGGGCCTGCTCAACGCCGAGGTCAAGCGCGCGGTCGCCGCCCACGGGCTGTGGTATCCGCCGGATCCGTCGTCGTTCGAAATGTGCTCGATCGGGGGCAACGCGGCCACCAACGCCGGCGGACTGTGCTGCGTGAAGTACGGCGTCACCACCGATTACGTGCTCGGCATGCACGTGGTGCTCGCCGACGGGACCGCGGTGCGCCTCGGCGGTCCGCGGCTGAAGGACTCCGCGGGCCTGTCGCTGACCAAGCTGTTCGTCGGCAGCGAAGGCACCCTCGGCGTCATCACCGAGCTGACGCTGCGCCTGATCCCCGAGCAGCCCCGGCAGAGCACCGTCGTCGCGACGTTTCCCACGCTGGAAGCCGCAGCGGCCGCGATCTTGGCGGCCACGGCGACCCTGCGCCCGTCGATGCTGGAGTTCATGGACGCCGTCGCCGTCAACGCCGTCGAAGATGCGATGAACATGGGTCTGGACCGCTCCGCCGCGGCGCTGCTGCTGGCCCGCTCCGACGCGCCGGGCGCATTCCGCACGGCGGAAGCCGAACTGCTCGCCACCGCGTTCCGCGACAGCGGCGCCACCGAGGTGTTCGAGACCGACGACCCCGAGGAGGGCGAAGCATTCTGCGCCGCAAGACGTTTCGCGATCCCCGCCGTCGAGCGCCTGGGCAGCCTGCTGCTCGAAGACGTCGGGGTCCCGCTGCCCCAGCTGCCCGCACTCGTCACCGGCATCGCCGCCATCGCGGCCACACATGAGCTCACGATCTCGGTGATCGCGCACGCCGGCGACGGCAACACCCATCCGCTGATCGTGCACGATCCGGCCGACGCCGAGCAGACCGCACGCGCACATCAGGCGTTCGGCGAGATCATGGATCTGGCCATCGCACTCGGCGGCACCATCACCGGCGAGCATGGGGTGGGCCGGCTGAAGAAGGCGTGGCTGCCGGACTATCTGGGACCCGACGTCCTGGAACTGACCCGGCGCATCAAGGACGCGCTCGACCCGGATCACATTCTCAATCCGGGCGCCATGTTGTGAGCGCGGAACAACCGGCCCGGGTCGACGGTTCCACGGACATGACCCGCAGCACGACACACAACGCCGCCGAGCATCGCTTCGAGCTGTTCCGCGACGGCGAGCTCGCGGGTTACGCGGAGTACGCCGAACGGGGCCGCGTTCGCAACTTTCACCACACGCTCACGTTCCCGCGATTCCGGGGCCACGGCGTCGCCGCCGAGGTGGTGCGGGCAGCGCTCGACGATTCACGCGACGGCGGGTTTACCGTCGTTCCGTCGTGCTGGTACGTCGAAAAGTTCATCGCCGAACACCCGGGCTACCGGGACCTGCTCGGCAACTGATGCCCGCGGGCGGTGCTCGGCCGGGCGGGCGAGCACCGGAACGAGTGGGTTCAGCCGCATGACGCGCACCGGGTCGTGACCATGGTTCGACGGTAGAAGAAACCGACAGCCAACCGCCTCCGGGAAGACCCTGATTCCTTCCCCCGAGTTCACCGGCGCCCGACACGGTGCCAGAGTGAGGATCTCGCGCCGCAGATTCTTCGGCGCCGGGCTGGCCGGCGCGGTTGCGGTGCTGGCCGGAACCGGGGCCGCGACCAGTCGCCGCTATCCGGCGCCGCGCGTCGGCAATCCCTTCACTCTCGGCGTTGCCTCCGGTGACCCGGCGCCCGACTCGGTGGTGCTGTGGACCCGGCTGGCGCCGCTCCCGCTCGAGCCCGGCGGCGGCATGCCCGAGGGGCCCGTCACCGTCGACTACGAGCTCGCCCACGACGAGCAGTTCACCCGGCTGGTGCACCGCGGCAGTGTGACGGCCACCCGCGAGCTGGCGCATTCGGTGCATCCCGAGGTGTTCGGGCTCGAGCCGAATCGCGTGTACCACTACCGTTTCCGGGCCGGCGATGCGGTGTCGGCGGTGGGCCGCACGCGCACCACGCCGCGCCCGGGGCAGCGCACCGAGCGCCTGGATTTCGCGTTCGCCTCCTGTCAGGCCTGGCACGACGGGCACTACACCGCCTACGGCCACCTCGCCGAGGAAGACCTCGACCTGGTCGTGCACCTGGGCGATTACATCTACGAGTACAGCGCCGCGCGTAATGCGCGCGGGGTCGCGGTGCCCGCGCCGTTGCACGGCGAGCCGTTCGGATTGGCGGCATACCGCATGCAGTACGCGCTCTACAAATCCGATCCGCTGCTGCAGCTGGCCCATGCGCGCTTTCCGTGGTTGGTCACTCTCGACGACCACGAGGTCGAGGACAACTGGGCCGGCGACAGTTCGGTGTTCGACCTGGAGATCGACCAGGTGCCTGCCGTGTTTCGGCAGCGCCGGGCCGCCGCCCTCCAGGCGATGTACGAGCATCAGCCGCTGCGCGCGGCGCAGCTGCCCGCGGGTCCGGCGATGCGGCTGCACCGACGCATGGCGTTCGGTGCGCTGGCGGAGTTCACCTTGCTCGACACCCGTCAGTATCGCGACGATCAGGTCTGCGGCGACGAGCACACCGCACACTGCCCGGACCGGTTCCGCGCGGATCGCAGTATTCTCGGTGCGCCGCAGCGTGATTGGCTGCTGTCGGGCCTGGCCACCGCGCAAGCGCGCTGGCAGATTCTGGGCAATCAGGTGCCGATGGGCGAAACCGACGCCGATCCCGGGCCCGGCCGGTCGGTGTCACCCGACGCGTGGGACGGCTACGTCGCCGATCGCAACACCGTGCTCGGGCGCGCCGCCGACGCCGGCGTGCGCAACCTTGTGGTGATCACCGGTGACCGGCACGAGAACTATGCCGCCGATCTGGTGCGCGACTTCGGCGATCCCGAATCACCCGTGGTGGCGACGGAATTCGTCGGCACCTCGATCTCCAGCGGCGGCGACGGCTACGACTGCGGTGCACCCGGCGCCGCGCGCCTGGCCGCCAACCCGCACCTGCGCTTCTTCAACAGCCAGCGCGGCTACGTCCGTTGCACGGTCACGGAACGGTTGTGGCGCACCGATTTTCGAGTGGTGCCCTACGTGAGCCGGCCGGGCGCACCGGTTCGCACCCGGGCTTCCTACGTCATTGCCGACGGCGCGCTGCTCAGCTGAACGCCATCGGCTCCTCGCCCCACGCTTCCCGGAACTCCTTGTCCGGGTCGGTGGCGAGGGTGTCGGTGGTGTCGATCAGCAGCGTCAGGCGTTCCGTTTCGGTATAAGGCGCCCAGTGTTTGGAGCCGTCGAGCGCGGCCGGAACCCCGTGCCGGGCAAAGGCCAGCCACCGCCGCTGCACCCGGCCCGACACCTCCACAGCGGCCTTGCGCCCGCCCAGCCAGAAGGTCGGGTCATACTCGAAGGAGCCGAAATTGCCGAATACATAAGGTAATTCGGTGGCATGACCGGCGCCGATACCGGCGGCGCGCAGGATCGGGGTGGCGTGGTCGAAGCGATACAGGAACGTCGGTGAATGCCGGCTGTGCGCCTCGGCGATCCACAGGCTCGGCATCCGGAACGCGGCGTCGGTGCTCAGCGCCATCGCGCCCTTCGCAGTGTCCACATCCGGGTACGCGGAAACGATTTCGGCGATCCGTTCCGCGGACAGGTCGGGGTGCTCGACGGAGATCTTGCGGAACATCGCGGTGATCGCGTCGGGGGTGACGGGCATGATCACCGAGCCGATGAAGCGGAACAGCGACGCCTCGTCGGAGTTGCTGCCGATGATCAGCGGCACCCGATGCGAAAGCCCTTGCTGGAACGCGGCAACCGGGTACCGCGGCACCAGCTCACCGTCCACGACCGGTGCCATCGCCAACGTGCCCGGTGTCTTAGCCGGCACCTCGTCGACGAGGGCGTCGCTGGCCGCGATCAGCCGGTCCAGCTCCACCTCGTGCAGCGCCGCCGCGTCCTGCGGTGCGATCTCCAGCTTTTCGAGGAACCGGCGCGCGATTCCGGCCGCCCGCTCCGGACCGTATACCGCAGTGGCGGGCGGACTTTCGACGATCGCCCGGTGAAACAGCCCGGCGGCGGCGGGCACGGTGAGCAGCGTGGTGATGCAGCCCGCGCCCGAGGATTCACCGAACACCGTGACGTTGTCCGGGTCGCCGCCGAACCCGGCGATGTTGTCGCGCACCCATTCCAGAGCGCACAGCACGTCGCGCAGACCCAGGTTGGACTCGAACTCGCCCGGCAGCGATGTGAGATCGAGAAAGCCGAAGGCGCCGAGGCGGTAGTTCACCGTCACCACGACGACATCGCCGAGCTCGGAAAGATTGCGGCCGTTGTAGATCGGCTGTGCGGCGGTGCCCAGGCAGTACGCGCCGCCATGGATCCACACCAGCACCGGATTGGGCTCGGCGAACTCCGGCGGTGCCCACACGTTGAGCCACAGACAGTCTTCGCCGACCGCCAGCTCCGGACCGAGCGGAATGCGGGTATCGGTGCCCTGCGGCGCAATCGGTCCCGGGACGAGGCAGTCACGAATATCTTCCCAGGGCTGCGGCGGCAGCGGGCGGGCGAACCGGCGCGCCTGCGCGTACGGCACCCCACGCCAGACCAGGGTGTCGCCCTCCCAGTCGCCGCGCACTTTCCCGTAGCGCGTGTCGGCGACCGGCGCCACGATATTCGGTTGGAGCGCAGACTCTGGGTCCATGCCGGTTCCTCCGCCCAGGATGCGAACGGGTGTTACTCCACAGTAGCCGCGGGACTCGCGTGCTGCCGTATGGCGTCGGGCACGCTGCTATCGTCCACGGCACACTGGCCGCGCGCCCGAGCGACGCGAGGGCAGAATGAACACCGACACGGGGTGCCGCGCCGAGCGGCTGAGAACACACCCGCGAACCTGATGCAGGTAGTGCTGACGAAGGGATGTCATGACGACCGAACCACCGTTCACCGAGGTCATGTGGGCGGAAACCAAGCCGTTGCGGGCCGCGATCGACGACCTCGAGTTCCTGCACCGGCTCGGCGACGGCACCCTGCCGATCGAAGCCTTCTACTTCTACATGGAGCAGGACGCGCTGTATCTGGCCGGCTACGGCAAGGCGCTTGCGCTGCTGGCCGCACGCTCACCAGACCGCGTGACGGGTGCGTTCTGGGCGCAGGCGTCGGCCACGTGCGCCACTGTCGAGATGTCGCTGCACGAGGGGGTGCTGGCCGGGCGCACCGCGGCCGAGCCGTCGCCGACCTGCCTGGGCTACGTCTCCTACTTGATCGCCGCCGCGGCCACCGCGCCGTACCCGGTGGCGGCCGCGGCGGTGTTGCCGTGCTTCTGGATCTACGGTGAGGTCGGCCGCGACCTGGCCGCCCGTGCCGCCGACGTCGTCGCCGCCGATCCGGCGCACCCGTATGCGCAGTGGGTCACCACCTACGACAGCCCGCAGTTCCAGGCCGACGTGCTGGCGGCGCGCAAACTGGTGGCCGCGGCCGCGGCTGCCGCCACCGAGTCCGAGCGCGCCGCGATGCTCGAGGCGTTCCGGATTTCGACCCGCTACGAACTGCTGTTCTGGGACACGGCGCTGCACCCGCAGCCGTGGCCGCAGGCCTAGGAGGATTCCTGTGTTGCGTTGTGTGATGGCGGTTCTCGTGGCCGCTGGATTGTTGACGGCGTGCTCGTCGGGCGAGAATCCGAACAAGATCCGGTTCGCACTGGACTGGACACCGAACACCAACCACACCGGTCTGTACGTGGCGCTGCAGGAGGGCTACTTCCGCGACGCCGGGCTCGAGGTGGAAATCTTGCCGTGGAACAACACTTCGCCCGATGCGCTCATCGACGCCGGCAACGCCGAATTCGGAATCAGTTTCCAGAGTTCGGCCACCTTCGCCAAGGCCGGCGGCGCCGATATCGTGAGTGTGCTTGCACCGCTGCAGCATTGGGCAACTGCGATCGGCGTCAAGGCCGACCGCGGCGAACTGGATTCACCGAAGGCGCTCGACCGCAAGATCTATGCCGGATTCGGTGACAGCGGCGAGGTGGAAACGGTTCGCCAGGTGATCAAGAACGCCGGTGGCACCGGCAATTTCGAGAACATCACGTTGGGCACGTCCGCCTACGAGGCGGTGTACTCGGGCAAGGCGGACTTCACCGTGCCGTTCATCGCCTGGGAGGGCATCGAGGCCCAGCACCGCGGCACACCCTTCAAGTACTTCCACTACACCGATTTCGGGTTCCCGGATGCCTACGCCATCATCGTCGACGGCAGCCGGCGCTGGTTGGACAAGAACCCCGACCAGGCCCGAAAGTTCGTGCAGGCCTTACAGAAGGGCTATCAGCTGGCCGCCGACAACCCGGACAAGGGCGCCCAGGCACTGCTCGATGCCAACAAGGGCACGTTCACCGACGAGGCACTGGTGCGGGAAAGCCAGAAAATGCTCGCCGAGAAGTACATGAAAGACAGCGCAGGCAAGGTCGGCACTCAGACGCTGGAGCAGTGGCGCGGTTTCTCCCAATTCCTCTACACCCACGGCCTGTTGATCGGTGCCGACGGCAAATCCCTGACCGCGGAACCGGATTGGAGCACCTACTTCACCAATGCCTATCTGGCGTAAGGGCATCCCCCCGCTGGTCGCGTTCGGCGCATTCGTCGCGGCCTGGCAGGTCTACGTCACGATCAGCGGGATCGGCCCGCGGGTGCTGCCCGGCCCGGCGCGGGTGCTCACGCAGGGCTGGGCGCATCGCGAGATCATCGCCGACCACGCCGGCGCTACGCTGCAGGTCACGCTGCTCGGTTTCGCGATCTCGGTGCTGGCGGCCTGGCTGCTGGCCGTCGCGATCGACTTCGCGGGCTGGCTACGGCTGGCGCTGCTGCCGAATTTCGTTGTCTCGCAGACACTGCCGCTCATCGTCGTGGCGCCGCTGCTGGTGCACTGGCTGGGTTTCGGACTACCGCCGAAGCTGGTGATCGTCTGGCTGACGACGTTCTTCCCGATCGTCGTCGGGCTCGTCGAGGGGTTCGCTGCGGCCGAGCCCGAGGCGCGTGCGTTGCTGGCCAGCATGGGTGCCGGGCGCTGGCAGCAGTTCCGCTATGTGCGGCTGCCTGCGGCCATGCCGCAGTTCTTCACCTCGCTGCGCATCGCGATCACGTATGCGGTCGTCGGTGCGATCTTCGCCGAATATGCCGGCGCCCGAGCCGGTTTGGGTGTCTACATGGCTCAGCAGAAGAACTCCTTCCGGCCCGACCTGGTGCTCGCGGCGGTCGCGGTCACCGCCGCGGTCAGCGTCGCGCTGTTCGCATCGACCTACGTGGTGCAGCGCATGGTGGCCCCGTGGACTCGGTGACGCCTGCGGTGGCGCTCGACGCCGTCAGCAAATCGTTCGGCGCCACCGCGGTGCTCGACGGCATCACCGCAACCGTGCGCGAGGGCGAGTTCGTCGCCGTGATCGGGCCCAGCGGCTCCGGCAAGAGCACCCTGTTCAACATCCTCGCCGGACTCGAAATGCCCACTACCGGAACGGTTTCCGTGGCCGGACGCGGCGCCTATATGCCGCAGAAGGATCTGCTGTTCCCGTGGCGGACTGTCCTGGACAACACCATCCTCGGCCTCGAAGTCGCCGGCATGCGCCGCCGGGAGGCCCGCGCGCGGGCCCGCGAACTGTTCGGCGTGTTCGGCCTCGCCGGTTTCGAAGATGCCCGTCCGGCGCAGTTGTCCGGCGGCATGCGCCAGCGCGCGGCGTTGCTGCGCACTGTCGTCCAAGAGCGCGAGGTGCTGCTGCTCGACGAGCCGTTCGGCGCGCTCGACTCGCTCACCCGCACCGACATGCACACGTGGCTGCAACGGGTGTGGCTCGAACCGGACCGGCACAGTGCACGCACCGCTTTGATGATCACCCACGACATCCGCGAGGCGCTGTTTCTCGCCGACCGCGTGCTGGTGCTCTCGCCGCGTCCGGCGCACATCGTGGCAGATCTGGCCGTCGCACTGCCCCGCCCTCGCGAACTCGACACCCTCACCGCGCCGGAGTTCGTCGCGTTCGAACACGAGCTCATCGAGGTGCTGCACCGGCACCGCTAGGCGGCGCCGCCCCGCATCGCGGGGTGACACCGGAATGCTCGTGCACGTCGAAGGCGCGCCCCGCAAGCTCCGCGCGTGACGCCACGCACGGCATGCGCGCAGGCCGTAGGGTGGATTCGTGCTCGTCGCCCCGCGCTACGGCAGCGCCTCGCTGTCGGATCTGATCCCTTCGATCCTCGGCGCACTCGGCGTACCCGGCGCCCACGACCGCATCGGATTGCCGCTCGACGGTGTGCGCCGAGTGTGCGTGCTGCTGGTCGACGGGCTCGGATCGCAGTTGCTGCGGGCGCGCGCCGACGCCGCACCGTTCCTGGCCGCGCTGCCCGAAACCGTGCTCACCGCAGGCTTTCCGAGCACCACGGCGACCAGCCTCAGCTCGCTGGGCACCGGGCTCACGCCGGGCCAGCACGGCATCGTCGGATATCTGTTCGCGGTGCCCGGGCACGAGCGGCTGATGACCCCGCTCAAGTGGCGCCTGCACGGCCCCGGCGACAAGATAGATTTGCTGAAAGAGATTGTGCCAGAGGATTTTCAGCCGCTCGACACGGCGCTGCAACGGGCCGCCGCCGCGAACATCGCGGTCACCCGGGTCGCACCGATGTACCAAGCGGCGTCCGGGCTGAGCCGAGCCTCGTTGCGCGGCGGCGGTTTTCGGCCCAACTTCTCGATGGGCGATCTGGTCGACGGGGTGACGAGTGCACTCGCCCAGGGTGATCGTGCCCTCGTGTACGCCTATCACGCCGAGCTCGACATGACCGGGCACGTGCGCGGCCCGCAGTCCGACGCTTGGGCGCTCGAGCTGTCCCAGGTCGACCACATGGTCGCCGCGATCGCCGCACGCCTGACCCCGGATGCGGCGCTGATCGTCACCGCCGACCACGGCATGGTCACCGTCGATGCGCCCGTCGACTTCGACACGAACGCGCACTTGCACGACGGGGTCGACCGCGTCGGCGGCGAACCCCGGGCGCGGCACGTGTACACCGTCGACGGTGCCGAGGCGGACGTCGCCGCGACCTGGCGCGCCGTGCTCGGCAACGGCTACGCCGTGCACACCAGAGCCGAGCTGGTCGCAGCGGGCTGGTTCGGCCCCGACGTCACACCCACGGCGCTACCACGCATCGGCAACGTCATGGCGGTAGCTACCGGATCGGGCGCGATCACCCGCAGCGGTGTCGAGCCGCTGCAGTCCGCCCTCGTCGGGCACCACGGTTCGCTCACCGCGGCGGAGATGAACATCCCGCTGCTGGTGGCCCGCGGGTAGACGGGATTTGTCGTACCCCTTCGCTAGCGTCTGCCCCAACGGTTCGAACACACGAGCGGAGGGTCGGCATGACGATTCAGCCCAAGCGGGAGTCGTTGCGGCGGCACGCCTACTGGAAAGTGCAGTACGTGCGCGCGGCGGATCCGCGCCAGGCCTATGCCTACACCGTCGGCCTCGCGGATTCGGGGTTGCCGGAGCTGTACATGAAGGCCGTGCCCATCCAGCCTCGCAGCGCCGACGCCTGGACGTTCAGCCCCACCGACTGCGCCCGCCAGCTCAACGCGTTCGCCCAGCAGCTCATCGCGGGGGAACTGGTTGTCGGGCAGTCGTTTTCGCGCAGCTACGACGCAGACACGACGACCGTCGTGTGGACCCCGGGGGCGCGCACTGCCCCGGAGCATCTGGAGGCAGGCTGGGTCGATGCGGACGGCACGGTGATCCCGATGATCGCTCAGTTGCAGCCGCCGGTGCTCGAGCCGCCGACGGTGTTCACCGCGCCAGAATGGCGGCGCTGGCGCCGCGAGGTAGACCGGGTGCTGGCCGAGGTGCCGCGCCGGCACGGTGTTGCCGGGTTCCCCGCGCCCGCCGCGCACGCGCCGTCGGAGTCGGGGATCGGCCCGCTCGCTCCGCTCGTGCAGGCGTACGCGCACGCGGTGTCGCGGGCCACCCCGGCCACCCTCGCGGTCCTGCTCGATCTCACCATGGACACCGAGCGCTGCTTCGGCGCGCGCTCGGTGCTCGCCGTGTGCTACGCGAAAGCCCGTGTGACGCAACGCGTTGCCGCCGTGCAGCGGGCCGAGCAGCAGGCCCGCGCCCTGGTCGATGCGCTGCGCGGGCCGGGCGGCACCCGGGCAGACTGGCGAAAGATGTTGCACTGCAGCGGCTTCTCCGCCGCCGACGATCGCCGCGGACTGTCCGGCGGTGTGGGCGCGGTGCTGCTGCACGCCGTCACCGCGCTGCTGGCCGCGGCCGCGGTCGCCGACCGGCTGGACGAGCGCACCGCGCTGGCGGCCTTCGGCCCGTGGAGCGCCGCTGTCGATCCTCGCGACGTCGCGCCCGGCCCGCGCCACTGGGCGCCGGCGCATGTACGTACCGCGCTGCGCGCCTGCCTGCCCGCCGATCTCGGCACGGTCGTCGACGCGTGGGAAGAGGTCCGCGATTCACACCTGGCGGCCCTGCTGCGGGCGCTGTCGGTCACCGGTGCGCGCGGCTGCCCGCCACCGCGGGTACTGCTGGGCACCCGGCTCTCCCCCGGCGACGAATGGGCGTTGTCCGAATTCTTGAACTGCGCTACCGCGCTGCTGTCCGAACGCGCGCTGTTCGACGCGGGCGAGGTCGCGGAGTTCTGCGCCCCGCTGGCGGACGCGCTGCCCCTCCTCGAGTCCGTGCTCAACGCGCCGCTCGAGTCCGGCTGACGCGGGTACCGGCGCGCCCGGCACCACCGGCATGAATGGTGGCGTTCATTCGCTCAGGCGGACGAGCGGCACCATTCATTCCGTCCCGCCCGGGGACGAACGGTGCCCGTTCGTGCGCCCGCGGCCACATCGGTGGGCGCGAGTCGGTCGGCACCGGGGGTCGATGAAGGGCGCATTCGGCCCGTCGGCGGGGTTGCGATCAACCTGATCCGAACCCGCGAGCCGGGGCGGGCACTGGCGTATTGCGCTCCCGCCCGCAGGTCGCGGCGTTCCAGCAGGTGGCGCAATGCGGCCCGGCCACTGCGGTGCGTGCTCGCGCGGCATCTTCGGGTCCGGCGAAATCCCATTACGGTGAGGCGTCCGTCCAGGTCAGCGCACGTAAAGGGGCAAGCAGATGAGCGAGCCGACGCCGATTCGGCGCAGCCGCGCCGATCAGGCGCGCCAGGTGGCCGATGTGCTGCGTCACCAGATTCTGGCCGGCACCATCGACGCGGCGCTGCCGTCCGAGCAGCAGTTGGCCGGCGAGTTCTCCGTCTCGCGCAACACGGTGCGCGACGCGCTGGCGCTGCTCAAGGACGAGGGGCTCATCGACCGCGCCCCGAAGGTGGGCACGCATGTGGCGCAACGCAAGTACGATCACGGCCTCGACGCGCTCGCCGGGCTGAAGGAAACGCTCAAGGGGCACGGCGAGGTGCGCAACGAGGTGCGGGCCGCGATGCCGGTGACGCCGCCGCCGGCGGTCACCCGCCGGCTGAACCTGGCGCCCGGCGAGCAGGCCGTCTACATCGAGCGGCTGCGCTACCTGGGTGACCTGCCGCTGTCGCTGGACCTGACCTACCTCGCGCCCGACATCGGCGCGCAGATCTTGCAGCGCGATCTGGAAAGCAACGACGTCTTCGCGCTCATCGAGGAGATCGCACCGCTCGGCTCCGCCGAGTTCGCCCTGGAAGCGGTTGCCGCCGATGCACATTCGGCCGCAACGCTGCAGATGCCCGAGCACGGTGCGGTGCTGCTGCTCGAACGCCTGACTCGCCTCGAGGACGGGCGCCCCGTCGACCTGGAGTACATCCGCCTGCGCGGTGACCGAATCACCATGCGCGGCAATCTCGTTCGTCAATCCAACTGGGAGGTCACCTGATGCCCTTGGTCAACCAACGCGGGGACGTCCCCGTCACCATCGACGAATCGCTGTGTATCGAGGGATGCACGCTGTGCGTCGATGTATGCCCGCTCGATTCCCTGGCCATCAACCCCGACACCGGCAAGGCGTTCATGCACGTGGACGAGTGCTGGTACTGCGGCCCGTGCGCCGTGCGCTGCCCCACCGGCGCCGTGACCGTCAACATGCCCTACCTGCTCCGCTGAACATCTTCGAGGAATCATGAGACGCCTTGTCCCCCTTGCTATCGCCCTCGCCACCTTGGCCGGCTGCTCGCTGGAAGAAGCCAGCGCGCCTGCCGACACCGTGCGGGTCGTGATCGGCTACCAGTCCAAGACGATCAACACCGTCACCGCCGGCACGCTGCTGCGCGCCCAGGGCTACCTGGAAAAGCGCCTGGACGAGATCACCGCGCGTGGCGGCGCCAAGTACCAAGTCGAGTGGCAGGATTACGACACCGGCGCGCCGATCACGGCGCAGATGGTCGCCGAGAAGATCGACATCGGTTCGATGGGCGACTACCCGGTGCTGATCAACGGCTCGCGCACCCAGGCCAACGAACGCGCCCGCACCGAGCTGGTCTCGGTCACTGGGTACAACCCGCGGGGCGGGCTGAATCACATTGTGGTCAAGCCTGATTCGACGATCGGCAGCGTCAAGGAGCTTGCCGGGAAGAAGGTGTCCTCCAGCGTCGGTTCGGCCAGCGACGGACTGCTGCGCCAGGCGCTCGAGCGCAACGGCGTCGACCCCAAGTCCGGCGCCGAGGTGCTCAACCAGCAGCCGCAGGTGGGCGCGTCCGCGCTGGAATCCGGTCAGGTGAGCGCGCTGTCGCAGTTCGTCGCCTGGCCCGGGCTGCTGGTGTTCCAGAACAAGGCGAAGCTGCTCTACGACGGCGCCGAGCTGAACGTGCCTACCTTCCACGGCGTGGTTGCCCGCAAGGACTACACCGCCAAGCACCCCGAGGTGCTCGACGCGTTCCTGCGCGCGCAACTCGACGCCACCACGTTCATCCACGAAAAGCCTTTGGAGGCGGCCAAGATCGTGGCCGACGGCTCCGGACTGCCGCAGGAAGTCGTCTACCTCTACAACGGCCCGGGCGGCACCGCGTTCGACCTCACGCTCAAGCCGAGCCTGGTGAACGCACTCAAAGGTGATGTGGCGTATCTGAAGTCGATCGGCGACTTCGCCGAACTGAACATCGACACCTTCGTCAACGACACGCACGTGCGCAAGGTCGTCGGCACCGACTACGACCGGCAGCTCGCCGCCACCGAGAACCCGACGCCGGGCACCGGCATCGAAGCCTGGTTCGACGGCACGCGGACCCAGCAGTTCCAGACAGTCGCCGAACTGCTGGCCGCGGTCAAGGGCAAACCGGTGCGCGCGGCCTACGTTCCCGACACCGAACTCGGAACCCGCTGGTATGCAGACAAATCCGTCTGGGTGCGTGACGGCGAGAAGTTCCTGCCGTTCAGCACACCCGCCGGTGCCGCGCGGTACACCGGTGCGCACCCCGGCGCGGTCACCGTGTCCTACCAGCAAGCCGTCACCGAGGTCCGGCCATGAGCAGCACCGCGCTCGCCGAACCGGTAGCTCTCGCCGAACCGGTTGCCGCGCAGGAAGTTACCCGGCAGCCGCGCGCCCGGCGCGCCTCCCGCGTCGCGATCCGGCTGGCCTCGGTGATCGCCGCGATCGGCGCCTGGCAGTTGTTGACCACCAACGACGTTCGGTTGTGGCTGCGCTTCGACACCCTGCCCTCGGTCACCGAGGTGCTGGCCGCGCTGCGCACCCAGCTGGGCACCGAGCTGTTCTATCTCGACCTCGGTCAGTCGCTGATCCGGATTCTCACCGGGTTCGGGCTCGCCGCGCTGCTCGGCATCGCCACCGGAATCGCTTTGGGCCGTTCGGAATTGTTCTCCGACGTGTTCGGCCCGCTGACCGAGCTCGCCCGCCCGATCCCGGCCATTGCGATTGTGCCGGTGGCGATCCTGCTGTTCCCCAGCGACGAATCCGGGATCGTGTTCATCACGTTCCTGGCGGCGTTCTTCCCGGTGATGGTCAGCACCCGCCACGCCGTGCGCGCGTTGCCGACGATCTGGGAGGACTCGGTGCGCACGCTCGGCGGCGGCCGCTGGGACGTGCTGGCCCGAGTGGTGTTGCCGGGCAGTCTGCCCGGTGTGTTCAGCGGGCTCTCGGTCGGAATCGGAGTGTCCTGGATCTGTGTGATCTCCGCGGAGATGATCTCCGGGCGCCTCGGCGTCGGTTACCGGACCTGGCAGGCGTACACCATCGTCGACTACCCCAGCGTGTTCGTCGGCATCATCACCATCGGCGTGCTCGGGTTCGCCACCTCGGCCGCCGTCGAACTGGCCGGCCGCCGGGTGACCCGCTGGCTGCCCCGCGTGCAGGAGACCGCGAAATGAAACTGGCACTGCGCGAGGTAACCCTTTCCTACACAGGAAAACCCGTCATCGATCGACTTTCCCTCGAGGTCGCCGACCGCGAGATCCTGGTGCTGCTCGGCCCGTCCGGCTGCGGCAAATCGACGGTGCTGCGCGCGCTGGCCGGGCTGCTGGCCCCCGACGCGGGCACCGTGCTGGCCGACGGCGAACGGGTCACCACCACCTCCCGCGACCGCGCGGTGGTGTTCCAGGACAACGCCCTGTTGCCGTGGCGCACCGTGCGTTCCAACATCGAGCTGGCACTGAAGCTGCGCGGGGAACCGCGCACCGGCCGCCGCGCCGCGGCCGAGCGCTGGATCGACGAGGTGGGCCTGACAGGTTACGGCGAGTTCCTGCCCAAGAGCCTGTCGGGCGGCATGCGCCAGCGCGTGCAGCTCGCGCGCGGGCTGGCCGGCGCACCGCGCGCGGTGCTGATGGACGAACCGTTCGGCGCGCTGGACACCCAAACCCGAGCGACCATGCAGCGCTTGCTGATTGCGACGTGGCGCACCCATCCGACCACGGTCGTGTTCGTCACCCACGATGTCGACGAGGCGCTGCTGCTCGGTGATCGCATCGCCGTGCTGGGCCGCGTCGGGCAGCCGTTGCGTGCGCTGCTGGACGTGCGCCGGCCCCGCGAGACCGTCGACCGCGCCGATCAGCGCGCGGAAATCATTGCCGCCCTGGAGGACCCGGCGAGCCACCATCGCGAAGCGGGCGCCGGGTCCGACCGGGTGCGGGTGTCCCGCACGACACCGCAGGACCCGGCGAGCCACCATCGCGAAGCGCGCGCCGGGTCGCCCGCCTGACCCTGGAGAACTGATGCAGATACCGGATCTGGAACCGACTCGAATCGACTGCGACGTCCTGGTGATCGGCGGCGGCACCGCGGGCACCATGGCGGCGCTGTCCGCCGCCGAGCACGGCGCGCAGGTGCTGCTGCTGGAGAAGGCGCACGTGCGCCACTCCGGGGCACTGGCGATGGGCATGGACGGCGTCAACAACGCGGTGGTTCCCGGCAAGGCCACCCCGGAGGACTACGTCGCCGAGATCACCCGCGCCAACGACGGCATCGTCGACCAGCGCACGGTGTATCAGACTGCCACGCGCGGGTTTTCGATGGTGCAGCGGCTCGAGAGCTACGGCGTGAAGTTCGAGAAGGACGAGTACGGCGAGTACGCGGTGCGCCGGGTGCACCGCTCCGGCTCCTACGTGCTGCCGATGCCCGAGGGCAAGGACGTCAAGAAGGCGCTGTATCGCGTGCTGCGGCAACGCAAGAACCGGGAACGCATCCGCATCGAGAACCGGGTGATGCCGGTGCGGGTACTCACCGATCAGGGTCGTGCCGTCGGGGCCGCCGGATTCAACACGCGCACCGGCGAATTCGTCGCCGTCGCCGCCAAGGCCGTGATCCTGGCGACCGGACCGTGCGGCCGGCTCGGACTGCCGGCGAGCGGCTATCTGTATGGCACCTACGAGAATCCGACCAATGCCGGGGACGGCTACTCGATGGCCTACCACGCCGGCGCCGAGCTGTCCGGCATCGAATGTTTCCAGATCAACCCGCTCATCAAGGATTACAACGGTCCGGCCTGCGCGTACGTCGCCAACCCCTTCGGCGGTTACCAGGTGAACGCGCACGGCGAGCGCTTCGTCGATTCCGACTACTGGTCGGGGCAGATGATGTCGGAGGTCAAGCAGGAGATCGAATCCGCGCGCGGGCCCATCTATTTGAAGGTTTCGCATCTGCCGGAGGAGACGTTGTCGACGCTGGAGGGTATCCTGCACACCACCGAGCGGCCGACGCGGGGCACCTTCCACGCCAATCGAGGCCACGACTACCGCACCCACGACATCGAGATGCACATCTCTGAAATCGGCTTGTGCAGCGGGCATTCCGCGTCCGGGGTGTGGGTGGACGAACACGCGCGCACCTCGGTGCCCGGGCTGTATGCGGCCGGCGATCTGGCGTGTGTCCCGCACAACTACATGATCGGCGCCTTCGTCTACGGCGATCTGGCCGGCACGCACGCCGCGCAGCTGGATGCCACAGCGCCCGAGGTACTTCCAGCCGATCAGATCGCCGATGCCCACGAGCTGATCTACCGGCCGCTGCGCCACCCGGACGGCCCGCCACAACCGCAGGTCGAGTACAAGCTGCGCCGCTTCGTCAACGACTATGTGGCGCCGCCGAAGACCCAGACCAAGCTCGGCATCGCGATCGAGACGTTCGAGCGAATGCGCACCGAGATCGAGCAGCTGGGCGCGCACACTCCGCACGAGTTGATGCGCGCGGTAGAGGTGTCGTTCATCCGCGACTGCGCGGAGTTCGCGGCGCGCTCGTCGTTGACCCGCACCGAGTCTCGCTGGGGGCTCTATCACGAGCGCGCCGACCTGCCACACCGTGACGACGAAGCGTGGCGTTACCACCTGAACCTGCGCAAGTCCGCCGACGGCCGCATGGAGTTCCTGAAACGCCCGGTGGCACCGTATTTCGTGCCGGTGCCCGGGCTGGACGACCTGCCGCCCACCGACCAGCGCAGTATCCCGGTCGAGCAGCCACACGTGCACACCGGACGCCCACCCGCGCCGGAGCGCTCCCGCATCGACACCCCGGCGGCGCCCGCCTCTTCACCGCGTATCGTGGCGTTGCTGGCGCTGGATTCGCCTGATGTACAAGAGCTTTCGTCTTTCCTTGCCGATCCGGAGGCGTCGGTGCGGACCACCGCGCTGTCCGTGCTCACCGAACACACTCCGCCCGGATTCGACGCTGTTCTCGTTGCGGCGCTTGGTGATCCGGACGCCTCGGTGCGGCGCGCCGCGACCGACGGCTTGCGCGAACTGGTCGAGGTGCTGCCCGGCGCCGACGGATTGGCAGCGCACCTGGATTCCGCGGATGCGGGGGTGCGCGCCGCCGTCGTCGATCTGCTGCGGGCGCTGCGCGCCGGATCCCACGAGATCTTCGGTGCCGCACTGACCGATCCCGATCACCGGGTGCGCATCGAGGCTGTGCGCGGGTTGGTGTCACTGGACGGCTGGCCGGCCGTCGCACGGGCCGCCGGCGACGTCGACCGCGAGGTCCGGATCGCGGTCGCCAGCGGCCTGGCGACGATCGGCGCGGGCGGCCTGGACACGGTGCGCGAGCTGGTCGGGGATCGCGACCCGCTGGTGCGCGCGGCGGCGTTCACCGCGTTCGCCGCGCTCGGCGCCGGTCGCGACGACGCGGCCACCGCGATTGCGGCGCTGCGGGATTCGGCCTGGCAGGTGCGCCAGGGCGCGGCCCGCGGATTGGCCGGTGCCGACCCGGACGAGGCGATCGCCCCGCTGGCGCGAGCGCTGACCGACCCGCACCTGGACGTGCGCAAGGCCGCGGTGCTGTCGCTGGCGCGCTGGCCCGGCGAGCCGTCGGCGCTGGTGGCGCTGAAATCGGCACTCGACGACCCGGACGCCGACGTGCGCGCCTACGCCCGCCGCGCGGTCGGTTGACGCTGCCGCACGCACCGCCGGTGCGCCGGTGCCGGAGCGCGCCGGCTCGGGAACTTTGTGTCGGTGCGCTCCGTTAGGTTCTCAGCCATGGCTCCGATCTCGCTGCAACAGCTCGACCTGGACGATGTCGCCAACATCGTCGGTTCGGCCACGTTTGCACGCGGCAAGCAGTACGCGCGGTCCCGCAAGGTCGCGCATGCGCAGTGGGACGAGTCCGGGTATGCGCTGAGCGGGCTGGTCACCGGCAGCGACGGCGAGATCTACGCGTGTACGGCCACGTTCTTCACCGACACGGTGGGCCCGGTACTCGATCACAGCGAGTGCACCTGTCCGGTGGAAACCAACTGCAAGCACGTCGTCGCGATGATCCTGGGCGAGCGCAACGCCCGGCCCACCGCCACCCCGGCGTCCTGGGAGCAGACGCTGCTGCCGCTGAAGACACCGCCGCTGCGCCAGCCCGACACCGCCCAGCTCGGCATCGCGCTCACGATGACACCGCGGCCGAGCCTGCGGATTCTGCGCCAGGGCCGCAAGGGCTGGGTGAACGGGAACCTCAGCTGGTCGCGGATCGGCTCGTCCTACGAGTACGACTACGACCAGGTGCGCCTGCTCGCGGATCTGTTCGCGGTCTACCAGGCGCGCAGCGGCTACCCGGCCTATCAGGAGGTCCGCGAGCTGGACTTGGCGGTGTTCAACAGCCGCCAGCTGTGGGTGTTGCTCGCCGAGGCGCAGCGCGCGGGAATCCCGTTGCTGCACAATGCAGTACTGCACGAGCGGGCCGAGCTGACGATCGATGTCACCGCCGCCGCGGACGGGGCACTCGAGCTGCGGCCGCTGGTGCGGGTGGGCGGCACGGCGCTGCCCGAGGGCAGCGTCGCGTTCGTCGGCGCGGACGCGCACGGCGTGGTCTACGAGGCCGGCAGCACCCGCGGGCTCGCGCCGCTGCGGGCGGCCATTCCCGGCTGGCTGCAGACCATCGCGTTGCGGCGCAGCGGAGTTCGCATCCCGCCGGGCGATGTCGAGCGCTTCGTCACCGAGTACCTGCCGTCGCTGCGCAAGCTGGCCACCATCGACTCCTCGGATCGGTCTTTCACGGTGCCGACGATCTCCGATCCCGAGCTGATGGTGCGGGTCCGCTACGGCGGGCGCCACCACGTCGAGCTGCACTGGCGCTGGCGCTACGAGATCGATGGCGACGTGCGCCTGGTGGAGCTGGAAGCCGAAGAGCCACAGGCGTTTCGCGATCTCGATACCGAGCGCGCCGTCGCGGCCCGGCTGCAGCTGCCGCTGGACGACTACGGGCTCGGCAGCCGGCGCACCACCCTGCCGATGTTTCCGACGGCGCAGTTGGACGGCATGGCGGCGATGCGTTTCACCACCGAGCTGCTGCCGCGGCTGCGCGAGGCCGTCGACGTCGAGATCGAGGGCACTGTCCCGGATTACCGCGAGGTGGCCGAGGTGCACCTCGGTGTCTCCACCGGCGCTACCACCGACACCGACTGGTTCGACCTGGACGTCACGATCACGTTGGAAGACAAGCGGATCCCGTTCGTCGACGTCTTCGCGGCGATGGCCGCCGGCCAGTCGCACCTGCTCACCGCCGACGGCGCCTACTTCGCACTCGACAAGCCCGAACTGCGCGCGCTGGCCGATCTCATCGCCGAGGCGCGGGTGTTGCAGGACCGCGCGGACGAGCCGCTGCGGATCAGCCGGTTCCAGGCGGGCCTGTGGCACGATCTCACCGACCTGGCGGTGGTGGACCAGCAGGCACAGCAGTGGCAGGCCCAGGTGCAGGGCTTGCTCGACCTGGAATCCGAGTGCGTCCCGACGGGCCTGCACGCGCAGTTGCGTCCATACCAGCTCGACGGGTTCCGGTGGCTGGAGTTCGTGTGGCGCAATCGGCTCGGCGGCGTCCTGGCCGACGACATGGGCCTGGGCAAAACGCTGCAGTCGCTGGCACTGATCGCCCACGCGAAGTCGGCCGACCCCGATCTGCCGCCGTTTCTCGTCGTGGCACCCACCAGCGTGGTACCGAACTGGGCCGCCGAGGCAGCGCAGTTCACACCGGGACTGCGGGCGGTGGCCATCGACGACGGCGGCACCCTCGCCGACAAAATCGCCGGCGCTGATCTTGTCGTCACCTCCTATGCGAGGTTCCGTCTCGATTTCGATTCCTACGCCGACATCCGTTGGGCGGGTTTGCTGTTGGACGAGGCGCAGTTCGTCAAGAACCATCTGTCCAAGGCGTACCGATGTGCGCGCCTGCTGGCCGCGCCGTTCAAATTGGCCATTACCGGCACTCCGATGGAAAACAATCTCGGCGAACTGTGGGCGCTGTTGTCGATCGTCGCGCCGGGGTTGTTTCCCAATCAGAAACAGTTCACCGAGTACTACCGCCGCCCCGTCGAAAAGGACGGCGATGCCGAATTGCTCGCGCAGTTGCGGCGGCGTATCAAGCCACTGATGTTGCGCCGCACCAAGGAACAGGTCGCCGCAGATCTGCCGGACAAGCAGGAGCAGGTGCTCGAACTCGACCTGCATCCCGAGCATCGCCGGCTCTACGAAACCCATCTGCAGCGGGAGCGGCAGAAAATTCTCGGCCTCATCGAGGATCTGGACACGAACCGGTTCACCATCTTGCGATCGTTGACATTGCTGCGCCAGCTCAGCATCGACCCGGCACTCGTCGACGGGGAGCACCGGCGCGTGCCGTCGGCGAAGACGGACGCGCTGCTCGAGCAGCTCGCCGACGTCATCGGCGGTGGGCACCGCGCGCTCGTGTTCAGCCAGTTCACCCGGTACCTCGACGCCGTGCGCCGGCGCCTGGAGGCCGACGGCATCCGCTACTGCTACCTGGACGGCAAAACCAAGGACCGGGCGGGTGTGCTGGCCGAGTTCAAGGACGGGGATGCGCCGGTGTTCCTGATCAGCCTCAAGGCGGGCGGGTTCGGGCTCAACCTCACCGAGGCCGACTACTGCTTCCTGCTCGACCCGTGGTGGAATCCGGCGGCCGAGGCCCAAGCCGTCGACCGCGCGCACCGAATCGGGCAGACCCGGCACGTGATGGTCTACCGAATGATCGCCAAGGGCACCATCGAGGAAAAGGTCGTGGCGCTGCGCGAACGCAAGGCGCAGCTGACGGCCGGAGTGCTGGATGCGGATAATGCGCTGAGCACCGCACTCACTGCCGACGACATCCGCAATCTGCTGATGTGAGGTGACCCCGCCAGAATGTGACCTGGGTCGCAATCGAAAGTGCGATATTGCGCTGACCAGCAACTTCCGAAATCGCGCGGTTGCATGATGCGCCCCTGCCACTACCGTGGGCTTCGGGTACCCGCTCCGAACGCGACCGTTTCGAAAGGTGTATTCATGGACTTCTCGCAACTGCTCAGCACGCTCGACACCGGCTCGGCAATCTTCGACAACGGCACCAGCGCCCTGCTGAACGTGCTCGATTTGTTCTCCCAGCTGGGCAGCGGCTCCGCCGCCTGACCCACCGCCCCACCGCTGATCCGGTAGTGCCCGCCCGTGAAAGCACGGGCGGGCGCCACCCGCTCGGCGCCGCTATCGTTGAAGCAAGCCCGGGGTGGGTGTGTGTTTCGGCGAAAGTAGTTCCCCATGGATTTCTGGGACGCTCTGCATGCGATGAGCACCGGTTCGGCAATGGCCAACAACGGCACCAGCGCATTTCTGAACGTGCTGCACATCATCGACTGGTTCACCGGGCGCTGAGCCGGTCGCGTTCTCTTCCAACGGCTGTACGACCCATCGCTAGGCGATCTCCTGCGCCAGCGGGCATGCGCGCGCCAGCCGCGCGTCGGTGGTGAGCAGCGGGAAACCCAACTTTTCGGCGAGGGCAACGTACAGCAGATCGACAACCCGGATTCGGCCCCGCGACGACCATGCGGGATCGATCAGGTCCACCAGCTCGTGCCGCTGAACGGGAGCACGCCGCAGCGACTCCAGCGCTGCCTCGGCATCGGCAACCCGGAGCACATCGGCGCGCGCCAGCCGTGCGACCGCAGACAACACCTCGGCGTCCAGGTGCGCCGGAGCATGCAGGACGGTCCCCGACAACCGTGCCCGGACCGCCGCACACCGGGGCGTGCCGACGAGTAGATCCACCAGTGCGCTCGCGTCGACGACGACCTCGGCCGCCGTCACTTCGCCTCGCCCGTCGTGCCGAACTCGTCGCGGGCAGCATCCAATGCCGCGAGCACGTCGTCGTGATCGACTCCATTCTCCCCGGCCGTCAGACCGGCGAGCCATTCGTCGGTGGCATCGCGCGCCAGTTCGGCCGTGATCGCGGCCTGGGTGAGGGCGGAGATGTTCAGCCCGCGCCGCCGCGCGCGATCGGCCAGGTCGTCAGGCACGTATACGTTCAGCCGAGCCATACACACACTATACACACTTCGGGTCGTCATGCCGACGCGCCCGTGTTCGGGCGGTGCCGACGACCGCCGGCCCGCCCGCGCGAGCGCGACCGCGGGTCCGGCTGACAGGCCGGCGCGCGCCGCACTGCGGCCACTGCCGCGTCGACATCGACATGCAGCGCCGCGGCCCAGACCCCGATCCACGCCAGGTCCTGCGGGTGCAGCACGCGCTTGGCCGCGACCAACTCGGCGAGCAGCACTCCCGACATGGCCTGCGACTCGGCGACGATGCGGCCCGGCAGCCAGGACAGCACCCAGCCCGCGCCGATGGCGGCGCGCGCATAGTGAACGGTGGTGTCGCTGCAGATCTTCTGGTTCTCGACAACGATCACAACAAAGGCCCCCCAATGTTTGTTCGTACCAACCCCCACGTTGACGGGCAACAACGTACGCCCAGTTCAGCGGGGTTGTCCAGACCGTTTCCCGGGAATTCGGCTACCGAGGTTTACCGAATCGGCGCACCGGCACGCAGCAATCGGACCACCTCGGTGGCCTCGGCCTGCCAGCGAACCAGCTCGACGACAGCGGGCGCCAGTTCGTAGTCGTGATGATGCGCCGCATGAGAAAGGCTGTGCCACAACAGCGCTGCCCGATCTGCGGCGACATCGCCGGCAACGGTGCGCAGCACGATCAGTTGGGCACGCATCGAGGCCGCCTGCATGTCGGGCACACTCGCCCGTTGCCACACCTCGTCGACCTGCTGTTCGAGCGCGACGCGCAGAATCCAGACCACCGCCCGCGCCCACACGCCGTCGGCATCGGTGACTTTGCCGTCGAGCAGTCGCTGGGCGGCGGCCAAGCGCTGCGCGACGGTGATCACCGCAGCACTATTTCGACGAGCCGGCGGGTGTCGGCCACCAGCACCGGCAGCTCGCCCACCCCGGCACCGTGCGCACCGGCCTTGCAACTGCGCAAAGTCTCTGCGGCCCAAGCACCTTCGCGGTTCAGCCGCTTGTACAGATCGGCGTGCTTGCGTACCTCGCCGAACATCGCCAGCGAGACCATGTCGTGGGTGAGTCTGGCCTCGGCCAGCTGCGCGTCGATCTGGGCGCGCCCGAATCCCTTGGCCGACAAAGTTCTTCGCACCTTGAGCTGACTGGCCGCCTCCAGTGCGGACCGGCAGCAGGTGGCCACCAGGTCGCGGGCGATGTCCGGCGGTACCTCTTTGGTTTTCGCCAGCGCCCAGGCGTCGGCGAGGTAGCGCTTGATCGGATCCTCGGCCACCCGCACGGTGACCGCGGACTGCGCGCGGCGCTGCACCTCGAGCACGGTCGCGTCGATCTGCAAGCGCCGCACCGCTTCCGGCAGCCGCTCGTCATGGGTGAAGACGATCACCTGGCGCACGGTGGCGACCTTGGCGAGCACTCGGGCCAGGCCGTCGACCTTCGCCGGGTCCATGGCCTGCACCGGATCGTCGATGATCATGAACCGAAATGGGCTGCCATCCAACGCAGCTCGCGGAATGAACAGCGACAGGCCGAGCGCGTGCAGTTCGCCCTGGCTCATCACGCCGAGCGCGGCCCCTGGCACGTCGTCGACGGTGACGGCCAGCCGCAGGTGCCGGCTGGTGGAGCTGCCGGCCAGCTGGATCACCCCGAGATCCACGTTGCTCTGCTGGCGCAACTCGTTCCAGATGAGTTGTGCGCGCTTGCCCAGCGGCGCCATCCGCTCGTCTCGGATGGCGGCGGTCTGCTCCTTGAGCCAGTCTTCGGCCTTCTTGGTCGCCTTCAGCTCCGCCGCGGCCTCCTGCACCAGCGCGGCGTCGTGCAGCCACGCCGAAAGTCGTTGCGCCAGCGGCGACCACACCTCGTCGAGCCGGACCAGCTCGGCCGCGGCGAGCTTGTGCACGGTGGCCAGTTCGGCGGCCAGCGCCGCATGCGCGGCGGCGAAGGCGTCCGGGAAATCGTTGTCGTCGAGGCTGTCCGGGAGCTCGGACCAGCGCTGCCACGCCGCGGCGGCAGCCGTCGTGTCGACTGTGGCCGCCTGCCCGAGACCGCCCGGCACCTCCGCCACCAACGCTCGGGCAGCCGCGGCGGCCGCGACCGATTCCGCACGCGCCGTTTCCAGGTGGCGCACCGCATGACTCAGCCGGGCGAGCTCGGCGTCGGTCCGGGCAACCCAATCGGCGTCCAGCGCGCCGCGCCCGCACACCGGACACGAACAGGTGCCGACCGCAGCGTGGTGGGCGCGCGCGGCAGTGAGCAATCCGAGGACCCGGGCGTCGGACTCGGCGTCGGAGGTGGCGGCCGCCCCGAGTGCCGCCGTGGCGGCGCGAACCCGCTGCGCCGCCTGGACCACCAGCGCGCGCTCGGGCACCGCCAGGTTCAGCAGGCCCCGTACCGCGGCGATGGTGGCGACCTCGGCGCCGCTGCCCGAGACGTGACCTGCGACGGCGCCGAGATCGACCCGGGCGCCGGCCGCCAGCAGCCGCGCGACCTGCTGGGCGCGCTCGTCGTCGACGGCTTCGAGTTCGGCCGCGAGATCTGCCTGTGCGCGGCGCACCGCCTTGGCGGCCTTGTCCAGATCCAGCCGCCGCGTGCGCAGCCGCTCGGCCGCCGCGGTCAGCTCGTCGAGTCCGAGCAGCCGGTGCACGGCGTCGTACAGGTCGCTCGGTTTGCCGTCGATCAGCGCGCCCAGCTCGCTGTAGGACAGGAACGGGCGGTACAGCTCGAGCGCCCCTTCGAAATCGCTGCCGTCGAACTCCTTGCGCGGCTGCATGTTTCGGCGTTCCCACCACTGGCCATCGGCAAGGGAGTCGGTGGCCGACCAGGCGCGGGTCAGGGTGAGGGCAGCAGCATCGCCTGCCTCGGTGACCAACTCCAGATCGATGCGGGGCGCCTGCCCGTCGTGCAGATTTCGCCAGCCCTCGCGCCAGGTCTTCGAACGGGTACCGTCCCAGCGCAGGTTGCGCCCGGTCAGGGCGAGCTCGGCCGCCTCGGCGAAGCTGGATTTGCCGGATCCGTTGCGGCCGACGACGAGGGTGAGCCCTGGGTGCGTATCGAGTTCGAGGCGCGCCGCCGGCCCGATACCGCGAAAGCCCTGCACCCGGATGGAGCGAACGAAGATCCCGGTCGGAACGTCTGCGCCGGATTGCGCGACTGGACGTTCGTCCGAAAGGCTGCCGAGCACACGCTCGGCGACGTCGGCCGGCACGTCGGTGAGCCTGCGTTGCAGCAGCTCGGCAAGATCGGACAGCGCGAACACCCCCTCGCCATCAAGGCTTTTCATCCCCGCCCGATCCGAAACATAACAGATGCGCATCGGCCGCTCCGGCCGAATAGGTCGGTCCGGGGAGAGATCGGACGTTGAACCATGCCTGGTGCAACGTCCACCCCTCGCCCCTCCCCGGACCTCAGCGCCGCGGCCGAGCCAGTGACCGAAAGCGCTGCCGCAGTGCGGCTCTCGCCATGTCGGGGAGCGAGATTCACCACGGGCCCGGAACATCCGAGCCGTACAGAATGACAGACCGATCGTCGGCCTGCAACACCAAGGGTGGCCGCGGCCGCACCCCCTGGGGCGCGCGTTCCACACCTCGGGACTCTTCAGCCCGGACCCACGCTGGACCAGAGTTTGGGCAACCGCACGAGAGGAGTTCCGACATGCACACGCTGGTAGGGCTGCCCGCCCCGTCGTCGATCGGCCTGCCGAGCCCGGAGCAGCTGGCCGAGCTTGCCGCTGCCGACCCGGACGGCGTGGCCGCCAGTTCCGGCCGGCGGGAGCTGACCAACGCCCAACTGGAGCGCTCGTCCACGCGGCTGGCCACCGCGCTGCGCCGCATGGGCGCCGCGCCGGGCCACACCGTCGTCGCCGTGCTGGAACCGAGCATCGAATCGGTGGTGGCGATGTGGGCGATCCGCAAGACCGGCGCGCAGATCATGATGATCCGGCCGGGCGAAGTGGCGCTGGCACCGGCCCGCGTCGGCATCACGACCTCCACCGTGTCCGGTGCGCTGCCGTATGCCGCGAACTGGCTGCTCATCGACCATCCGGCGCTGCTGCCCGAATTCACGATCGTCACCGCCGAACGGTCCAGCACCGCAGCGTGACTCGCCGGATGCACCAGCGCGTCGGTGGTGGCCGTTACGCTCACCCGCGATGCCACAACGCTGGAGCCTCGACCAGATCGCCGCGCTCGCCCCGGACGGCGTGTCGCTGGCGGCCGCGCGCAAGCTGACCACCCGCTGGTCGGACACCGGGCATCACCAGACCGCGCTGTGGGGCTCCTGCCAGGGCAGCGCGGCCAAGCCGTACCAAACCATCGTCGACCTGTCCGGACCCGCCTACACGTGCTCGTGCCCGAGCCGCAAGTTCCCGTGCAAGCACGCGCTGAGCCTGCTCGTGAGCTGGGCCGAAGACGCGGTACCCGACCGCGACAGCGCACCCGATCAGGTGACGGAGTGGCTTGCCACGCGCGCCGAACGCGCCGCGCCTGCGGCACGTACCCCGAATCCGCAGACCGCGGTGCAGCGCCGCGAGCGGGTGAGCGCCGGGCTCGAGGATCTGGACCGGTGGCTACAGGATCAGGTACGTACCGGGCTGGCCCAGGCCAATCGTGGGTACGCAGAATTCGACGCGATTGCTGCGCGCATGGTGGACGCGCAGGCGCCCGCGCTCGCCCGGCGCCTGCGCAAGCTGCCGTATGTCGTTGCCACCGAACCGGATTGGCCGCAGCGATTGCTCATCGAATACGCGCAGATCCGGTTGCTGATCAAGGCGCACCGGCGCCTGGACACCCTCGATCCAGCGCTTCGCGCCAGCGTGCAGGCGCACATCGGATACCCCGTCAGCACCCAATCGGTCCAGGAGCTGCCGGCACACCGGGATTCCTGGATGGTGCTGGGGCTGCGCGTCTCCGAAGACAACGAGCTGTACTCGCGTCACGTCTGGCTGCGTGGCCGGGCGTCGCGGCGGTGGGCACTGCTGCTCGACTTCTCTTATGGCACACCCGCTTTCGATGCCGTTCCGCAGCCCGGGCAGCTGCTCGACGCGGACCTGCACTACTACCCCGGCGCGGTGCCGATGCGGGCGGTGCTCGGTACGCGCCACGCCGTTGCCGAACCGTTCACCGCGCTGCCTGGGGCGGGGTTCGACGCCGCTCTGGACGACTATGCCGCCGCCGTAGGTGCCGACCCGTGGCTGCGTTCCTATCCGGCGGTACTGGAGGCCGTGGTGCCCACCGCGCAGCGCCGGCTCGTCGACGGGCACGGCCGGCAGCTGCCGCTGGACAGCAACAACCCGTGGCCACTGCTCGGCATCTCCGGCGGGCACCCGGTCACCGTCGTCGGCGAGGTGAGCGCGCGCGGCGTGGAGCCGGTCTCGGTCGTCACCGCCGGAGAAACGTGGCCGGTATGAGGGCGGACCTGGTCTCCACCGCACTGCTGGGCACCGCGCGGCGCCCGTACGCCGGCGACATCCTCGACGACGTCGCACTCGAGTACGCCTTCGACCGCGGATCCGTCACCACCACAACGGGTTCGGCCCCCACCCCGGCACGCGACGACGATCGTTTGCTGCTGCCGGACGCGGCTGCGGCACGGCTCGTCGAACTGCTGTCGGCGCGCTCGGCCCTGCTGTTCGAGTGGCTCGCGGAGGCGCACCGGCGCAACTATCGCCCACCGGACCGCCAAGTGGGCATGCTCATGGAAGCCGCTGCAGCGTATCGCGATGTGCGCGAACAACTCCTGCGCCTGGCCGGGCCGCGCGGCGAATGGCTGGCGCGGCAGAACCCCGCATGGCAGGACCTGGTGCGCTCCGACGCCGAAGAGGTCTGGCGGCACGGCAGCGCCGAACAGCGCCGCGCCTGGCTGCACCGCCTGCGTGAGCGTGCCCCGGACGCCGCGCGTGACCTGCTCGGAGCAACCTGGGACCGCGAGACCGACCGCCGCGGCCTGCTGCAGGTGCTGGCCACGAACCTGTCGGAGGCCGACGTGCCGTTTCTCGACGCGGCGCTCGGCGATCGCCGTCAAGACGTCCGGCACCGCGCGCAGGGTCTGCTCGACCTGCTGCGTCAGCGCACCCAGGCACCCGAACCGAAGGACTGGCCCCACCCATGGCCGGTGGACGACGCGCGGCGCGTCGTCGCCGAGGTCGTGCGCACCCCGCGGCACAAGGTCACCGCGCTGCTGCAGCTGATGCATCTGCATCTGCCGCTGGAACTGCTGCCGCTCATCGAGCAGTATGCCGAGCAAACACCGGATCCCAACTGGCAGAGCACCTTTACCGCCATAGCCCACACCCTGAGACAGCGCAAGCAGATGCTGGAGGAACTCGCGTGACCGAACTTTTGCGCCCGCACGCCGAACAGGCCTACGCGCACGAACTCGAGGCCCTCGCCCGCATCGACGACCGGCCACGGCCGCCGTCGTGGCGGCTGTCGCCGTGGGCGGTGGTGACGTACCTGCTCGGCGACGGCGACACCATCTCACCGAAGTACATCGGGCCGCGCCGGCTCGTCGAGGTGGCGGTGGCCACGCTGGCCACCGACCGCGCGCTGCTGCTGCTCGGCGTCCCCGGTACTGCGAAAACCTGGGTGTCCGAACATCTTTCGGCCGCCATCTCGGGTGACTCGACGCTACTGGTGCAGGGCACCTCGGGCACCGCCGAAGAGGCGATCCGCTACGGCTGGAACTACGCGCGCCTGCTCGCCGAGGGACCGAGCGACAAGGCGCTGGTCGCCTCTCCGGTGCTGACCGCGATGCGCACCGGCGCGATCGCCCGCGTCGAGGAGCTCACTCGCATTCCCTCCGACGTGCAGGACGCGCTGATCACCGTGCTGTCGGAGAAGAGTCTGCCGATTCCCGAGCTGGGCACCCAGGTGCAGGCCGCCAAGGGCTTCAACGTGATCGCCACCGCCAACGACCGCGACCGCGGCGTCAACGAGCTCAGCTCCGCGCTGCGGCGGCGGTTCAACACCGTCGTGCTGCCGCTGCCCGCCACCGAAGACGAAGAGGTCGACATCGTCGCCCGTCGCGTCGAACAACTCGGGGCCGCACTGGAATTGCCGCCGGTATCCACTGCCGCCGACGAAATCCGCAGAGTGGTACGCGTTTTCCGCGAGCTGCGCAGCGGCGTCACCGAGGATGGTCGTACCAAGCTGAAGTCCCCGTCGGGGACTTTGTCCACGGCGGAAGCGATTTCGGTGATCACCAGTGGGCTGGCGCTGTCGGCGCACTTCGGCGACGGCGTGCTGCGCGCGGCCGACGTGGCGGCGGGCATCCTCGGGTCGGTGGTCAAGGACCCGACCTCCGACGGCGTCGTGTGGACCGAATACCTCGAAGCGGTGGTGCGCGAGCGCCGCGACTGGGACGACTTCTACCGGGCCTGCAAAGAGGTATCCGGTTGACCGCCGACATCCGGGTGTTCGGAATCCGCCATCACGGGCCGGGATCGGCCCGGTCGTTGCGCGCGGCGCTCGACGAGTACGCCCCCGATGCGGTGGTGATCGAAGGGCCGGCCGACGCCGACGCCCTGATTCCGCTTGCCGCACACCCGGATATGCGCCCGCCGGTGGCGCTGCTGGCCTACGACACCGCCGAACCCGGGCGCGCCGCGTTCTGGCCGTTCGCCGCCTTCTCCCCCGAATGGCAGGCGCTGGCCTGGGCCGCCGAACACGGCGTGCCGGCCCGGTTCTGTGATCTCCCGGCCGCGAACTCGCTGGTCGGGAAACGAGAACGCAGTTCCGGCGATCCGCTCGAAGACCTCGCGCGCGCGGCCGGTTTCGACGACGCCGAGCGCTGGTGGGACGCCGTCGTCGAATCCACCTCGGACGCTGCGACTTTCGAAGCAATCCTGGACGCGATGACCGAACTGCGCGCACCGCTGGAACGGGGCACCGACCAGAACTCCATCCGCGAGGCGTACATGCGCCAGACGATCCGAAAACTCGCCAAAACGGCCGCGCGAATCGCGGTGGTGTGCGGCGCCTATCACGCACCCGCGCTCACCACGCTCGGACCGGCGGCACCGGACCTCGCAGTGCTGCGCGGGTTGCCGAAGGTCAAGACCTCGCTCACCTGGGTGCCGTGGACGCACTCCCGGTTGGCAACTGCCTCCGGCTACGGCGCGGGCATCACCTCACCCGGCTGGTACCACCACCTGCACACCGAGCCCGAACAGCCGATCGCCCGCTGGCTGACCAAGGTGGCACGGGTGCTGCGCGCCGAAGATCTGCCGGTGTCCAGCGCGCACGTGATCGAAGCCGTCCGCCTGGCGGAAACGTTGGCGGCCATGCGTTCTCGGCCGCTGGCCGGGCTGTCGGAGGTCACCGAGGCCACCCGCGCGGTGCTGTGCGACGGCAACGACGTCCGGCTGCGGCTGGTCACCGAGCGGCTCGTAGTGGGCCAGGATCTCGGTGCCGTTCCCGACGAAACCCCCACCATCCCTGTGGATGCCGATCTGCGGGCGACGGCGCGCCGCCTGCGGCTCAAGCAGCAGGCGCTGATCAAGACACTGAACCTGGATCTGCGCAAACCCAACGACCGGGCCAAATCCCGGCTGCTGCACCGGCTGTCGATCCTCGGCATCGATTGGGGCACGGCCACCGACAGCCAGGTGCAGGCGACGGGCACGTTCCGCGAAACGTGGACGCTGGAGTGGCAGCCGGAGTTCGCGGTCGCGATCGTGGAGGCCTCGATGTGGGGCACCACGGTGCCCGGCGCCGCCACCGCAAAACTGCTCGACGGGCTCGCGCAACGCACCCTCGGCGAGCTGGCGCGCCTGCTGGACCGGGCATTGCTCGCCGATCTGCCGGTGCCGGAACTGCTTTCGGCCTTGGAGGCCGCCGCTGCGCTCGATCACGATGTGGCGCATCTGCTCGGCGCCATCGGCCCACTCACCCGCACCATCCGCTACCGCGACGTGCGCGGCACCGACACCGCCGCGCTCGAACACGTCACCGACAGCATGCTGGTCCGGATTTCGGCCGGATTCGCCGCGGCGACAACCGGTCTCGACGACGACAGCGCCGCGGACATGCGCACCCTCGTCGACGAGGCGCACACGGCGATCATGACTCGCGACGACGCCCCAGCCACCGCACGCTGGCTGGGTACGCTGCAGTCGGTGAGCGGGCGCGACGACGTGCACGGAGTCCTCGCCGGGCGCCTGGTGCGGCTGTTGCGCGACGCCGGCACCATCAGTGAATCCGATTCCGCCGCACGGCTTTCCCGTGCGCTGTCGGTGGGTCCGTCGCCGGCGGCCAAGGCGGCCTGGATCGACGGCTTCCTCGGCGGCGGCGGGCTGCTGCTGGTCCACGACCGCGACCTGCTGGCGCTGCTCGACCACTGGGTGTCCGGCCTCGACGACGCCGACTTCACCGCCGTATTGCCGTTGCTGCGGCGAACTTTCGGCGGATTCGAAGAACCGGAGCGGCGCGCCGTCGGCCGCGCCGTCCGCGGCGAAGCGCGCACCGCCACGTCCGCGCCGGTCGACACCGAACGCGGCCGCATCGCCCAACGCACCGTCCTGGAGATCCTCGGATGAATCGACCCGGTCCGTTTCCCCAATCCAGCGATTCCGCGGCGGCGCAGGCGCCGCCATCCAACCCCGCCGAGCGCAGCGAGGCCAGTAAGCACCGCCGGTGGCGGTTGCTGTTGGGGCAGGCGGCCGAGGAGGGTCTGGGCGGCTTGGATGGCAAGGGCGACAAGGCGATGGACGCGGCGATGGCGGCGCTGTACGACAAGCCGGCGGAGCCGGGGCCACGCTCGGCGGGACTGGGTGGTTCGGCGCCGCGGGTGGCGCGCTGGCTCGGCGACATTCGCAGCTACTTCCCGAGCAGTGTCGTGCAGGTGATGCAGCGCGATGCCGTCGACCGGTTGCAGTTGACGCAGTTGTTGCTGGAGCCGGAGTTGCTGGAAGCGGTCGAGCCGGATGTGCATCTGGTCGGCACGTTGCTGAGCTTGGGCGGGGTGTTGCCGGAGGAAACGAAGGCGACGGCGCGCATGGTGGTCGGCAAGGTGGTGCGCGAAATCGAGCAGCGGATCGCGACGCGCACGGTGGCGGCGGTGTCCGGCTCGCTCAATCGCGCGTCGCGCACGCATCGGCCCAAACAGCGAGACATCGACTGGGACCGCACGATTCGCAAGAACCTCACGCGCTACCTGCCCGAGCACAAGACGGTGGTGCCGGAACGGCTGGTCGGGTACGGGCGCAGAAGTCGAGCGGTGCAACGGGATGTGGTGCTCGCACTGGACCAGTCGGGGTCGATGGCGTCGAGCGTGGTGTATGCGTCGGTGTTCGCAGCGGTGCTGGCGTCCATCCGGTCGCTGCGCACGTCGCTGGTCGTGTTCGACACCGCTGTGGTGGATCTCACCGAGGAGCTGCACGATCCGGTCGAGGTGCTCTTCGGCACGCAGCTCGGCGGCGGCACCGACATCAATCGGGCGATCGCGTATTGCCAGTCGTTGATCACGAAACCGTCGAACACGCTGTTCGTGCTGATCTCGGATCTGTACGAGGGCGGCATCCGGGACGAGATGATCAAGCGCATCGCGGCGATGCTGGCGGCGGGCGTCCAGGTGATCGTGTTGTTGGCATTGTCCGACGACGGCGCACCGTCGTTCGATCACGACAATGCCGCGGCCCTCGCGGGGCTGGGGATTCCCGCGTTCGCCTGCACGCCCGACAAGTTTCCCGAGCTGCTGGCGGTCGCGCTGGACCGCGGCGACGTCACCGGCTGGCTCGCGCGCAACCCGTAGCGCGTCGGCGCGTCGAGGACCGCCACCGGATCGCGACGGCCGCGGCCGCCCGCGCGCTGAGTTCGTTCGCGGTCACGAGCCACACCTCGGCGGGGGTGCAAGGCCATCGAGAGTGGACGTATCGCACCGCCGACCCGCTGGTCGCGCTAGTCCCAGGCCTTCTTGAGCAGGTCGTCGTCGGCCATGCCGTCGAATGCCTGGCACAGGCACCTGAAATCGGCGACGTGCACGTCGGCCGACTTGTGGCTGGCATCGTTGACGAGGAAGCGGCGCACGTACTCCACGCACGTCAGACCGAACTGCGACGCGTGCGCCTCGAGCGCGGCGACGACGTTGTCGGGAACATCGGTAATCAGCAGATCTGCCATGTTCTGTTCACCTCCGTCTTCCACGGTAGACCCCACACCGCTGCCCGAATCCCGATTCGCGTACATCTCGGTCGCCCCTGCACGACGACGCCAGCCGCCGCGACAGGTTCATCCGACGCCGGCACGCTCCGCGATTCCGCACATCTCGAGACAACGCCCGTCCCGGGGGCATCCGCGCCGGGCGCGGCCTACGATCGGGGCATGCTCACGAAACTGGGGCTGGCGCTCGCCGCCGTCGCCGTGGTCGCCACCGGATGTTCGTCGGATTCACAGGAATCCCTGCCCGACGGGGCCGGACTGTTGCAAGAGGCCGCCACGGCCGCGGGCGGCATCAGCAGCGCGCATCTGGCGTTGAAGGTCAACGGAACTCCGCCCGGTATCAACGTGCGCAGTGTGAACGGCGATGTGAACAAGGCGGGTGACGCCAAGGGCACCTTGACCTTCGACTTCAGCGGCGCGTTGATCGAGGGCGAGTTCGCCGTGGTCGGCGGCACCGCCTTCTTCAAGGGGCCGACGGGTGGCTGGCAGCCGCTGTCGAAGGAGCGCGCCGCAGCGATCTACGACTCCACGGCCCTGCTCGATCCGCAGCGCGGCATCCCGAACCTGCTCGCCAAGACGACCGAGGCGAAGACGGACCGGCGTGAAAAGGTCGGCGAGACAAAGACGTTCAAGGTGACCGGCAAGGCCGCCAAGGATACGGTGCTGCCGATCGTGCCGGGGGTGCGCGCGGATCTGGAGATGACGTACTGGATCGCCGAGGACAGCAAGCGCCCGGTGCGGATCTGGTTCCAGCTGCCCGACGAGGCCCAGAAGCCCACGGCCGAGGCAACTCTCACCGACTTCGACAAACCCGTCGTCGTCTCCCCGCCGGCATGACCGTCCGCTGGCTGGCGATCGGGTCGGCCGCGCTGTGTGTGCTGCTCGGTGCGCTGGACACCTACGTCGTGGTGAGCGTGCTCGGCGACATCGTGCGCGATCTCGGGGTCGCGCTGAACCGGCTCGAGCGGGCCACCCCGATCGTCACCGGCTACCTGCTCGGCTACATCGCGGCGATGCCGCTGCTCGGGCAGGCCTCGGACCGGTTCGGCCGAAAGCCGTTGCTGCACTTGTGCCTGGTGCTGTTCATCGTGGGGTCGGTGGTCACGGCGCTGGCCGGTGACGTGCCGACACTGGTTGCGGGACGGGTGATTCAGGGTGTCGCCAGTGGCGCGCTGCTGCCGGTGACGATGGCGCTGGCTGCCGACCTGTGGGCGGATCGGCGCCGGGCCACGGTGCTGGGCGTGGTGGGCGCCGCTCAGGAGCTGGGCAGCGTGTTCGGCCCGCTGTACGGGGTGGTGGTCGCGGGACTTTCGGTGTGGGCCAGCGTCTTCCAGATCGCCGGCTGGCGCGGGGTGTTCTGGGTGAACGTACCCCTCGGCATCGCGGCGATGATCGCGGTCCAGATCGGGGTGCCGTCGCGCGGGCGCGGTGGCGGGGCGCGCACAGTGACGGGCACCGGCCGCATCGACGTGATCGGCGGTGTGCTGCTGGCGGTGGTGCTTGGGTTGCTGGTGGCGGGCCTGTACAACCCCGATCCGCGCAACCAGGCGCTGGCCTCGTGGGCGATTCCGGTGCTGGCGCTGGCCGTCGTGACGTTGATCGGATTCGTCGTGTGGGAGCGCCGCGCGACGGTCAAGCTGGTCGATCCGGCGGGCGCACAGATGGGTCCGCTGCTGGCGGTGCTCGCCGCCAGCGCGGCCGCCGGCGCGGCCCTCATGGTCACCCTGGTCGACATCGAGCTGCTGGCACAGTCGGTGTTCGGCAAGGACGGCACGGGTGCGGTGCTGTTGCTGCTGCGCTTCCTGATTGCGCTGCCGATCGGTGCGCTGCTGGGCGGGTGGCTGGCCGCGCGGATCGGCAACCGGCTGGTCGCGGTACTCGGGCTGCTGCTCGCCGGTGTCGGCTACGCGCTGATCTCGCGCTGGACGGTCGACGTGTTGTCGGCGAGCTACGGTCCGCTGCCGCGCTTCGACACCGACATGGTGATCGCCGGGATCGGCCTGGGCCTGGTGATCGCGCCGCTGTCGGCGGCGGCGCTGCATGTCGTCGCCCCGAGCGAGCACGGAATCGCCTCCGCCGCAGTGGTTGTCGCACGCATGACGGGCATGCTCGTGGGACTGTCGGCGCTGTCGGCGTTCGGGTTGCATCGCTTCCATCAGTTGACCGGGCACCTGAACACGCCCCTGCCCACCGCGTACGCGACAGATGCCGAGTACGCCCAGGCGCTGAAGGGCTATCAGGCCGCACTCAAGGAAGCGCTGATGACCGAGTACAGCGAGGTCTTCGCGATCACGGCCGGGCTGTGCGTGCTGGGTGCGGTCGCGGCCTGGTTCATCGGACGCGCCAGCGTGTCGGCGCAGCCGGAAAAGCAACCTGCCTGACCGCCCTGGGCGACCTCGTCGTCACGGCTCGCGCACTCATCGGTGCCGAAAGTGTTGTGGTGGCGGAAACTACGCGGGATTTCCGCCATGAGCGCACACTCGGCCGGCGGCCGGCGCTCAGCGGGTGGGCACGGGAGCGAACTCGAGGGTCATCGCGCCGTCGGGCAGGGTCAGCGTGATGGCGCTGAAATCGTCGTCCCAGGTGTGGGCGATGCGCCGGGCCCGCGCGTAGCCCTGCACGACGCGACGCCGGTCGCGCACACCGCCCTGCAATGCTTCGGCGAGCACCGCCGATGCGGCGGCAACCGACGGCTGCGGCAGCTCCAGCTCCGGGTGTTCGAGCAGCGTGAAAGCCCGACTTCCGGAACCGAATTCGTAAGAGTAGCCGAACGGCAACCGGGTCACCGCCCGTGCCGCGACAGACAGCTCGAATCCGTTCCACGTGTCCGATGCCGTCGCGAACTCGACGATGCCGTGCGCGGTGCCGAACTCGCGCACGAACTGCGCGACGTCGGTGTCGGTGAGCGCCGGGTTGTCCCAGCTCCACAGCCAGGTGCCGTCCGCGCCGGAGGTGGTGCCGAGCAGGTGCATCGTCGTGTCGAGGCGGCCATAGTTGCCGAACAGCGACAGCGTGCGGCCGCGAACCTGCCACGCCGGGTTCGGACCGACGAGCTCGATCAGCCGCCGCTGGGCCTCGATGGCGACGCCCGTGCCGTCGTCGACGAGATCGTCGAACGTCAACTCCTGCCCCACGATTCCCCTCCGTCGGTGCCAGCCGGACTCAGCCTAGCGACGTCGCCGAACGATGCCGCTCCCGCATTCACGGGTCCGGTCGCAGGCTCCGCACGCACGATAGTGCCGGACAACGCCGCACGCGCGTCGCGCCCGATGCACCGGTGTCGGCCTGCACGCGACGGCGCACTCTGCACTCCGCACGCCAGTCGGCAGCGCGCGGCGACTTCACACACCGCCGACGACGCACTCCACAACCCCGCACACCCACCGACGACACACTCCACAACCCCGCACACCCACCGACGGCGCGCTCGACAAGCTCCGCGCACGAGACTGCGGTCGGTATTCTCGCGGGTATGGCTGCCCGGCTTGCCGCGCTCTCCGCTGCCGCGCTGCTGTGTGTCGTGGCCGGCTGTGGTCAGCGACCGATCATCGACTACGAACCGGCGCCCACGACTGGGACGCTGCCCGGAAAGTTCTACGGCGAGTGCGGGCGCGTGAGCGTCGCGGAGATCCGGGACATCACCGGCCTGGACGAAGTGGAACCGTTGCTGCGCAACGCCTCTCACTGCGAATGGAGTTCCACTGGGCGGGCGACCTACGTGATGTTTCTGTGGTATCGCAGCAGCCCGTTCGAGCGCGAACGGCTCGGCACCGAGTTCGGCGGCCACGAGGTGCGCGACGCGACGATCGCGGGGCGCCGTGGCTACATCGCCTACGAGGGCCATCGGGACTGTGTGGCCGCGGTGCCCGACGGCGCGGACTTCTTCCTGTGGTACGTGCTCAACCGCGACGAGGCGACCGCGGGTTTGTGCGACAAGGCAATTCGGCTGGGCGAGCTGACGATGTCGAGGGCGACATGAAACGCGTTGCCGCCCTTGGGGTGCTGCTGGCGCTGGCACTGCCCGCCGGTCCCGCGACGGCGCGCCCGCAGTTGGACAAGGTCCTGCGTGAATGCGAGGCGGTGCCCAACGAGCTGATCGCACAAGCTGTTTCGGGCACCGAGATCGACCAGTACTTCTTCGGCGCCATCTGCGCCTGGAACCTGCCGCGCGAGCAGATCAACGTCACCTTCGCCTGGTACGAGAAGAACTCGCTGCTGCGGGAACGCCAGGAACTCGAACGCCAGGGCTACACCGCCGAGCGGGTCGTCGTCGAGAGCACCGCCGGCTTCCGGGCGCGCAAGCCCGACAATCCGCAGTCGTGCGGTGTGGTGCTCAACTACCTGGGCACCGCCACGTGGTGGGTGCACCGCTCCCCGGACCCGTGCGCCGCCGCCGAACGCCTCGCCGCACTGATGGTGGACCGCAACTCCTGACCCGCGCTACTCGGCGGCGATGGCCTCCAGCGGCTTGGTTCGCGCGGCGCCGATCGCCGGCGCCAGGGCGGCCAGCACACCCACCACGCCGGCCGCGACGAGCACGATGATCACCAGTGCGTACGGCACGGACACGATGGTGATGCCCTGATCGTGCAGCGTACGGATGAAACCCCAGCCCAGGCCCAGCCCGAGCAGCACGCCGACGACGGCGCCGAACACGGCGATCAGCCCATGGGCCTGGGCGAACTCGGCCTCGTCGGTCGCGAGCAGCATGACCCGCGCGATCCGCGCCAGCTGGCGCAGCGGCCGGTCCTGGGCCCGCGCGGGCCCGGTCGCGCAGACCGCATCGAGCGCGGCGGCGTCAAGCACGTCATCGCGAACGCTGCGGACACCGACAAGTTCTCCTCCGTGCCCGGCACGTACACGCGCATCTCCGTCGGCGAGAGCGACGGCTGGCAGGACATGCGCGCCGCCTACGCGAACGTCGAGGG
>CAKZIX010000107.1 GCA_936936565.1 uncultured Nocardiaceae bacterium | reverse complement strand
GGCGGCGCTGGTCAGGCTCGTGCGGGCGGCGGCGCTGGTCAGGCTCGTGCGGGCGTCGGCGCTGGTCAGGCTCGTGCGGGCGACGGTGCAGGTCAGGGCGGTGCCGGCAATGGTCGGCCCCCTGCCGGCGATGGTGATGCCGGGTCGGGCACCAGTGGCGTCGGCCCGCGCGCGGCGGCGGCCGCGCTGACCGTGGCGGCGACGTTCGCCTGGGCGAACCCCGGGACGGTGACGGTCCGGCCGGCCGATCCGGCGGCGCAGGCCGCCGTCGATGCCTGGGATGCGGCGCGCCGCCCCTGAGCACGTCAGGCCCATCGGATAGCGTTGACGTCGATGATTACGCCAGATCAGCCCGCATATGCGGACCCACAGACTGTGCACGCCGAGGTCGATGCCGTCCTCGCCGGGCTGCATGTCGCGCCTGCCGAGCCGGCCGCGGCGATCGGTCACCGTGCCCGGGTGCTCGAGCAGGCGCACGACGTGCTGGTTCGTGCCCTGGCCACCGTGGACAAGATCTGAGGTGGTCCGCCGGGCTCGTATCGATGCCGAGCTGGTGCGGCGCGGGCTGGCCCGCTCGCGCGAGCACGCCGTCGAACTGATCAACGCGGGCCGGGTGCTGGTGTCCGGTGCGGTGGCCACCAAGGCCTCGACGGCGGTCGATCCGGCGGCGCCGCTGCTGGTCAAGGATGCGGCCGACGACGTGGCGTGGGCATCGCGCGGAGCACACAAGCTCATCGGGGCGCTCGATGGTTTCGCGGTGCCGGTCGAGGGTCGGCGCGCACTCGACGCGGGCGCCTCCACCGGCGGCTTCACCGACGTCCTGCTGCAGCGCGGCGCCCGGGAGGTCGTCGCCGTCGATGTCGGTTACGGGCAGCTGGTGTGGCGGCTGCGCACCGACGATCGCGTGCACGTCCACGAGCGCACCAACGTGCGGGCGATCGACGCCGCCGCGATCGGCGGTCCGGTGGATCTTGTCGTCGCCGATCTGTCGTTCATATCGCTCGCGCTGGTGTTGCCCGCGCTGGTCGCGTGCACCACCGCCGACGCCGACCTGTTGCCGATGGTGAAACCGCAGTTCGAGGTCGGCAAAGACCGGGTGGGCGCCGGTGGCGTGGTGCGGGAACCGGAGTTGCGCGCCGCCGCGGTGCTCGCGGTTGCCGAGCGCGCGGCAGAATTGGGCATGGCCGTGCACGGCGCGGTCGCCAGCCCGCTGCCCGGCCCGTCGGGCAACGTCGAGTATTTTTTGTGGCTCAAGCGGGGGCAGGCGGACGCCGACCAGGCTGCGGCAGCGATTCATCGAGCGGTGCAGGAGGGACCGGCGTGACACGCGAGATCCTGCTCGTCGCCCATCCGGGGCGCAAGGAAATCACCGAGACGGCGCATCGCGTCGCGAAAATATTCGCCGATGCCGGCATCGGGCTGCGAGTGCTCGCCGACGAGGCGTACAGCACGCAGATCGATCCGAGCGGCGGTGTGCCGGTCGCCGTCGTGCCCGGCGGCCCCGATGCGGCCGTCGGTTGCGAGATGGTGCTGGTGCTGGGCGGTGACGGCACGTTCCTGCGCGCGGCCGAGCTGGCGCACCCCGCGTCCATCCCGGTGCTGGGCATCAACCTGGGGCGCATCGGGTTTCTCACCGAAGCGGAGGCCGACCACCTCGACGACGCGCTCGCCCAGGTCGTCAGCCGCGACTACCGGCTCGAGCAGCGCATGACGATCGACGTCACCGTCACAGTCGACGGCTCGGTACTGGACCGGGGCTGGGCGCTCAACGAGGCCAGCATCGAGAACGCATCGCGCCTCGGCGTGCTCGAGGTCGTGCTCGAGGTGGACGACCGCCCGGTGTCCGCGTTCGGGTGCGACGGCGTGCTCATCTCCACGCCCACCGGGTCCACCGCCTACGCCTTCTCCGCCGGCGGACCGGTGGTGTGGCCGGAACTCGAAGCGCTGCTTGTGATTCCGAGCAACGCGCACGCCCTGTTCGCGCGTCCGCTGGTAACGAGCCCGGAGTCGGTGATCGCGGTAGAGTCGGTCGCGACCGGGCACGACGCGCTCGTCTTCCTCGATGGCCGCCGCACCTTGCAGCTGCCGAAGGGTGGACGCGTCGAAGCCGTACGCGGAAGCAACCCGGTGCAGTGGGTACGCCTCGACTCGGCACCGTTCGCCGATCGCATGGTGCGCAAGTTCGAGCTACCCGTCACCGGTTGGCGCGGAAGGAAACAGTGACGTGCTGGCGGAAATCCGGATCGACGGCCTCGGGGTCATCTCGTCGGCCGTCGCGCCGTTTCACGAGGGCCTGACGGTCCTCACCGGTGAAACCGGTGCGGGCAAGACGATGGTGGTAACGAGCCTGCACCTGCTCAGCGGTGCCCGCGCCGACCCGAATCGGGTGCGGCTGGGTACCGGACGTGCCGTGGTGGAAGGCCGATTCACCACCGAGGGTGTCAACGAAACCGCCCGGGCCGAGGTGGATCGGGTGCTGGAATCCACCGCATCGCAGCGCGACGACGACGGCAGCGTGATCGTCGTGCGTACGGTGAACAGCGACGGTCGTTCGCGGGCCCATCTAGGCGGGCGCAGCGTCCCCGCCGCGGTGCTCGTCGAGTTCACCGCGCCCCTGCTGACGGTGCACGGCCAGAACGACCAGCTGCGGCTGCAACGTCCCGATCAGCAGCGCGACGCGCTCGACCGTTTCGGCGGCGACAGCCTGGTGGCGTTGCGCGAGAAGTACGGCAAGTTGCGCAATCGGTGGCTCGAGGCGCGCAACGAGCTGATCGAGCGCACCGAGCGCAGTCGCGAACTGGCTCAGGAGGCCGACCGCCTGCAGCATGCGCTCAACGAGATCGACACGGCGGCACCGCAGCCCGGCGAGGATGTCAGCCTGATCGCCGAGGTGCGCCGGCTCAGCGACCTCGACTCGCTGCGCGAGGCCGCCGAGGGCGCACAGGCCGTGCTCGGTGGCGACGACACTGCGATGGATCTGCTGGGCACAGCGCGAAATCGGTTGTCCGGCAACGACGATCCGGCACTGACGGCACTGCTGCCGCGGCTGGACGAGGCGATCGCGGTGGTCGCCGACGTGTCCGCCGAACTGGGTACCTACCTGTCGGACCTCCCGTCGGATCCGGGGGCGCTGGAAAATCTGCTCACCCGGCAGGCGGAACTCAAGGCGCTCACCCGCAAGTACGCCGCCGATGTCGACGGGGTCATCGCCTGGGCCGACGATGCCCGCGCCCGTCTCACCAAGATCGACACGTCGTCGGAGGCGCTGGCCGAGCTCGCGCAGAAGGTCACCGATGCCGAGGCCGCGGTGGTCGAAGCTGCCAAGAAACTGACCAAGGCGCGCACAAAGGCCGCGGTCAAGCTGTCCGACGCGGTCAGTGTGGAACTGGCCGGCCTCGCGATGGGCCGCGCGCGGCTGGACGTCGTGGTGACGCCGCGGCCGCTCACCGGTCAGGACAGCGCGCCGCTGACGATCGACGGCGCCGAGGTGCACGCCGGCGCGTCCGGCGTCGACGAGGTCGAGTTCCGGCTGGCCGCACATTCGGGCGCGCAGTCGTTGCCGATCAGCCGCAGCGCGTCCGGCGGTGAGCTGTCGCGCGTGATGCTCGCGCTCGAGGTGGTCCTCGCCGGCTCCGACCACGGCGCCACCATGGTGTTCGACGAGGTCGACGCCGGCGTGGGCGGCCGCGCGGCGGTCGAGATCGGGCGCCGGCTCGCCCGCCTGGCCCGCACCCATCAGGTCATCGTGGTCACCCACCTGCCGCAGGTCGCGGCGTTCGCCGACACACATCTCGTGGTGCACAAGACCGACGACGGCGACATCGTCGACAGTGGCGTGCGGGCGCTGTCGGACACCGAACGTGTCGTGGAGTTGGCCCGCATGCTCGCCGGTCTGGACGACACGGAAACCGGCCGCGCGCACGCCGAGGAGCTGCTCGCGACCGCGAACGCCGAACGCGCGGGTTAGCCGGAATCGACGCCGCCTTCACTTGGTGAAGGCTGTCGATCGGCTGGGACCGGCGGTCCGCTACTGGCGGAGCGGCGCCATCGTCGCGCTGGGCGCGAATCGGTGGTTCCGTTCGATGGCGGGAACAGGTGAAGTTTCGCTCGATCACGCCGGACGAGGGTCACCCTCGTGCGTTCAGACCGAACGAGGGCCACCCTCGCTCGAGCCGACTGGACGAGCGCCACCCTCGCTCGACCCGACTGGACGAGCGCCACCCCTCGCTCGACCCGACTGGACGAGGGCCACCCTCGTGCGTTCAGACCGAACGAGGGCCACCCTCGCCCACTTGTGCCGTCGGAGGCGACACCCCGCTGGACCCGGGTGAAACCCATGTGATCAATGTGGTAGGTGTTTTCGGCGCGCCTCCTGGAACGCAAGTGACGACAGGTGAATGATGTGGCGCATGAGAATGCCGGCGTTGCTCACCAGAAGCACCGAGACTCTGTCCGGAATCAGCGGAATCGCCCGGGTGGATCGCAATACGTCCAAGCTGCTGCGTCGGGTGGGTCCGGGCGACATCGTCGTGCTCGACGAGCTCGACCTCGACCGCAGCACCGCTGACGCGCTCGTCGAGGCGGGGGTGAGCGCGGTGATCAACACTGCGCCCTCGATCTCCGGTCGCTACCCGAACCTGGGTCCGGAAGTGCTTGTGGCGAACGGCATCACGCTCGTGGACACGGGCGCCGACGCGTTCCGCAAGATCAAGGACGGCGCGAAGGTCAGGCTCGACGAGGGCTCTGTGTATGCGGGGGAGAAGGTGCTCGTCGAGGGCATCGAGCTCGCCGAGAGCGACATCAGCGAGAAGATGATCGCGGCCAAGAACGGGCTGGCGGATCACCTCGAGGCGTTCGCCGGCAACACCATCGAGTTCATCCGGACCGAGAGCGCGCTGCTCATCGACGGCATCGGGGTACCGGACATCGAGCTCGACGTGCGCAATCGCCACGTCGTGGTGGTGTCCGACGGACCCAGCCACGTCGAAGACCTCAAGCACATCAAGCCGTTCATCAAGGAGTACGCGCCGATCTTGATCGGCGTCGGCGCCGGCGCGGACACGCTGGTGAAGGCCGGGTACAAGCCCGATCTGATCGTCGGCAACCCCGACAACATCACCACCAAGACGCTGAAGTCCGGCGCCGAGGTGATCCTGCCTGCCGACACCGACGGGCACGCCGAGGGGCTCGATCGCATTCAGGACCTCGGGATCGGGGCGACGACGTTCCCGTCGGCGGGTTCGCCGTCGGATCTGGCGCTGCTGCTCGCCGAGCATCACGGCGCATCGTTGATCGTGCTGGCCGGCGCGGCAGCCACCCTGGACGAGTTCTTCGACCGCGGCCGCCGCGACAGCAACCCGGCGACGTTCATGACGCGGCTCAAGGTCGGTCCGAAACTGGTCGACGCGAAGGCGGTTGCCACGCTGTATCGCACGCGGATTTCCAGCGGTGCCATCGCGCTGGTGATTCTGGCGGCGCTGGTCGCGATCATCGTGGCGGTGGGCGCCTCCGACCTGGGCGCCGAGTGGATCGACTGGTGTGTCGAGACGTGGAACCGATTCGTCGTGTGGGTGCAGGGGTACTGGAAGTGATTTCGCTTCGCCAGCATGCGATTTCGATCGCGGCGATCTTTCTGGCGCTCGCGGTGGGCGTGGTGCTGGGCTCGCAGACGCTCGCCTCGAGCGTGCTCGGCGGTCTGCGCGACGACAAGTCGGACCTGCAGCGCCAAGTGGACGACCTCGAGGGCGCGAACAACGCGTTGCGCCTGCAACTGCAGGCGGCCGACAACTTCGACGCCGCCACCGGCGGCCGCGTCGTCAAGGATGCGTTGGCCAAGCGCACCGTGGTGGTGTTCACCACCCCGGATGCCGACAGCGCCGACGTGCAGGGCGTGACGGATCTGGTCGCCGCGGCGGGCGGTTCGGTGACGGGCCGGATCGGGCTCACCGATGCGTTCCTGGATGTGGCGAACGCGGACCGGCTGCGCACCACGGTGACCAACGTGGTGCCGGCGGGTGCGCAGCTCAAGACCGGAGCGGTCGATCAGGGCAGCTTGTCGGGCGACCTGGTCGGGCTGGTCAGCTTGCTCAACGCGCTCGACGCGAAGCCACAGGGTTCGCCCGAGGAGATCGCGCTGGCGCTCGGTTCGCTGCGCAACGCGGGATTCCTCACCTATGACGACGGTTTCGCGCCCGCGCAACTGGCGGTCGTGGTGACCGGTGACGCGCGCGACGGCAACCGATCCGCGATCGTCGCACGGTTCGCCGCAGCGCTGGACGGCCGCAGCGCCGGCGCGGTGCTCGCGGGCCGGCCCGCCGCGGCGGAGGGCAACGGACCGATCGCGGTGGCCCGCGCCGATGCCGGGCTCGCGGCGGCCGCCTCCACGGTCGACAACATCGACCGGCAGTTCGGTCGCATGACGGTGATTCTGGCTCTGGCCGAACAACTTTCGGGCGGCTCCGGCCGCTACGGAACCGGCCCCAAAGCCAGCGCCATCACCGTCGGCGCCCGCCCAAGCTAACCCATCGCTTGCAACGTCGTCCCGGGAACATCGTGGCCGGGACGACGTTTCCGTTTTGCGGCGTCGCGATCTGGACCGAGGAGCGATGCGAGCGCAGCGAGCGAGCGACGAGGGAAGATCGCGACACAAAAGCCGCAAAACACGTCCGAGCGCAGCGAGGACAATTCAACCCCGTGTTACCGTGAAGTTCCGTGCCACATTCACGAATTCACTCGCGTACTGCGACCAAGCACATCTTCGTCAGCGGCGGCGTGGCGTCGTCGCTCGGCAAGGGTCTCACCGCCTCCAGCCTCGGTCAGTTGCTGACCGCGCGCGGACTGCGGGTGACGATGCAGAAGCTGGACCCGTACCTCAACGTGGATCCGGGCACGATGAATCCTTTCCAGCACGGCGAGGTGTTCGTCACCGAGGACGGTGCGGAGACCGACTTGGACATCGGTCACTACGAGCGGTTCCTGGATCGTGATCTGTCGGGCCACGCGAACGTGACGACCGGCCAGGTGTACTCGTCGGTGATCGCCAAGGAACGTCGCGGCGAGTACTTGGGCGACACGGTGCAGGTGATTCCGCACATCACCGACGAGATCAAGTCGCGCATTCTGGCGATGTCCGGGCCGGACACCCAGGGTGAGACCCCGGATGTGGTGATCACCGAGATCGGCGGCACGGTCGGCGACATCGAGTCGCAGCCGTTCTTGGAGGCCGCGCGTCAGGTGCGTCACGACGTGGGCCGCGAGAACGTCTTCTTCCTGCATGTGTCGCTGGTGCCGTATCTGGCGCCGTCGGGAGAGCTGAAGACCAAGCCGACGCAGCACTCGGTGGCCGCGCTGCGCAATATCGGTATCCAGCCCGACGCGCTGATCCTGCGCAGCGACCGGGAGGTGCCGTTCGCGCTGAAGAGCAAGATCGCGCTGATGTGCGACGTCGACGTCGACGGCTGCATCTCCACGCCGGACGCGGCCTCGATCTACGACATTCCGAAGGTGCTGCACGCCGAGGGCTTGGACGCATACGTGGTGCGCAAGCTCGGCCTGCCCTTCCGCGACGTGGACTGGACGGTGTGGGGCGACCTGCTGGATCGGGTGCACAACCCGAACGAGACGGTGACGGTCGCGCTGGTCGGCAAGTATGTGGATCTGCCGGATGCGTACCTGTCGGTCACGGAGGCGTTGCGTGCGGGTGGTTTCGCACACCGGGCGAAGGTGAACGTGCGCTGGGTGCCGTCGGACGAGTGCGAGACGCCGGCGGGTGCGCAGGCCGCGTTGGACGGGGCCGACGCGGTGCTCATTCCGGGCGGTTTCGGGATTCGTGGGATCGAGGGCAAGGTGGGCGCGATCAAGCACGCGCGCACGCGGGGTATTCCGATGCTGGGGCTGTGTCTGGGCCTGCAGTGCACGGTGATCGAGGCGGCCCGCTCGGTGGGCCTGGACGAGGCCAATTCGGCCGAGTTCGATCCGGAGACACCGCATCCGGTGATTTCCACGATGGCCGATCAGGAGGCGATCGTCGCCGGTGAAGCGGACCTGGGTGGCACCATGCGCCTGGGGGCCTACCCCGCGGTGCTGGCCAAGAGCTCGGTGGTCGCGCAAGCCTATGGCGCCGAACAGGTTTCGGAGCGCCACCGGCATCGCTACGAGGTGAACAACGCCTACCGCGACAAGATCGCGGCGAGCGGTCTGGTGTTCAGCGGCACCTCGCCGGACGGGCATTTGGTCGAATTCGTCGAGCTGCCGGCGTCGATTCACCCGTTCTTCGTTGCGACGCAAGCACATCCGGAGCTCAAGAGCCGACCCACGCGGCCGCATCCGTTGTTCGCGGCGTTCGTCAACGCAGCGCTGCGGTACAAGACGGCCGAGCGCCTGCCGTTGTGAGCGCCGATCCGCGCCGGGCGGCGACCGCCACGACGGCGAACTCGCAGCGCGGGATGTGGCCGTTCGGCGCCGGCGCGCGGACTCGTGGAGCGGGTCGTAGTGTTGCGGTGCGAACCGCTGGCACTGTGAGATGGGGGCGAAGATGACCGATCGGCACGAGTTCGAAACTGTCGGCAGCCGTACGATTTTCGAGGGCGCGATCCTGACGTTGCGGCAGGACGAGGTCACCATGCCGGGCGGTGACGTGGTGACCCGCGAGGTGGTCGAGCATTTCGGCGCGGTGGCGGTGGCGGCGCTGGATGCCAACGGCAAGTTGGTGATGATCCATCAGTACCGCCATGCCGTCGGGCAGCGGCTGCTGGAGCTGCCGGCCGGCCTGCTCGACATTGCCGACGAGGATCCGCTGACGGCCGCCAAGCGGGAGCTCGCCGAGGAGACCGGGCTCGGGGCGCAGACCTGGTCGGTGCTGGTGGATATTGCGCTGTCGCCGGGCTTTACCGACGAGGCGTTGCGGATCTTCCTGGCGGAGGGGCTTTTCGAGGTGGAGCGCCCGGACCCGGAGGGCGAGGAAGCCGATTTGGTGCTGGTGCACAAGGACATCGACGAGGCCGTGCGCGGCACGTTCGACGGTTCGATCGTGAACGCCACCGCCGTCGCGGGGGTGTTGGCGCTGGCCGCCGCGCGTGCGACCGATGCGACGTTGCGCGCGCCGGATGCGCCGTGGCCGGGCCGCCCGACGGCGCTGCACGAGCGGAAAGCCCGGCAGTAGCGGTGCTCGCGCGGCAGCTTCGCACCTACCTCGATCATCTTGCGGTCGAGCGCGGAGTTGCCGCGAACACGCTCAGCTCCTACCGGCGGGACCTGCAGCGTTATGCGGAATTTCTCGGCGGACGCGGAATCGACTCGCTGGCAAAGGTTTCCGAAGCCGATGTGAGCGACTTCGGACTTCAATTGCGCAAGAGCGGGCTCGCGGCGAGCTCCACCGCGCGCGCGTTGATCGCGGTGCGCGGGCTGCACAAGTTCGCGACCGCCGAGGGCTTCGCCGACGCCGACGTGGCACACGCCGTCAAACCCCCGACGCCGGGGCGGCGACTGCCGAAATCGCTGTCGGTGCCGGACGTCCTCGCGTTGCTGGAGGCGGGCGGCTCCGACCACCCGCGGGGTCTGCGCGATCGCGCGCTGCTCGAATTGCTCTACTCGACGGGGGCGCGCATCTCCGAAGCCGTGGGGCTCGACGTCGACGACATCGACACCGAGACCCGGGCCGTGGTGCTGCGCGGCAAGGGCGGCAAGGAACGCATCGTGCCGATCGGACGCCCGGCGCTGGCGGCGGTGGACGCCTATCTGGTGCGCGGGCGGCCGGCGCTGGTGTCACGCGGCAACCCGGCCCTGTTCCTGAACGTGCGCGGCGGGCGGCTGTCGCGGCAAAGCGCCTGGCAGGTGCTGCAGACCGCCGCCGAACGTGCCGGCATCACCGCGGCGGTCTCGCCGCACACCCTGCGGCACTCCTTCGCGACGCATCTGCTCGACGGCGGCGCGGATGTGCGTGTGGTGCAAGAACTTCTGGGTCATGCGTCGGTGACGACGACGCAGATCTACACGCTGGTCACGATCGGCTCGCTGCGTGAGGTGTGGGCCGGCGCGCATCCGCGGGCACGGTAGCGCCGGTCGTTCGAACACGAGCGGTGGTCCTCGATCCGGCGTGCGGTGATTCAGGTTCGTCGGTTGCGCTCCTCGAGCCGGCGCACCAGGCTGTGTACCTTCTTGTCCCGTGACAAATGGCGATCGACGACGACGTTGATCGCGCCGCGCACCATGCTGTAGGCGTCCCAACCCGCAGGCGCGATCGCCTGCGCCGCACGGTCGCGCACCGCGTCGGCGATCACCCGGGCGGCGGTGTCGGCGCTGATCCGGCGGCTGAGCGGCCACGGCAGCATGGCGCCGAGCTCACGGCCCAGCTCGTCCGCGTCGAGCGTGTCGTGCGTCATGTCGGTTTCGACGACACCGAAGTAGACCACGCCCGCCGCGGCGCCGTACGGCGCGAGTTCGATGCGCAGGGCCCGCCCGAGCTGCTCCACCGCGGACTTGCTGATCATGTACGGCGCGCCACCGGCGCCAGGTGCGAAGGCCGCAGCCGACGCGATGATGGAGACGTATCCCTGATTGGCGATGATCTGCTCGAGCGCGGGTTGCACGGTGTTGAAGACGCCGGTCAGGTTGACGCCGACGACGCGGTCGAAGTCGGCCCCGTCCATGGTGCGCAGCGTGGCCGCGGGCGGCACGATGCCCGCGTTGGCGATCACCACGTCGACGCGACCGAAGTGTGCGGCGGCGGCATCGACGGCGGCTTTCGTGCCGGCCCGGTCGCGGACGTCCACCGCATGCGCGATCGCGGTGCCGCCCAAGGACTCGGCGGCCGCCGCCGCGCTCGCGGCATCCACGTCGAGCACGGCCACGTGTGCACCGCGCCCGGCCAGCAGCTTCGCGGTAGCGAGTCCGATCCCTTTGCCGGCGCCGGTGATCACCACGACCTTGTCGCGGACGTCGTAGCGAGTCATGCCGTCACCTCGTATGCCTTGTCGTCGAATTTGCGTGTGCGATAGCGGTATTCGAAGCTCCAGTTCGGGTACAGGCCGGCGTTGGCGCCCTTGTCGTTGGTGTAGTAGGTGGTGCAGCCACCGGTTACCCACACGGTCTCCTTGCTGCGTTCGTCGACCTCGTCGAGGAACGCCTGCTGCGCGTCGCGTCGCACCTCGACACGATGCAGACCCCTCGTCCGCATCGTGTCGAGGGCGTCGACGATGTAGGCGACCTGCGACTCGATCATGAAGATGGCCGACTGATTGCCGCCCGCCCCGAACGGTCCGAGCGTGAAGAAGAAGTTCGGGAAGCCGGTGAGCACGGTGCCCAGATACGACTGCGGCCGGTCCCGGTAACGATCGGCGACGCTGCGGCCGTCGGCGCCGACGATGCGGTCGAATGCCGCGGGCGGGAAGGTGAAACCGGTGCCGAAGATGATGGTGTCGACCGGAATCTCGGCGCCTTCGGAGGTCACGATCGAGTGCTCTCGGACCTCGGCGATGCCGTCGGTGACGACGTCGACGTTGTCCCTGCCGAGTGCGGGCAGGTACGCGTCGGAGAAGATCGCGCGCTTGCAGCCGATCATGTAGTCCGGGGTGACCTTGCGGCGCAGCGCCGGATCGGAGACCTGACGGCGCAGTTGCATCCGCCCGATCACCTCGTAGGGGTGCCGGAACCGCTTGTCGACGAATCCCACCAGGCCGAAGCCCTCGATCGCCGCATAGTACCCGGCGCGAATTCCCCTGCGCAGCAACGGCACCCGGCGCATCAGTGCCCGCTCGGCACCGCTGGTCAGCCGGTCCATGCGGGGCATGATCCACGGTGCCGACCGCTGGAAGACGGTGAGCTGCCCGACCTTCGGCGCGATCTCGGGCACGAACTGCACGGCCGAGGCCCCGGTGCCGATCACTGCGACCCGCTCGCCGGTGAGGTCGTGGTCGTGGTCCCAGTGCAGCGAGTGAAAAACCTTGCCGCCGAAGGAATCCAGACCCGGTATCGCCGGGATCGACGCCTCCGCGAACAGCCCTGTCGAGCACAGCAGGACCTCGCTGGTGAAGGCACCCTTGCTGGTGACGATGCGCCACACGCGGGCACTTTCGTCCCAGGTGGCCCTCGTCAATTCGGTCTCGAAGTGAATGTGGCGCACCACATCGTGCTCGACGGCGACGCTGCGGATGTACTCGAGAATTTCTGGCTGGGTGCCGTACATGCGCGACCAGTTCGGGTTCGGCGCGAACGAGTACGAGTACAGGTGCGACGGCACGTCACACGCGCAACCCGGGTACTTGTTCGCGCTCCAGGTGCCGCCCAGGTCGTCGCTGCGCTCGATGACGACCAGGTCCTCGAAACCGGCCTCGCGCAACTTGATGGCCAATGCGATGCCGGCGAAACCGGCACCGACGATGGCGATCTGGGTGTGTTCGGGAAGTGCTTGTTCGGGCAGCGCGCCGTTGCGTTGCTCGATCATGATTGCTTCCTTTCGGAGGGGTCGGTTGCCGAGATCCACGGGCGTCGCGAACGGTGGTGGCTCGGGTCATGGGGTGGATCGTTCAGGCGTCGAGCACGAGGTGGTCGGTCCGGGCGCGGGAGATGCAGATGAGCATCGAGTCGGCGCGCTCGTCGTCGAGTAGCAACCGGTCGCGGTGCTCGACGTCGCCGGCGAGCACGCGCGTCTTGCAGGAGCCGCAGAAACCCTGCTGGCAGGAATAGGCGACCCCGGGCTTGACCCGGCGCACCGCCGACAGCAGCGTCTCGTCGGCAGCCACCTCTACGGTGACGCCGGAATCGGCCAGCGTCGCCGTGAACGGCCGTCCGCCGACGACCGGCGCCGCCGAGAACCGTTCGGTGTGCAGCGACACCGACGGCGGCAGGCAGTCGTGCGCGGCGTCGACCATCGCCGGAGGGCCGCACAGGTAGACGGCTGTGCCGGGAGCCAGGCCGGACATCAGCGCGGGCACGTCCGGCACACCGCATTCGTCATCCGCCAGGATCGAAACGTCGCCGGTGAGTTCGTCGAGGAACGGCATGGTGTCGCGGCTGCGCCCGGTGTAGATCAGTCGCGCCGGGACCCCGGTGGCGACCGCGGCGCGGTACATCGCGAGGATCGGCGTGATGCCGATGCCGCCCGCGACGAACAGGTACGCGGGTGCGGTCAGCAGCCGGAACGCGTTTCGTGGTCCGCGCACGTGCAGCGTGGCGCCGGCGCGCACCGACTCGTGCGCCTCCACCGATCCGCTGCCGTCCGGGATGCGGCGCACCGCGATCCGGTAGCGGGTGCGGTCGTCGTGATCCCCGCACAGCGAGTACTGGCGCTGGACGCCCGAGGGCAGGAAGACGTCGAGATGCGCACCAGGGGTCCATTCGGGCAGATCGCCGCCATCGGGCCTCTCGAACGCGATGCTCACCACGTCGGCCGCCTCGCGGTGCACCTCGGCGACGACCAAGTCGAGATCGAACCCGGTGCGGCGCACGGGCTTCGGGCGCGACAGCATCGGCGCGAGCGGACTTGCCGCAAACACGTGCCGGTATGCCGCCGCACCCTTGGCGACGGCGCCGAGTACGGGTTTGGAGAACATCGGGCCCCCGCTCGGCGCGGAGTCCGCGTCCGGTCCTTCCTGTGACACGTCGATCACTGCGCTGCCCGGGCGGCCGGCGAGGTCGCCAGGTACTTCAGGGCCTTGTCGAGGTCACCCATGGCGGACGGGTGGAAACCGGGGCGCAGGTATTGCGGCATCTCGGTGAGGAACAGCGCCGGGTTGGGGATCTTGCCGCGGCGGACGGCGCCGAAGAAATCGGCGAACGGGTTGCGTGCCTTGCCGGGGGCCGGGTCGTGGTGGACCAGGTACATCTCGGTCGCGACGAAGAGCGCGGCCAGAACGCCGCACGCGAGGAGCGCGGTGCGAACCCGGCGCGTGTAGCTGCCGTCGAGATACTGGTAGGCGTCGAAAACGACGTTGCGGTGCTCGACCTCTTCGGCGCCGTGCCAGCGGATCAGGTCCAGCATCGTCGGATGCATGTCGTCGATCTTGTCGTTGTCCAGGAACCACTGACCGATGAAGGCGGTGAAATGCTCCATCGCGGCGAACAGACCGAGGCGCTCCTTGAGCCACTCCTGCTTCGCGCGGCCCTGGAGGCCCCGGTCGCCGACGGCGCCGATCAGGAATTCCATCGCGTCGACAATCGGCTTGATCGGAACGCCGTTGCGCTCCAGGTGGTTTCGCACGCCCTCGTGCGACGACGCATGCATCGATTCCTGGCCGACGAACCCGACAACCTCTTCGCGCAGCCGTTCGTCCTCGATGTAGGGGAGTGCTTCGGCTAGGGCTTGGGCCATCGCGCGTTCGCCCTCGGGCAGCACCAAGTGCATGAAGTTGAAGAACTGGGTGGCCACGGGTTCGCCCGGCAGATAGTGCAGGGGCACACCGTTCCAGTCGAATTCCACGTTGCGTGCGGTGATCGCATGCGCCTCGTCGGTGTAGCGCGATGAGCTCACGGAAGGCTCCTTTGCCTCGTGTGATAGCGCCTGATTCTGGAATCGAACGCTTCCTCTGGAATCGAATGATTCCTGATAGGCTCGGAGCATGTCAAGCGACGACGCCGCGATATACCGGGGTCGCAAGCTCAGCGATCGCGTGGACGATCGGCGTCGGCAGCTGCTCGACGCGGGCTTCCGGATCCTCGGTGACGAGGGCGGATCGGCGCTGACGATGCGTGCCGTCACCCGCGAGGCGCGGCTGAGCCCGCGCTACTTCTACGAAAGCTTCGCCGACCGCAACGAACTGGTTCTCGCGGTGTTCGACGACACCGTCGGCCGGTTGGCCGAGTGCGTGACCACAGCTATGGCTCCCGCGCCCGCACCGATCGACCGGGTGGCTGCTGCCTTCGACGCGGCGTCCCGGTTGTTCGAGCGAGAGCCGCGCATCGCGCGCATCCTGCTGCGCGGTGCCTTTTCCGACGACACTCTGCGTGACCACGCTTACAGTGCGCTGCCGGCCTTCGTGCTGTCCGTCGCGCTCGCGCTCGGTGAGGGCGCGGCGGCAGCTTCACCGCGGCTGCAGCTCGACGTCAGCGCGCTGTCCGGGTCCGTCGTCACCCTGTTCCTGGACTGGACCGAAGGTCGGCTGCCGGTCGGTCGTGAAGAACTCGTGGACTACTGCACCGACATGGTGGCGTCGATGTTCAGCCGGCAGGTCGGTACGGCGCCGGGCTGAGCGTCAGCTCACCGGAGCCGCCTTCGTGCGCTTGCGGGCGAGTAGGTGCGAGCCGGCGGGCCTCAGACCCGGACCGGATCCTTTGCGGTTGCGACGGGCTGGCGGATCGTCGCCGCGACGGCGACGGCGAGCAGCGCGACGACGGTCGCCGTCGGCGCCAACCAGCCCGGTCCGGCCTGGTGCAGCACCACGCCGCCCAGCGAGGCGCCGAGCGCTACTCCGGCATAGATCGCGGATCCGTTGAGGCCCAACGCAACTGTCGGAGCTTGCGGCGCGACCTTGAACAGGCGGTGTTGCTGCGGGACGGTGACCATGCCGCCGAAGAATCCGATCAGCGCGGCGAGTACCAGCGCGCTCACCAGGTGCCCGGCGCCGACCGTCAGTGCGGCCAGGCCCACCGCGACGCCGATGAGCCCGATCAGCATCGTCCGGTGCGCGCCCAGGCGGTCGCACCACACGCCCGCGCGGTTGTTGCCGAGCACCTGCCCGGTGCCGAACAGCACGAACACCCACGGCAGCGCCGTGTGCGGAACCCCCGACTCGAGAATCGTCGGCAGATATCCGAACGCGCCGAACAGGGCGACCATGGCCAGCACCGAGACGGCGAGGACGTGCAGTACGCGGGGTTGCACCAGAACCGCGAGGCGGTCGCGCAAGCCGGCCGCGGGCAGCGTGACTCGGGGCAGGAGCGTGACGGCAACCATGACCACGGCGGCGACCGCCGCGATCGCCCACATCACGCCGCGCCAGCCGATCCAGCGCTCGGCGAGAATGCCGATCGGCACGCCCGCCACGCTCGACACCGTCATCCCGGTCGTGACCAGTGCCAGCGCCCGGCCACGATTCTCCTCCGACGTCAGCGCCGCCGCGACCATGAAGGCCGTCGACTGGAACGCCGCCGCGCCGATCGCCGCTGCGAAGCGCCCAAGGGCGACAACGAGATACGTGGTTCCGGCGGCCTGCCCGATCATGCCGAGCGTGAACAGCGCGGCGCCCGCCGCGAGCACCCAGCGACGATCCAGCGAACCGGTGCTCGCGGCGATGATCGGCGAGCTGACGGCATAGGTCGCCGCGAAAATCGTCGTGAGCTGACCGGCCTGTGCGACCGACACGTGCAGGTCCGAGGCGATGATCGGCAGCAGGCCGTTCATCACGAACAAGTCGGTGCCGAGCACGAAGGTGCCGAGGGCCAGCGGAAGCAGCAGATAGTTCGACGACTCTCTAACGGTCACGCTGTGAGCCTTCCGTATAGTTTGATGAGCGTCAAACGATAGGAGGGGCAGTGCAGGCACTGCCGCAGCCCACAACCGAAGAACTGGACCTGGTCGCGGTGCTGCACGCGCTCGCCGACCCGACCCGGCTCGAGCTCGTTCGCGACCTCGCGCGCCACCAGCAGCCCTACACTTGCAACGTCGGCGCCTACCACCTGGACATCACCGCGGCCACCCTGTCGCACCACTGGAAAGTGTTGCGGGAAGCGGGAATTACCACGACGTACGCGTCGGGCCGGAACCGGTTGATCGAGCTGCGCCGGGCCGATCTTGGCGAGCGTTTCCCCGGCCTGCTCGATGTCGTCCTGCGAGGCTGATTGCGGTCGGACTTGTCAGCCGGACGCCCCAACTTGGTAGCCGCACCCCGAATTGTCAGACGCACCCCGACTTGCCGAGCGACACACCGGGGTCGGCGCATTTTGGGGTGCGGATCGCGGGCTCGGGACGCGCTTGGACGTCGCATGCACGGGAATGTCGGGCGGTACCGGCGCCGGGGCGCCGAGTGAACAGCGTGTCCGCACCCGGCGCGCCGCGGCCGGACGGTAGCGTGACAGGCGAAATGGAGCTCATTCGTATCGAGGACTTGGAGCGTCTGAGGACAGGGAGCGGAGCAATGGCAGCACCGCACGAAACGGAGCTGAACGACGGCGACGGCATGGGTCCCACCGGCCGCCCGCTCCGCGACATCCCGGCACCTCGGCCGCTGTCTTCGCACGGTCCCGCCAAGATTCTGGCGATGTGCAACCAGAAGGGCGGCGTCGGCAAGACGACGTCGACGATCAATCTGGGTGCCTCGCTCGCCGAATACGGGCGCCGGGTGTTGCTGGTGGACCTGGATCCGCAGGGCGCGCTGTCGGCGGGACTCGGTGTGCCGCACCACGAGCTGGAGCTGACGGTGCACAACCTGCTGGTCGAGAACCGGGTCTCGATCGACGACGTGCTGATGCGCACACGCGTCGACAACCTGGATCTGCTGCCCAGCAACATCGATCTGTCCGCCGCCGAAATTCAGCTCGTCTACGAGGTCGGCCGCGAACAGACGCTGGCACGAGTGCTGCATCCGGTGGTCGACCGCTACGACTACATCCTCATCGACTGCCAGCCCTCGCTGGGCCTGCTCACGGTGAACGCACTGGCCTGCGCCGACGGTGTCGTCATCCCGATGGAGTGCGAGTTCTTCAGCCTGCGCGGGCTGGCGCTGCTCAACGACACCGTCGCCAAGGTGCACGACCGGCTGAACCCCAAGCTCGAAGTGTCGGGCATCGTCGTCACCATGTACGACGCGCGCACCCTGCATTCCCGGGAAGTCATGTCCCGGGTGGTCGAGGTGTTCGGCGACCTGGTGTTCGACACGGTCATCTCGCGCACCGTGCGCTTCCCGGAAACCAGCGTGGCAGGCGAGCCGATCACCACCTGGGCGCCGAAATCCGGTGGGGCAACGGCATATCGGGCACTCGCGCGTGAGGTCATCGCGCGCACCGAGCAACCGTGAGCGAGCCCGCGACCGTCGATCCCGTACCGGGTACCTCCCAACCCCGTGGTTTCCAGGTCCGACTGCGCAACTTCGAGGGCCCCTTCGACCTGCTGCTGCAGCTGATCAGCCAGCACCGGCTCGACGTCACCGAGGTCGCCCTGCATCAGGTGACCGACGAATTCATCGCCTACGCAAAGGCATTGGGCCCGCAGTTCGACCTGGATGCGACCACCCAGTTCCTGGTCGTCGCGGCCACGCTGCTGGATTTGAAGGCGGCCCGGCTGCTGCCCTCGGGCGAAGTGGACGACGCCGAAGACCTGGCGTTGCTGGAAGCGCGCGACCTGCTGTTCGCGCGGTTGCTGCAGTACCGCGCGTTCAAGCAGGTGGCGCAGCTGTTCGCCGAATTGGAGGCGGCGGCGATGCGCCGCTACCCGCGGTCGGTGTCGCTGGAAGATCGTTTCGCCGGGCTGTTGCCCGAGGTGATGCTCGGCGTCGGGCCCGCCGAATTCGCGGCGATCGCGGCGACGGTGTTCACGCCGCGCCCCGCACCCAGCGTCGGCCTGGATCATCTGCACGAGCGCAAGGTGTCGGTCGCCGAGGAAGCCCAGTCCGTGCTGGCGATGCTGTTGCTCAAACCGGAGGGAGAATGGACGACATTCCAGGAAGTGATCGGACACGACCGCTCGCCGGTGGTCGTCGTCGCACGCTTCCTGGCATTGCTGGAGCTGTACCGCGAACGTTCGGTCGAGTTCCTGCAAGACGACCCGCTGGGTGCGCTGGCGGTGCGCTGGAGCGGCGGCACCGACGAGGCACCCCACATCGACGAGGACTACGGATGAGCGAAGACGTTGCGGCCGACGAGCCGATGCTCGAGCTGCTCGACGACGCCGAGCTGCGCGGTGCGCTCGAAGCGATGCTGCTGGTGGTGGACTCGCCGGCGCCCACCGAGCAGCTGGCCACCGCCGTCGGCGACAGCGCCGGGCGGGTGGAGACGACGCTGCGCGAGCTGGCCGCGGAACTGACCGCCCGCAACAGCGGCATCGACCTGCGCTATGCCGCCGACGGGTGGCGGCTGTACACGCGCAGCTCGTTCGCGCCGTACGTGGAACGAATGCTGCTCGACGGTGCGCGGTCCAAACTCACGCGCGCCGCTTTGGAAACCCTGGCCGTCGTGGCCTACCGTCAACCGGTGACCCGGGCCCGGGTGAGCGCGGTGCGCGGCGTCAACGTCGACGGCGTGATGCGCACGCTGCTGGCGCGCGGCCTGGTCGCCGAGGCCGGCGCCGATCCCGAATCGAGCGCCACCTTGTACGCGACGACCGAGTTGTTCCTGGAACGGCTCGGGCTGGCGTCGCTGGCGGATCTGCCGCCGCTGGCCCCGTTGCTGCCCGACGTGGACCTGATCGACGAGATCAGCGACACCCTGGAAGCCGACCCGCGGTACGACAAACTGGCCCGCCGAGAAGACAAATCCGACGGCGCGTTCGCCGCCGATCTGAACGACGACTGACGAGGAAAACCGTGACCGATCCCGCTCGCCGCGATGGCACACCGGGCAAACGACCCGCCAAGCGCACCAACCCCAAACCGACCCGCGCCGCCGCGCCCCGCCTGCCGAAGGTGAGCAACGCCAGGCCTGCCAAGCGCCAGAATGTGGAACCCGCCGAACCGGCCGAGAAGCTGCCCGCCGGCGAGGGCGTGCGGCTGCAGAAGGTGCTCGCGCAGGCCGGGGTCGCCTCACGGCGCGCGGCCGAGGAAATGATCGCCGACGGCCGCGTGGAGGTGGACGGGCGCATCGTCACCGAACAGGGCCTGCGCGTGGATCCGAAGACCGCGGTGATCCGGGTCGACGGCACCCGCGTCGTCGTGCAGGACGACCTCGTCTACCTGGCGCTGAACAAGCCGCGCGGCTGGCACTCCACCATGTCCGACGACCAGGGCCGGCCCTGTGTCGGCGACATCGTCGCCGAACGGATCGCCGCCGGTCAGCGGCTGTTCCACGTCGGCCGGCTCGACGCCGACACCGAGGGCCTGCTGCTGCTCACCAACGACGGCGACCTGGCCCACCGGCTGATGCACCCGTCGTTCGAGATCTCCAAGACCTACCTGGCCACGGTCCACGGCGAAGTGCTGCGCGCCGTCGTGCGGGAACTGAAAGCCGGTATCGAACTCGAGGATGGCCCGGTCAAGGTGGACCGGTTCACGGTGCTCGAGGCGATCGATGGAAAATCGCTCGTGCGCGTCGTGCTGCACGAAGGCCGCAAACACATCGTCCGCAGGCTGCTCGACGCCGTCGGGCATCCGGTGATCGGGCTGGTGCGCACCAACATCGGTCCCGTCGCCCTCGGTGACCAACGTCCGGGAACGTTGCGGGTGTTGAGCCGGTCCGAGGTCGGAAAACTCTACGAGGCGGTAGGACTGTGACGAGGCTGACGGTTGCGATGGACGGCCCCTCGGGGACCGGAAAGTCGAGTGTGTCAAGGCGATTGGCGTTGCGTCTGGATGCTTCGTACCTGGACACGGGTGCCATGTACCGGGCCGCGACGCTGCGCGTGCTGCGCGCGGGCGCCGACCTGTCCGATCCGGCCGCGATCGCGGCGGCGGTCAAGGAACTGCCGCTCACCGTCGGCACCGACCCGCACGGCGAGGTGGTGCTGCTCGACGGCGAAGACGTGGGTACCGAAATTCGCGGTGGCGCGGTCACCAAGGCGGTGTCGGCGGTATCGGCCGTCCCGGAGGTGCGCGAACAATTGGTCGCGATGCAGCGCGAGCTCGTCGCCGGGGCCGACCGCATGGTGGTCGAGGGACGCGACATCGGCACCGTCGTGCTGCCCGACGCGGACGTGAAAATCTATCTGACGGCCTCGCCGGAGGCTCGCGCGCAGCGTCGCAACGCACAGAACATCGCCGAAGGCCGGGGTGACGACTACGCGGCCGTGCTCGCCGACGTGCAGCGCCGCGACGGCCTGGATTCCACCCGCAAGGTGTCGCCGCTACGCCCGGCGGCGGACTCTGTGCTGGTCGACACGTCCGATCTCGGCATAGACGAGGTCATCGACGTGTTGGATCGCATCGTGCGCGAACAGACGGGAGCCGGATCATGACGGAGGTCATTCCGGGTGACGGCACCTGGAGCGACGAATCCGAATGGGATATCGCGCTCGACGCCGATCTCGACGAAGAACACCTCCGGGTTCCGACGGTGGCCATCGTCGGGCGTCCGAACGTCGGCAAATCGACACTGGTGAACCGCATCATCGGCCGCCGCGAGGCAGTCGTCGAAGACATTCCGGGCGTCACCCGCGATCGCGTCTCCTACGAGGCCAACTGGGCGGGCCGGCGTTTCATGGTGCAAGACACCGGCGGCTGGGAGCCCGACGCGAAGGGCCTGCAGCAGTCGGTGGCCCGCCAGGCCGAGGTCGCGATGCAGACCGCCGACGCGATCCTGCTCGTCGTCGACGCGACCGTCGGCGCGTCCGCCACCGACGAAGCCGTCGCGAAGGTCCTGCGCCGGTCGAAGACGCCGGTCATTCTGGTCGCCAACAAGGTCGACGATCAGCGCACCGAGGCCGAGGTGGCCGCGCTGTGGTCGCTCGGGCTGGGGGAGCCGCGCTCGGTGTCGGCCGCGCACGGTCGCGGCACCGGTGATCTGCTCGACGACGTGCTCGAGGTGCTGCCCGAAACTCCGCGCGAAGGCACCGGCGGCACCGGTCCGCGGCGGGTCGCGCTCGTCGGCAAGCCGAACGTCGGCAAGTCGTCGCTGCTGAACAAGCTGGCCGGCGACGAACGGTCCGTGGTGCACGACGTCGCAGGCACCACCGTCGACCCGGTCGACTCGATCGTCGAATTGGGCGGCAAGCCATGGCGTTTCGTGGACACCGCAGGCTTGCGCAAGCGGGTGAACCAGGCCGGTGGCGCCGAGTTCTACGCGTCGTTGCGCACCAAGTCGGCCATCGAGGCGGCCGAGGTGGCGATCTTGCTGATCGACGGCTCGATTCCGATGACCGAGCAGGATTTGCGGGTGCTCGGCATGATTTCCGACGCCGGGCGCGCGCTGGTGATCGCGTTCAACAAGTGGGATCTCGTCGACGAGGACCGGCGCTACCAGCTCGATCGTGAGGTCGAACGCGAACTTGTGCAGGTGCCGTGGGCGCAGCGGGTGAACATCTCCGCGCGCACCGGCCGGGCGGTGCAGAAACTGGTGCCCGCCCTGGAGACCGCGCTCGAATCGTGGGACAAGCGGGTCCCGACCGGCCGGCTGAACCAGTGGCTCAAAGAGGTCATCGCCGCGACGCCGCCGGTGCGCGGCGGGCGCCAGCCGCGCGTCATGTTCGCCACCCAGGCCGCGACGCGACCGCCGACGTTCGTATTGTTCACCACCGGTTTCCTGGAGGCCGGCTACCGCCGGTTCCTGGAGCGGCGCCTGCGCGAGGAGTTCGGTTTCGACGGCTCGCCCGTGCGGATCTCCGTGCGCATCCGGGAGAAGCGGGAACGTAAGTGACCGAGGCCGGCGCGGCGGCCGGCACACCGGTGGTGGCGCCGAGGAAGAACGGCCCACTCGGTCGTCTGCTGCGGGTCGCGCGCAGTCAGCAGGCCGCGTTCGCTGCCGTCGGCTGTGTGAACACGCTCATCGGGTTTCTGCTGTTCGTCGCCTGGGTGACGCTGCTGGGGGACCGGTACTACCAGCTCGCGGTCGCGCTCGCGTATTCGATCAGCGTGGTGATCGCGTTCGTCCTGCACCGCACGCTGGTGTTCAAGGTGCGCGGGCACCTGCTGCGCGACTTCGTCGGATTCGTCGGGGTCAACTCGTTCGGGTTCTTCCTGAACCTGGCCCTGATGACGCTGGCCGTCGGAGGATTCGGTGCACCGCCGATCCCCGCGCAGTTCGTCGTCACCGGGATCGTCGCGGTGTCGAGCTACTTCGGGCATCGCTACGTGTCGTTCCGGCGCACGGCGGCCCCAACCCTCGGCGGCACGCGGTAGTGTCACCTCCTCGTGGGTGACTCGCGCAAGAAGGTCCGGCTCTGGGCCGGGGTGACGGTCCTGGGCGTGGTGGCCGGGTATGTGGCTGTCCTGCTTGCCAACTCGCGGCACTTCTACACCGACGACTCCGAGTCGCAGTACGTACCGATGTGGGTGGAGATCGGGCGCCACCTGCGCGAGGGGAACCTGCCCGGCATCGTCCCGCAGGGCTGGATGGCCGGCAACTACGCCATCGAAGGCGTGGCCGGGCTCTACAACCCGCCGCAACTGCTGGTCAGCTTCATCGCACCGTCGGTCGACAACCTGATCGTGCTCGCGACCGCGGTCAAGCTCGTCTACACGATCATCCTGGCGCTCGGCATCTTCCGGATCTGCCTCGAATACGGCGCCAAACCACAGTGGGCAACGGTCGCCGCGGTGGCGTTCCCGTTCTCCGGCTGGTTCCTGTTCTTCGACGAGGCCAGCTGGGTGCTGGGCCTCGCGGGCACCGCCTGGATCACCCACGCCTGGGCCTCGGGAATCCGGTATGCGCGCGGGCGCGGCGGCCCGATCCCGGTGTTCGTCTTCATGTACTTCGTCGCCAGCATCGGCGAGGTTTCACCGGCGATCGAAGCCGGGTTGATGCTGGTCGCGATCGCGATCGGTGAGGTCGTCTACCAGCGGCGCTGGTGGCCGCCGCTCAAACTGCTGCTCGCCGGCGGGTTCGCCTGCCTCGGCGGTGTCATCACCTATCTGCCCGGCGTGCTCAGCTCGGACGTCACGTGGCGCAACGCCGAGTTCGTCGTCAAGAACGACGGCTACCTCGTCATTCCGTGGTCGGAATCGCTGAACGCGAGCCTTCCGACGACACTGCCGGCCTTCCACTCGTGGTTCGGTCTGGTGCAGCCGTTCCCGGTCGTCTACATCGCGTGGTTCGTCATCCCCGGCCTGGCCTTCGTCGACTGGCGCAAAGCCGCCGGAGCACTGCGCGAACTGTCCGGCGCCCTGATGTTCGGTGTCGTCGCGTTGATGTGGACCGCCGGGCCTGCGCACCTCGGGCCGCTGCGCTGGCCGGTGCGGATCCTGCCGATGCTCGCGCTGACCGCGTTGATCGTGGTCTGCGTGCTGCTGAGCCGCTACGGCACGGTACGCAACCTGCGCGGACGAGCGAGCGCGGCGGCGGTGCTCGTCGGCCTGCTGCTGGTGCGTTCGATCGCCGCAGCGCCGAGCAACCGAATTCTCATTCATATCTGCGGGGCGCTGATCGTGGCCGCGCTCGTGGCGGCGGTGGTGTTCATCGCGCGCCGGTGGACGCCGGTCGCGGCCTGTCTCGCGATTCTGGTGACGATTCCGGCGACGGCGTTCTATATGGTGAATTCCGTTGGGCAGCATCCGATGTCGTGGAATCTGCCGGGGGATCGGGCGGCCGCCCGCGAGGTCTTCCCGAAGTTCACCGGCACCACCCTGCAACTCGGCGACCCGCTGCTGTTCCCGCGCGAATACAAGAACCTGGACGGCACCTACAGCGGGCTCGTCGTCGGCTACTACGCCAAAGATCTCGACCTCGATTACGTCAACGGCTATACGCCGGTCGGGCACTACTGGTTCTCGCGACACCTGTGCATGAAATGGGACGGCGGCATCGACCGCGCGCGTCCCGACTGCCAGGACGTGCCGACGCGGATCTTCGTCGAGAAGGAACCGACGACCGGGCTGCCCCTGATCGATCTCATGAAGGTCGACCGCGTCACCCTGCAACGCTCGATGTATCCGAACGCCCGCGAGCAGACCCCGCCGCCCGGCTGGCACTGGGTGGATCTGGAATTGCCGCCCGCGAAGTGGATCTGGGTGCTCGAACGCGACGGCGGTCCGATCTCCGCCCGCGACGGCCTGATCGCCCACACCCAGGGCGTCACGGCAACCAGCGAGTCCGAGAGCGACCACACCAGCGCCGCCCGCGTCAGCTCCGAGCAGGGCGGCCGCGTGGTGTTCGCGCGGCTCCCGTGGCCCGGTTACTCCGTGACGCTGGACGGGCGCGAACTGCCGGTGACGAGCGTGAAAGACATCTTCCTCAGCGTCGACGTGCCCGCCGGCACCCGCGACGGCGAACTGGTGGTGCGCTGGCGCCCGCCGGGCTGGCAACTCGGCGCCGGGTCCGCGCTGGTGGGTGTCCTCGGCATCCTCGCGCTGCAGTGGCTGTATCTGCGTCGGCGCCGGGAAAGGTCCTCACCTGCGGAAACGACGGCGGAATAGCGTTTGCGTGTTAGGGTGCTCGCCCATGGGTGAGCGAATCTATTCGGTGTCGGTCGTGGTGCCGGTGTACCGCGGCGAGCAGACCATCGCCACCCTCGTCTCCGAGTTCGACCGGTATGCCACGCCGACGCAGACGCCCGGCGGGCTGCAGTTCATCGTCGACGAGATCGTGCTGGTGCACGACAACGGCCCGGACCGCTCCGATGTCGTGCTCGCCGAGCTGGCCGAGCGCAACGCCCGGGTCAATGTCGTCTGGTTGAGCCGCAACTTCGGACAGGACGCCGCGACGATCGCCGGCATGGCCGCCTCGCACGGCGAGTGGATCGCCACCCTGGACGAGGACGGACAGCACGACCCCGGTTACATCGGAGCGTTTCTGGACACGGCACTGGCCGAACGCGCCGACCTCGTCTACTCCAAGCCGACCAACACCCGTCCCCACGGGCTGGTGCGCAACATCGCCTCGCGCGGATCGAAGGTGCTGGTTTCGACGCTGTTCCGGCTGCCGGAGGGCGGTCGCTTCGAAAGCTACCGCCTGGTGCGCGGCGACATCGCGCGCAAGCTCGCGGAGGTGGCCTCGGCGGGGGTGTACCTCGACGTGGCGCTCACCTGGGTGGTCGGGCGCACCGCCACGGCACCGATCGAGCTGCGCGCCGAGGGCCGCGAGGAATCGGGCTACAACTTCCGAAAGCTGTTCTCGCTGTTCTGGAAGATGGTGCTGTGCAGCGGAACTCGTGGGCTGCGCGTGGTCAGTATTCTCGGCATCGCGCTGGCGGTGTCCGGGCTGGCGCTGGCCACTTTCGTGGTGGTCGACAAGCTGGCCGGCTCGCAGGAGCCCGCCGGTTGGCCGTCGACGATCGTCGCGATCCTGGTGTGCTCCGGCGCCATTCTCTTCTCGCTCGGCCTGATCGCCGAGTACCTGGGCGTGGCTTTGCATGTTCTGGCTGGCCGCCCGCTATTTTTGACGGTGGAAACGCCCACCCCACGTCCCCTGGAAACGTCCATCCCGCGCCCCCACGAGACGACATGACCGACACCATCGCGTTCAATTCCCCGTATCGCGCGCCCGGCGAGCTCGACAACGTCGCGGCGGTGGTCGCCTCTGGTCACGTCCACGGTGACGGTCCGTTCACGGCCAGTGCGAGTGCCAAGCTGCGCGCCATCACGGGCGCACCGCATGTGTTGCTCACCACCTCGTGCACGCATGCGCTGGAGCTGGCCGGTCTGCTGCTCGAGCTCGGTCCCGGCGACGAGGTGATCTTGCCGAGCTTTACCTTCCCGTCGCCGGCCACCTCGGTCGCGGTGCGCGGCGCCACCGCGGTCTTCGTCGACATCGACGAACGCACCGGCAACATCGATCCGCAGGCCGTCGCCGATGCGATCACGCCCGCAACCAAGGCCATCTACGTCATGCACTACGGCGGCGTGGCCGCCGACATGGGCCGATTGCTGGAGTTGGCCGACGAGCACTGCATCGCCCTCGTCGAAGACAACGCGCACGGCCTCGGCGGCACCTGGCAGGGCCGCCAGCTCGGCACCATCGGCACCGTCGGCACTCTGAGTTTCCACGGCACCAAGAACATTCACTGCGGTGAGGGTGGCGCGCTCATGCTCGGCGACGACGTGCTGATGCTGCGCGCGGAGATCATGCGTGAGAAGGGCACCGATCGGGCCCGGTTCCTGCGCGGCCAGGTGGACAAGTACGGCTGGCAGGACATCGGCTCCAGCTATCTGCCCAGCGAGCTGAACGCCGCGATTCTGGACGCCCAGCTGGCCGCGTTCGACGAGGTGCACGTGCAGCGGCACCGGGTGTGGAACAGCTACGCACGCGACCTGACGGCCTGGGCCGCGGCCAACGACGTCCGGCAGATGACGGTGCCCGAGGATCGCGAACACACCGCGCACCTCTACTTTCTGCGGCTGCCGAGCGAGGAATCGCGCGACGATTTCATCGCGCACATGCGTGGCTACGGGATCGCCACCCCGTTCCACTATGTGCCGCTGGACACCAGCCCGGCGGGCTTGAAGTGGGGCCGCACGCCGCGTGCGTGCACGCGCAGCGCCGAATTCTCGCGCTCCATCGCACGGTTGCCGGTGTGGCCGTCGCTCACCGACGCGCAGGTGGCCCGCATCGTGGATGCGGTGTGCGCGTTTCGGGTGTGAGACACGGATTAACGAATCGGACTCGCTCGCAGCCGGTGCGGGTCCATACTTGTAGGGTTGAGCCGAGTTGATCGTGGTTGGTCAGGCGTCGGGGCAGTGATGAGGGGAGATTTTATGAGCAGCAAGCACTTACGGAAGTGGATCGCGGGATCGATGCTCGCCGGTGCCGCGGCCGGCCTCGTCACGGCCGCGCCTGCCCAGGCCGAGCCGCTGTGGCCGGGCGGCCCGAACATCCCCGGTGTGCCTGCCCTGATTTCCACGCTGCCCGGCCAGGGCGCACCCTGCTCGCCCGCCGCGCGGGCCTGCATGCGCCTGGGCACCAACGAGGCGTGGCTGATGGACAACGGCCGCACCGTGTTCGGGCCCACCCGCATCTCGCACGGCGGACCGGGCTTCGAAACGCCGCCCGGCGTGTTCAAGGTGTTCCTGATGAAGCCGTTCCACTGGAGCACCATGCACAACGCGCCCATGCCGTACGCCATGTTCTTCAACGGCGACATCGCGTTCCACGTCGGCCCGGTGGACCTGCCGTCGCACGGCTGCGTTCGCATGCAGGAGTCGGGCGCCAAGGCCTTCTTCGACTACCTCAAGGTGGGCGACGTCGTGGAGGTCGTGCGCTAAGTTCCTGAGACTCGACAACAGCCCGGCAACCCCACTGGGGATGCCGGGCTGTTGTTTGTCGTGACTACGGCGCGATGACGCAGGCCGGGCCGACCTTCGTGGCCGGCTTCACGACGACCTCGACGTTCTTGAACGTCAGGCCGCCGCCTTCACCCGTGGACGCCGTGATCAGGTACTTGCCCGGCACCCGCGGGGTCCAGACCGAGGTGGCGCGACCGTTGGCCGGGATGGCGTACATCGGGTTGAAATCGGCCAGCTCGGTGGAGCCGAAGTAGACCGGGCCCGGATCGTTGACCGTGGCCGTCACCGGGTAGGTGCAGCCGACACCGAAAACGCCACCGGAGCCGGTGCTGATGCCCGGATCGATTCCGATCCCGGTCACCGCTGCCGCGGCGTGCGGCGCCGACACCACCATCGTCAATGCGACCGTGCCCAGCCCGACAACCGCAGCCGCGCTCACAACCCGTCGCGGCACCCGCCCGGGCGCGATGACATGACGAAAGGTGTTGTCCTTCATTGGCTCTCCCCACTCGAATTGCGTCTGTGCATGCGTGCTCGGCTGATGCTACCGGGCGCAGGTCACGGACAGGCCCGAATGGTCCGGTGTAGCACACCCGCGGATGCCGTGTAGATGCGATTGCCGAAATCTATCTGTCCCGACGACGACCGAATCCGCACTGCGCACGCGCGTGTCCGGCATCGACCATGGTGGGCGAAGGGATTTCGGTGCCGCACCGGTGCCGGCCCAACCGTCGCGGAGGCGAACCAATGTCGTCCATCGAACCGGCACCCACGCCGGAACCCCGGAAGAAGACGATCAGCAGCCCGTATATCCACCGGCTGCAGCGCAGGCATTTCCTGCTGTTCGACATCCTGCCGTTCGTCGGCGTGGCAGCCGCGATCGCGTTCCTGTGGGTGCACCCGTTCGGCTGGACGGAGTTCTGGCTGCTGTTCGGGATGTGGGTGCTCACCGGGATGGGCATCACGGTCGGCTACCACCGGCTCTTCACGCACCGCACCTTCACGGCCGTACCCGCCGTGCAGGTCGCGCTGGCCATCGCCGGCTCGATGGCGGGGCAGGGCCCAGTGGTGTCCTGGGCCGCCATCCACCGCCGCCACCACGAGTGCAGCGACCGTGACGGCGACCCGCACTCACCCAACCTGTCCGGCGGCGGATTGCGCGGCACCCTGCGCGGGCTGGCGCATTCGCATTTTCTCTGGATGCGCCGTCACGAATACCCCAACGTTGCCCACTACACCCCGGACCTGATCAAGAACCGGCGGCTGGTCTCGGTGGCGCGCCGCTACTACTGGTGGTTCGCGCTCGGCCTGGCGATTCCGACCGTGATCGGCGGGCTCGTCTACTGGAGCTGGGAAGGCGCCGTGAGCGGGCTGCTGTGGGGCGGCTTCGTCCGGGTGTTCCTGCTCGAGCACATCATCTGGGCCATCAACTCCTTTTTGCACATGTACGGCACCAAGCCGTTCCGCTCCCGCGAAAACAGCCGCAACGGAGGCGTTTTCGCGCTCATGACCTTCGGGGAGTCGTGGCACAACAATCACCACGCGTTCCCCGAGTCGGCGTCGTTCGGATTGTCCTGGTACCGGCTCGATCCCGGCTACTGGCTGATCCAGCTGCTCGCCGCCTGCGGGCTGGCCGCCGAAGTGGGCAAGCCGACCCCCGACCGCATCGAAGCCAAGCGCCTCGTGCGCACCGATCTTGGAGCCGCACAATGACAAATCAGCCTTCCGCTTCCGACGTCGTGGTCTGGGCCCGCGAGCAGCTCGCCCAGCTGATGGGTAGCAGTCCCGAAGCCATCGATCCCGCAACGGATTTCGATCGTCTCGGCCTGGATTCCGCACTGGCCGTTGCGTTGCTGATCGACATCGAGGAGCGCTACGGCGTCGACGTGCCGCCCGAGGCACTGTTCGCGCACCCGACGCTCAATGCCGTCGCCGAATACGTGCATTCGCGCTTGGCGCAGGGCGTGGCCTGACGTGACCGCCGTGGATCGGGCCGCGGCCGCGGTACGCCACCACTACGACGTGGGCAACGAGTTCTACGCGTTGTGGCTGGACCCGTCGCTCACCTACTCGTGTGCGCTGCGGACGGGCACCGACGACACGCTCGAGCAGGCGCAGGACCGCAAACTGCGTTACCACCTCGACGCGGTCGGTGCCGATGCCGCCGCGCGGGTGCTCGACGTCGGCTGCGGCTGGGGCGCGATCTTGAAACGGCTCTCCGACAAGGGAGTTGCGGCCACCGGCCTGACCTTGAGCCTGGAGCAGGCAGCGTACGTGCGCGCCGCGGGCTGGGCCGGTGTGGACGTGCACACCGAGCACTGGGTGCAGTACCGGCCCGCGGCGCGGTTCGACGGAATCATCTCCATCGGCGCCTTCGAGCACTTCGCCGGCCTCGGGCTGCCGGCCGCCGAGCGGATCGAGACCTACCGGGAATTCTTCCGGCGGTGCCGTGACTGGCTCACCCCCGGTGGTGCGCTGTCGCTGCAGACGATCGCCTACGCGAACATGTCGGCCGAAAACGCCGATCGCTTTGTGCAGCAGGAAATTTTTCCCGACGCCGAACTGCCCACGCTCGCCGAGATCGCCGCAGCGGCAGACCAGATCTTCGAAGTGGTGTCGTTGCGCAACGATCGCCTCGACTACGCCTGGACGTGCCGGCAGTGGGCCGCCCGGCTGCGTGCGCGCCGCGCCGAGGCCACCGCGCTCGTTGGTCCGGAGGTGGTCGCCCGATACGAGCGCTATCTGACGATGTCGTCGCTCGGCTTCCACATGGGCAAGCTCGGACTGCTGCGGATCGTGTTGCGGCCGTATGGAAAAGGCTACTTCCAGTGAAGCTCAACCCGTTCCGTCCCGACTTCCGGCTCGATCCGTACCCGATCTATCACCAGTTGCGCGAGGTGAATCCGGTGCATCGCAGCCTCGGCATGTGGGTGCTCACCCGGCACGCCGACGTGATGAACGTGTTGCGCGACAAGACCTTCAGTGCCCGGTCGATTCCGATCCAGGTGCACGAGCAGGCGCAGCGCACCGGCCTCGACGGCGCCGACCGCATCGAGCGCCTCGCCGAGAAGTCGCTGGTGTTCACCGACAATCCCGAGCACGCCAGGCTGCGCGGGCTGGTGAACCGCGTCTTCACCGGACCGTCGATCGCTGCGTTGCGGCCCCGCATCGCCGTGCTCGCAAGCGCACTCGTGCAGCGGGCCTGGGCGGCCGGCGGGCTGGACGTGATCGCCGAGCTGGCCGGTCCGCTGCCGATCACCGTGCTCTGCGACTGGATGGACCTGCCCGGCGACATCCGGGCGCAGGCCGGCGACTGGACCCGCGACATCCGGTTCCTGCTCGAGCCCGGACTGATGCGCCCCGCCGACCTCGTTCGGGTGCGTGATGTCGTCGAAACCTTCACCGTCGCATTGGAAGCCGTGGTCGCCGCGCGCCGCGTGGCGCCCGGCGACGATCTGGTGAGTGCGCTGGCAGCGGCCCGCACCAACTCCGGGGACCGCCTGTCCGACGAGGAAGTCGCCTTCGTCTGCATGATGTGCTTCATCGCCGGCACCGAGACGACGAAGGCGCTGGTCGGAAACATGGTGTGGGCCTTGCTCACCCACGAGGCACAGCATCGGTTGCTGCGCGCGAACCCCGGCTTGGCGGGCGCCGCCGTCGAAGAGACGTTGCGATTCGAAAGCCCGCTGCAGCAGACCAAACGGCTGGCGACCGTGCCGACCACGGTGGCGGGGGAGCGGGTGGCTCCGGGGAATCAGGTGCTGTTGTGCCTGGCCGCCGCCAACCGCGACCCGGCGGTGTTCGAGCGGCCCGACGAATTCGACCTGTCGCGAAATGCCAAGGTGCAGGTTGCATTCGGGTACGGAATGCACGGTTGCCTGGGTGGTGCGCTGGCGTCCCTGCAGGCCGAGCTCGTCGCCGTCGAACTGTACAAACGCCCCGAAACACTGGAATTGGTGCACACCGAGCCGCAGTGGCAGGACCAGAGCCTGATCCTGCGTGGGCTGGCTCGCCTGGAGGTGAACGTGCGATGACCGAGTTGCTGGACACCGCGACCGAGACGCTGGCGGGCATCCTGCGCCGGCGCGCCGTGCAGAGCCCCGACGCGCTGGCCTATGTGTTCCTCGACGAGCACGGCAACGAAATCGACAGCTACACCTACGCCGAATTGCATTGCCGCGCCGGGACTGTGGCGAGCGCCCTGGCGTCGATCTGTGCGCCGGGGGAGCGGGCGCTGCTGGTGTTCCCGCCCGGCCTCGACTTCGTCGTCGCGTTCTTCGGTTGCCTGTACGCCGGTGTCATCGCGGTTCCGGTGGTACCGCCGCACACCAGCCAGACCGCGGACATCACGCGGCGCATTGTCGTGGACTGTGATCCCGCCGCCGTGCTCGGGGTCGGCGGCTTCCGGCCACTGGTGGACCGGCCGTGGATCGCCGTCGACGAACTCGGCGCGGCGGGCTCGGCGGAGCCGGTCGATGCCGAGGCGAATCATGTTGCACTGCTGCAGTACACGTCCGGTTCGACGGCGGCGCCCAAGGGTGTCATGGTCACCCACGGAAACCTCGTCGCCAACAGCGCGCTCATCGCCCGCTGCATGGGCCATGACGCCGCACCGACGGTGGTGGGCTGGGCGCCGCTGTTCCACGACCAGGGCCTGATCGGAAATGTGTTGCAGCCCATGTATCTCGGCGTGCCGGCGTACTTGATGTCGCCGGCCGCCTTCATTCGCCGCCCGCTGGCCTGGCTGCAAGCGATCTCCAAGTATCGGGCGCACACCAGCGGGGGACCCAACTTCGCGTTCGATGCCTGCGTCGCGCACGCCGAGCGGACCACTGTGCCCGCGCTCGATCTGAGCTCGTGGCAAGTGGCGTTCAACGGCGCCGAGCCGCTGCGGGCGGCCACCCTCGATCGGTTCGCAAAAGCGTTCGCGCCGTACGGCTTTGCCGCCGAAGCGCTGTATCCGTGCTACGGGCTCGCCGAGGCCACCCTGTTCGTCACCGGCTCGCGCAAGGGCCGGGGACCGCGCCGGCTCGGCGTGGATGCCGCCGCGCTCGAGCGCGGGCTCGTGCGGGCGGGCGCGCGCACGCTGGTCGGCTCCGGGGTCGTCGATCGCAGCGTCGCCATCGTCGACCCGCACACCGGCGCGCGCACCGCCGCCGATCGAGTCGGCGAAATCTGGGTCAGCGCAGCGCATGTCGCGGCCGGCTACTGGGGCCGGCCCACCGACGAAAGCTTCTCCGGCACCCTCGACGGGCGGCGCTGGCTGCGCACCGGCGATCTCGGGTTCGTCGCCGACGGCGAACTCTACGTGGCCGGACGCCGCAAAGACCTGATCGTCATCCGCGGTCGCAACCTGTACCCGCAGGACATCGAACTGACTGTGCAGCAGGCACATCCCGACGTCCGGCGGGGCCGTTGCGCAGCCTTCGCCGTCGACGGAAACGATGGGGAGCGACTCGTCGTGGTAGCCGAAACCCGCGGTGCGGCAGCGGCATCCGACGTCGTCGGCAGCATCCGGGCGGCCATCGTCCGCGAACACCGGGCAACCGCGGACGTCGTGCTCGCCGGCCGCGGCGGGTTGCAACTGACCAGCAGCGGGAAGATCATGCGTGCAGCAGCACGGAACCGATACCTGGCAGGGGAATTTCGATGAACGGCGCCAATCCCGACTTCGCCGAGGCCGTCCGGGCCGCGGTGCTCACCATGCCCGCCGCGGTGCATCTCGGCTTCGATTTCGCCCGCATCGAAGCGGGGGAGGTGGAGCTCACCCAGCCGTACCGCACGGAGCTCACCGAGCACAACGGCTTCTTTCAGGGCGGTGTGCTCGGCATGCTCTGCGATTTCGCCGGTGGCTCGGCGGCAGGCACCCTGCTGCCGGTCGGCTGGGTGAACATGACCATCGACTACACCGTCAAGGTGTTCGCGCCCGCCAAGGGCGATCGGCTGTCGGTGGTGGGCCGCGTCGTCAAGCCGGGCAGCACGGTCACCATCGCCGCGGCCGACGTCTACGTCCCACGCGCGGGCGCCGAACCGGCGCACTGCGCCACCGCACTGGTCACGTTGCGCAACCTGAATCTGTCGCGATCATGACGACGATGGTTGCGCCGGAAGCGCATTCGGGGTTCCTCGGCTCGCTGCCGGAGGCGCGCAAGGACGTGCTCGCCATGCTGGAACATGCCCGCGCCGCCCACGGCGACCTGGTGTGGTTCAGGATCGGGCCGCGGCTGCGCAACGACGGCTTCCTCGGTGTGTTCGATCCCCACGCCGCGCATCAGACCCTCGGGCCGCAATGGACCGAATTCCGCAAGGACAACCCCTTGTACGCGGAGTTGCGCGCCTCCGTCGGCGACGGCCTGCTCACCAGCCAGGACGACGTGTGGCAGCGGCAGCGCCGGCTGCTCGCGCCGCTGTTCACCCCCAAACGCGTCGGCTCTTACCTGCAGACCATCTCCGACGTCGCGAGTGAAACTGCGCAACACTGGCTTTCGGGCACCGTCGACCTGCATCGTGAGATCGGGGCGCTCACCCTGGCGTCCACCACCCGGATCCTGTTCGGCCGGGATGCCTCCACGCTGGCGCCGCTAGTCGGGGCCGAGTACCCGGTCCTCGCGGGCACCGTGTTCGACCGCGCCTATGGCTTCGTCCGGTTGCCGCGCTCGGTCCCCACGCCGGCGAACCTGCGGCTGCGCCGCGCCGAGCAGCGGCTGCGCGGTGCGTGTGACGCGCTCATCGCCGGGCGGCGAGCGTCCGGCGCCGGCGACGACCTGCTCGGGCGCCTACTCGTCGTGCGCGACGACGGAACTGCACTGTCCGACACCGAGATTCGCGAACAAGTGCTGATCTTCTTGCTCGCCGGATTCGAAACCACCGCCAGCGCAATCACATTCGCTCTCTACCTGATCGCCGGACGGCCGGGCATTCAGCAGCGGGTGCGCGACGAAGCCCGCGCCGTGCTCGACGGTGACGAGGTTCCCGATGATGCGTTGTCGCGCTTGGAATACACCACGCAGGTGGTGAAAGAGGCGCTGCGGCTGTATCCGCCGGGCGCACTAGTCGGGCGCCAATCCGTCGACGACACGTCGCTGTCGGGTACCGCGGTGCCCGCGGGATCGGCCGTCATGGTGGCGCCCTGGGTGATTCACCGGCACCCCGAATTCTGGCCGGACCCTTTGCGATTCGACCCCGAACGCTTTGCCCCCGACGCCGTGCGAGCCCACGACAAGCACGCCTTCCTGCCCTTCGGCCTCGGCCCGCGCATCTGCATCGGCAACCACTTCGCGACCGCCGAAATGGTGCTCGCCGTCGCACGCATCGTGCGCGACATCGAACTGTCCGCCCCGGACCGGGCGCTGCGCGTGACCATGCACGTCACGCTGCGGCCGACGGACCCGGTGCGCGTGCAGGTGCGTCGCATCTAGTACCGGCCGCCCGCGTGCCGTGCGCGGCGCCCCTGCGTGCCGTGGCGTGGGCCGCCCTGCGTGTTGTGGGTGGGCCGCCCTGCGTGCTGTGGCGTGGGCCGCCTTGCGTGCCGTGACGTGGGCCGCTTTGCGTGCCGTGGCGTGGGCCGCCCTGCCTGCTGTGCGTCGGCGTCGGAGGTCGCGGCGGGAAACATGTGGGGTCGGGCGGTGGCTGCTCGGATACGTGTGCCGGTTGGGCGGTGGTTGCTGGGGGTGCGTGTGCGGGTGCGGGTGGAGTGGTGGTTGCTGGGGTGCGTGTGCGGGTGCGGGTGGAGTGGTGGTTGCTGGGGTGCGTGCGCCGGTTGACCGGTGGCCGCTGCGATGAATGTGCCGGTCAGGCAGCGGGCATGCGCGTGGGCCGGTCAGTGGTTGGTCATGCCCATGAGCGTGGCGGCGTCGGGTGGTTGCCGACATGCGCGGCTTGCGTCGGACGGCCGCGAGCGTGCGGGCGTCAGGACGTCGCCGCGGCCATGAGCGCGCCCGCCGACGTGGTGATGATCCCGCCGACCAGCGCGCCCACCACCACGCGCGGCGATTCGTTGCGCCACATCTTGTAGTCGTACAGCCACCGCGCACCCGCGTAGATGATCGCCGCAACCCCGGACAGGATCGCGAACCAAGCCAGCCACCGGACCAACCGCTCGAACTTGCCGGCCACCCTCTCGGCGCCTCCGGCCGAATCTCCACCTGCGCCAACAGATCCGACGCATTCGTCACAACGTGCACAATCGCCCCCTGATGTCGTCGTGCGGCGCATGCAAGCCCCACCTGCGCGCCGTGCCGCTCCACCATCGCACGAATGCCGCCGAAATACCCCCCGCCCGGTCTCGTGCCCCGTGCCCGCCGTCCGGGTCTAATCTGGCGTGCAAACTTGAACCCGTTGTTCCGTCCTGGAACCCCTTGTAGGGGGTACTAGGACGGAACAACGGGGTCAAGTTTGCGTGGTGGCGCAGCTAGCTTGCCGGTTCGCGTCTCGGTGCGCCGGTAAGGTAACCTCTACGGGCGCTCCCACGAGCGCAACGGGCTGTGGCGCAGTTTGGTAGCGCACTTGACTGGGGGTCAAGTGGTCGCAGGTTCAAATCCTGTCAGCCCGACCAGGTCAGATGGGCATTCTCCGCTCGGGCGGAGGGTGCCCTTCTCATTTCCAGACCCCTTCGTAGTACGACGTAGATCGAGCGGATTATCAAGTCGGCCAAGACTTTTCGCCGGGTCGAAACGATGGTGGCGGACTGCGTCGTCGCGGTTCGGGCTTCGGCCAGGTGCCGATCGTCGAACGCTTCACTCGCCGCGGCCCGGCCAGTAGGCTGATCAAAGCGGTGCCGGTCGAAGAATTCACCACGCGAACCTGCAGGAGGTTGCACCGATGAGCCGTACCGCCCACGTCTCGACGGCTCGGGATCGCTGGCCCGAACTGCGTGTCGAGGACTGGACTGCCACCCGCGACACACTGCACATGTGGACCCAGATCATCGGCAAGATCCGGCTCGCCAAGTCGCCGCTGGTCAATCACTGGTGGCACGTCACGTTCTACGTCAGTCCACGCGGATTGACCACGTCGAGTATTCCTGGAAAGCACGGGATCTTCGACATCGAGTTCGACTTCGTCGACCATCGGTTGCTGATCCGCACCAGCGACGGCGACGCACGGCAGATCGAGCTGGAACCCAAGCCGGTAGCTGTCTTCTACGCCGAGACGATGCGTGCCCTCGACGAGTTGGGGATCGACGTCGATATCCAGGCGAAACCGAACGAAGTCGATCCGGCGATCCCGTTCGCCGAAGACCACGAGCACGCTTCGTACGACCCGCACGCCGCGCACCTGTTCTGGCGCCAACTCATCGCCGCGGACCGGGTCATTCGGCAGTTCCGGTCGCACTACGTCGGGAAGGTCAGTCCGGTGCACTTCTTCTGGGGCGCCCTCGATCTGGCGTGTACCAGATTCTCCGGACGGGCTGCGCCGACACACCCAGGAGGTGCCCCGAACTGCGGCGACTGGGTGATGGAGGAGGGCTACTCACACGAACTGAGCAGCTGCGGATTCTGGCCGGGCGGTGGCACAGAAGGCGCCTTCTACGCCTACGCCTACCCAGAACCCGACGGGTTCGCGGAGTACTCGGTCAAACCGGAGCACGCGTTCTACAGCGCCGAGAACAAGCAGTTCCTGCTTCCCTACGAAGCCGTGCGTACGGCCGCCGATCCGGACGGCGCCGTACTGGAATTTCTGCACACCACCTACCGAGCAGCAGCCGAACTCGGCAACTGGGACCGCGCTGCACTCGAAACCGACCCGGACCGCTGGGACGAACAGCAAACAGGACCCGAATCGAGGAAGTGAGCAGGACCGGCCGACAAGGGTCTGCCCGCCTCGAACAAGGGCACGTGTCGACGCGTGCGCAACGCCGCCGACTCGCCGCATTGCTGAATTCGCGCCGACCTGGTCGAACTGAGCGACCCAAGCCGGGGTGATGAGCCTCCTGAGGCTTTCCGTGTTCTGGGTTCCCACATTCATTGCCGAGGGCCGCGACCCGGCACCTCCGGACGCAAGCCGATCAGCGCTGTGTCGTGTACGAGTGGCCACCGGTTGGAACTGAGACGCGCCGAGCTTCGAATTCGCTCTGCCCGCGCGGATTACGACGACGACGTAAAGTTGCCCGCATGGGCAGGTTCGAAGGCAGTGCAGTCGTGGCTCGGCCGATCGAGGAGGTGTTCGAGTTCCTCGCGGCGGGTGTGAACGATCCAAAGTTCAGCCCCCGGGTACAGAAGATCGAGAAGGTCACCGACGGGCCGGTCGGCGTCGGTACGCAGTTCGCGAGCACCGTCAAGGACGCCGGCATGACCACCCAGCGGGTGTTCGAGCTGACGGAGGTCGTGGCGCCGACGCGGATTCGCTGGGCCGAGCGGTCGAAGAACATCGTCACCGCGGCCGAGGGCGGGTACGACCTGGAAGCCGTCGAAGGTGGTACGAAGGTCACGATTTTCAACGTCCTCGAGGGCCACGGGTTCGGGAAAATCATTGCGCCGCTTGCCACCGGCGCGGCCCGCAAGGATGCACCGGCGTTCGCGCAGCGGATCAAGGCGGCGCTGGAGAGCGCTTAACCGGATGCCGAGCGGCGGATCGGCAGCGGCCGGCCGTAGGTGGCTCGGCGCCAGAGCCATTCGGCCGGCCCGTAGGCGAAGTGGCGCTCCCACATCGGGGCGCCGAGCGCGAACGCGATCCACAACAGGGTCATCGACGCGAAGCCGGCGGTCAGGCCCAGGCCGGGTGCATGGTCGTTCAGGTACACGGCCAGCGCTGTGCTGGTGAGGTACGCGGTGAGGGTCAGCCGGCCGAACGGGGCCAGTCGTCGCAGGAGCCGGCTGCGGTCGATCAGCAGCAGGACGAGCCCGACGTAGCAGACGGCGCCGCCGAACCCGGCCGCCATCCAGGGCAGCGAATGCGCGGGATCGAGTCCGGCGACGGATTCGTCGGGCGGGCTGGGCAGCAGGGCGGTGTCCAGATGCGCGGTCACGGCCGCAGCACCACCGACGGCGGCGAGCATGCGGCCCAGACGTGGCTGCGTGATCCGACGGGTCAGCCACACGCCGATGCAGAACGCTGCCGCTGTCCACGGCCCTTGCAGCACCATGCCGACGACGAGCTGGTTGGCTGCCAGAACCAGATGCAGGACAATGGAATTCGAGCTGGTGGCCAGTATGTCCGTGCCGAATCCGAAGCGGCCCGATGCGATGGTGCGGACCGCCATCTCCGCGATGGCGAACACCGCGGCCAGTGCGAGTGGGCGCGCCGGCGTACCGCGCGTGAGCCAGCCGACGGCGGGCATCAGCAGGATGCCGACCAGCGCGTAGTGGGTCAGGATGTCGGCGGGAAAGTAGTACAGGTTGACCGCGCCGAACACGACGAACAAGACGCCGTAGCGGCGCATCAGGGTCGAAATCGGCGTGCCGCGTAGGAACATCAATGCGGCGCCGGCACCGAACAAGATCGAGAGCAGGGTCCGGGACTTGTCGTGCAGCAGATAGGTCGTCAGCTGATCGACGCCGACGTCGGCCGGGCCACCCGAACTGTGGGCGACGAATCCGACGTTCACGGTGAACACGCCGAACAGGGCGATGGCGCGCAACGCGTCGAGCGCGGCGATGCGTTCTGCGCGCTGGCTCGGGCGCGCAACTGCAGCGATGGTCGTCATGACTACGACGATGCGGCTCCGCGAACGTCGGGGAATCCGCCGATCGACCTGTGCGCGGTAATCCGAAAGTTGTAGCCGAACTGAACCGACTGCGGATGTTTCGCAGCCCGGCGGTGGGCACGATCGACGGCACACGCTAACGAAAGGTGAGGTGGCCGAACATGATTCAAGCTCGCGGTTTGGGAAAGCGGTACGGCGACGTGGCGGCGGTGTCGGACCTGTCGTTCGATGTGTCGCCAGGCACGGTGACCGGTTTCCTCGGTCCCAACGGCGCGGGGAAGTCCACGACGATGCGGCTGATGCTGGGCCTCGACCAGGGTGCCGGACGCACCGAGTTCGGCGGCCGCAGTTACGCCGAGTTGCCCGACCCGCTGGGCACGGTGGGTGTGCTGCTGGATGCGCGCGCCGTCCACCCGGCACGCACCGCCCACGGCCACCTCAGGATGATCGCGGCAGGTGCCGGGATCAGCCGCGCTCGCGTGGCGCAGGTGCTCGAGCTCGTCGGGTTGTCGAGTGTGGCGAGCAAGCACACCGGCGGCTTCAGCCTGGGCATGCATCAACGGCTCGGTCTCGCCGCCGCATTGCTCGGCGATCCGGCGATACTGATGCTGGACGAGCCGGCCAACGGGCTGGACCCCGAGGGCGTGCGCTGGTTGCGTACCTTCCTGAAAGAGCTTGCCGCCCAAGGGCGTACCGTCTTCGTCTCGTCACACCTGCTCAACGAGACCGCGCATTTGGCGGACTCGCTGATCGTGATCGGGGCGGGCAGGCTGATCGCGGCGGAGCCGGTTGCCGACTTCGTCGCCCGGAACGCGGCGACGCACACGCTGGCACGAAGCGACCGCCCAGATGTGCTGGCGCGAACACTCGCCGGACGCGGCATGCGCGCGCATCTCGACACCGACGGTGCCGTGATCGTCGACGGTGATCAACGGGAGACCATCGCCGCCATTGCGATGCGCGCCCAGGTGATGCTCCTCGAACTGTCGGTGTCGCGCGCCAGCCTCGAAGACGCCTTCTTCCGCGCAACCGCAACCAGTGCCCAGTACCGCACCCGCTGAAAGGACCGGACCCATGAACCACGCCATTCGCTACGAAATCGCTCGGCTGACCTCGGTGCGTTCGACCTGGATGCTGCTCGGTGCCGCGCTCGGCCTGCAACTGCTGGTCGCGTTCCTGTACGCGAGCCACTCCGACATGACCCCACGCCAGCAGTTCGTGGGCGCCTACTCCGGCATCACGCTGCTGGCGGTCACGATGTGCACCACGGCGATCGCTGTGCACGCCTTCGGTCACGAATACCGCTACGGAACCATCACCACGACCGTGCTCACGCTGCGCCGGCGTGGCTGGGTGCTCACGGCGAAGCTGCTGACGACCGCGGCGATCGCCGCCGGCACCGCCGCGCTCGGCGTCGGCTCGACCCTGCTTGCCCTGCAGGTGCGCTCGGCCCTTCCGTCCGAGACCTGGCGGGTGGGCGAGGTCTTCGTCGCGGTGGTCGGCTACGCGACGCTCAGTGCGGTGGTCGGCGCTGCGGTCGCGGCGCTGTGTCGCAATGCCACGCTCGCGATGGTCGTGGTGTTGGGCTTCCCCGCGGTGGTGGAGATGGCCGCCATGCTGATCGGCGTGAACCCGAACATTCTGCCGTTCTCGGCGGCGGCGCGGACGGTGCAGCTCGACAGCGGCACGATGGTGCCGTTGGCCGCCTTGGCGGCGGTGCTGACAGCGGCGGGCGCCGTGGCCTTTGCGCGCCGTGACGTGTAATCGAATCCAGGTTCCCTAGGGTGATGTCCATGAGCTGGCAGCGGCTGCTCGACGTCGCGACTGCGATTGCCGTCGGAGTGCTGACGGCAGCGCACGCGAACTCGTCGGCCGTCGGCTTGCTGCCGTCCGGATTCGGGCTGCCGGTGGCGGTTGTCGTCGGCGCGGTGTTCGTGGTGCGCCGACGGGCGCCGCTGGCCGCGACCGTCGTCGCGGTCGTCGCCATGGTCGGCGTCGGGGCCGCGGCGCCGATCGCCGTCGCCACCTACACGACGGCGCGACGGTACGGCGCGCGCCGGCACACCTGGATTGCTGGTGCTGTCGGCGCACTCGCCGTCGTGGTGCCGTGGGGTGCGTGGGACCGCGGCGACATCGTGTTCGGCGCCTTCGTGGCCGCCACGTTCGTTGCGTTACCGCTGCTGTTCGGGCTGTGGCTGGCCCAGCGCGCCGAGCTGCTTGCCAGCCTGCGTGCCCGCGCCGACGACGCCGAACGCGAACGCGATCTGCGGGCCGGACTGGCCGTCGACGCGGAACGGGCACGCATCGCCCGCGAGCTGCACGACGTTGTGGCACATCGTATTTCGCAAATCACGGTGCAAGCCGGTGCGCTGGAGGTCACGGCCGACGCCGCGGCGGCACGCACGGCGGCCGCGGTCCGCGAGACCGGGGCGCTGGCGCTGGCGGAGCTGCGCGAGATGCTGGGCGTGTTGCGCACCGACGACCAGGCCCCGCTGCGGCCCAGCCCGACCCTGCACAGCGTGGCCGAGCTCGTCGACGATGCGGTCGCCGCGGGCCAGCAGATCGACCTCGCGATGGCGCCGGTGCTGCCGGTGGTGTCCGACAACGTCGCCCGCGCGGTCTACCGCCTGATCCAGGAGTCGTTGACGAACGCCGCGAAGCACGCCGCGGGCGCCGAGGTGCACGTCTCGATCCGGGCGCAGTCCCACGATCTCCTGGTGGCAGTGCGCAACGGGCCGGGGGAGCGCACCGCGCTGCCGGGCGCCGGCGTGGGATTGATCGGCATGCGTGAGCGCGTCGAGTTGGCCGGCGGGCGACTGGAGGCGGCGCCGCGGGCGGACGGCTTCGTCGTCGAGGCGCGCTTCCCGCTCGAAACCGAAACGAGAACACAGTGATTCGCGTAGCGCTGCTCGACGACGAAGAAATCGTCCGCACGGGTGTGGCGATGATCCTCGAGGCCGGCGGAGCGATCGAGGTGGTGGCCCAGGACAGTGACGGGCGCGCGATTGTCGAATTGGTGCACCGGCACCGGCCCGACGTCGTGGTCACCGACATCCGGATGCCGCATGTCGACGGCCTGGAGGTGACGCGGCGCGTGCGGGCGCTGCCCGATCCGCCCGCCGTAGTCGTGCTCACCACCTTCGGCCTCGACGAATACGTCTATGCCGCACTGGAATCCGGCGCTTCCGGATTTCTGCTCAAGGACAGCCCGCCGCGTGAGCTGGCACATGGCGTCGAGGTGGTGGCCCGCGGCGACGCGATCCTGGCGCCGTCGGTGACCAGACGCTTGATCGGCGCGTTCGCGCGCAGCGGCGGCGCGGACGCGGTGCAAGCCCGCGCGCAACTGGACCGGCTCACCGACCGCGAGCGCGAGGTGGCGCTCGCGGTCGCCGCCGGTGCCAGCAACGCCGAGATCGCGCGCAGCCTGCACCTCAGCGAGGCCACCACCAAGGTGCACGTCAGCCGCATCATGTCCAAGCTCGGATTGGGCAACCGCACGCAGATTGCAATCCTCGCGCACCGGGCCGGATCGAGCTGAGCCGTCGCTCGCCGAAAGCGTTTCGCCGGTACCCGACCGGCACCGCCGGAACAAACTTCGACCGATCGCCATCCACGGTCGGGGCGGCTCCGAATCACCGGGCGAACATCCTTCGTCGATGAGGAGCGCCCATGCCGCGAGACTTCGCGTTCACGTTGCAGTACGAGTCGCCGGTCGAGCGGGTGTACGCCGCACTGGTCGATGTCGAGCGTTGGCGACGGCGCGTCGCGGGCGCCGCCAATGTCGATCTTGTGTTCGGGGCTGCAGAGCCCGGCGCCTTCGAGGTGACCGTCACCGAGCGGGGTGCAGTGCCGGCGCCGCTGCGTCGCGTCGTGAAGGGCGAGTTCGGCCTCACCCGGACCGACCGTTGGGGCCCTGTCGAGTCCGGCACCGCGCGCGGCACCTTCACCGGGACGGCGGTCGGCGTCGGTGGAACCTTCTCCGGCACATACCTTTTGCGAGCGGCTGGTCCCGGCAGCGCGGTCGACGTCGCAGGCAGCCTGCGGGTCGACGTGCGCGGCCTCGGCGGCGCGCTCGAGTCGATGGCCGAGAAGCTGCTGACGAAGATCGTGCGCGGCGAACGCGACGACGTCGAAGCCTGGATCGGCGCCCACCAGAACGTGTGATCGACGAATCCGCCAACGAAAGGTGATGTCCCCGTGGCAACGATCGGAGTGTCAACGGAGCCAGGGCTCGTCCACACAGTTGTCCTCGACGATCGAGACGGCGTCGGCGAGAACGCGCGCAGTTCGCCCGTCGATTCCGAACAGGGCATGGCGGCGGCGGTCCTGTCGGCACTGGACGCTACGCGAGCCGAGCTCGGCGACGATGCCGTCGCCACCGCGGTGTCCTACCGGACGGCCACACAGCGCCGGGCCATCGTGTCGACGCTGGCGGCGAGCCGCTGGGAGAACGCGACGTTCGTTTCGGCCAAACTCGCCCACTTGGCCGTCGTCCAGCAGATGCCGGAGCTGGCGCAGTACGAGCACCTGCTCGTCTACGAAGCCGGCGACAATCAGCAGACGATCTCGCTGATCGATCCCACGCACACCAACGTCGTCGAGTCCGAATACTCGGCACAGCCGATCAGCGCGCAGTCGGTCGGCACGTCGGTCACGAAGGCGTGGGCGATGCTCGACGCGGCACAGCTGCGACCGGACGCCGTCGTGCTCCTCGGTTCGCGCGCTGCGGAACGTGACATCGCCCCGATGTTCGAACTCGCCTTCAAGGTTCCGGTGCTGCACGGGCCACCCGCACCCGAGGCGACCGCACACGGCGCCGCGCTCCTCGCCCGACGCGTGCCTGCTGTCGGGACACCCGCAGCGGACCCGCGACGACGCCGGGTAGGGCTGGCGGTGGCCGGCGTGGCCTCGATCGCCGCGCTGGCAGCGGTGGGCGGCGCGGTGCTTTTCGCGAACCAGACGTCCGAGGCGCCGACGGCCCCCGCCGTCGCACAGGTGCCCGAGTCTGCGGCGTCGCCGAATCCACAAGCTGCCGAACAGCTCCCGGCGAATCCGGTCCCGCAGCCGCTGCCACCGCCGCAGCCGGCGCCGTCGCAGCCGGCGCCGCCGCAGCCGGGACCGCCGCCGGCGAGCCCGGCCACCGAGCCGCTCGCGAACGAAGCCGCACCACCACCACCATTCAACCCGCCACCCACATGGGCGCCGCCGACGACGTGGGCGCCACCGACCACGATTCCGGACGCCGCCGCCCCGCCCCCGCAGCCGCCACCGGCCACACACTCGGCGCCCGCCGCACCGCCGACCGTTGCCCCACCGACCACACCGGCACAGAAGGTCGGTCCGCCCAACGGTGCCGGGTTGTTCCCGGGGGAGTCGCCCCCACCACCGCCCGGAACCCCGCAAGCCGAAATCGACCGCTGGTGGGCCAACCATTGGGATCTGAAACTGCGCTGGCTGCAGGGCCGTTGATCACACACTGCATAGAAGGGGACGGATTGTGAGCCTTGCCGTCGAGGTGTCGGGCTTGGTCAAGCAATACGGTCGGGGCGGCGTCCGGGCACTGGACGGCCTCGATCTGCGTGTGCCTGCGGGAACCGTGATGGGCGTACTCGGCCCCAACGGCGCCGGAAAGACGACCGCGGTGCGGATCATCACGACGCTGCTGCGCCCGACGTCGGGATCGGTCTGGGTCGACGGGATCGACGCGCTCGCCAACCCGGCCGACGTGCGCACCCGGATCGGATTGTCGGGTCAATACGCGGCGGTCGACGAGAACCTCACCGGATTCGAGAACCTGCGCATGGTGGCCCGCCTCTACGGCATGTCGGGCAACGCCGCCGCCAGCCGGGCTCGGGAACTGTTGGCGGCCTTTCGCCTCGAAGACGCCGCAAACCGGCGGGCGGGTGCGTATTCGGGCGGCATGCGCCGCCGACTCGACCTGGCCGGCGCGCTCGTCGCCCGGCCCAAGGTGGTGGTTCTCGACGAACCGACCACGGGCCTGGACCCGCGCAGCCGCCTCGACATGTGGCAGGTCATCGAAGAGCTGGTCTACGACGGTGCCACGCTCCTGCTCACCACCCAGTACCTCGACGAAGCCGACCGGCTCGCCGACCGGATCGCCGTCATCGACAAGGGCCGGGTCGTTGCCAACGGTTCGGCGGAGGAGCTCAAGGCCACAGTGTGCGGGGAGACGCTGACCGTCCAGATCGCACACGGCCAGGATGCCGGTCCGGCGCAGCGCGTGCTCGCCGAAATCGGCGTCGGCGAACCGGTTTTCGACCCGGCCACCCAACTCGTCACGGTGTTGGTCGCAGGCGGGTCCAAGACGATGGTCGAGGCGTTGCGCCGCCTCGACGATTCGGGCGTGCACGTCGTCGACGCGTCGGTGCACAAGCCGAGCCTCGACGACGTCTTCCTCGCCTTGACCGGCGAACCAGCCGCTCCCGCAAGCGAATCCCAGCCGAGTCCCCAAGAGGTGCTGACATGACGATCGCCGAGCCGGCTCCGATGCTGCGTCCACTGCGTGACAGCGGCATCGTCGCCTACCGCAACATGCTGACCATCGTCCGGGTGCCGACCCTGCTCGTGACGGCGACCGTGCAGCCGCTGATGTTCGTGCTGCTGTTCGCCTACGTCTTCGGTGCCTCGCTCGGCGGTGGTGCCTATCGCGAGTTCCTGCTGGCCGGCATCTTCACCCAGACCGTCGCCTTCAACGCGGCCTTCACCACGGTCGGGCTCGCGAGCGACCTGCAAAAAGGCATCGTCGACAGGTTCCGGTCGCTGCCCATGTCACGCGCGGGCGTGCTGTTCGGCCGCACCCTGTCCGACCTGCTGGTGAGTGTCGCCAGCCTCGCCGTGATGGCCGTGTGCGGATACGTCGTGGGGTGGCGGATCAACGGCAGCATCGCCGACGCCGTGCTGGCGTTCTCGGTGATCCTGCTGTTCGCGTTCGCGGTCTCCTGGATCGGTGCGTACACCGGCTTGGTGTCGCGCAGCGTCGAGGTGGCGCAGAGCGCGGGGCTGATCTGGCTGTTTCCCGCCACGTTCATCTCGTCGGCATTCATCTCGGCGCAGACGCTGCCGGGCCCGTTGCGCGTCATCGCCGAATGGAACCCGATCACGGCCGTCTCGGCGTCGGCCCGCGACCTGTTCGACAACAGTGCGCCGCCGACTTTCCCGCAGCCCACAGGCTGGGCGGCACAACACGCGACCGGCTACGCGATTGCCTGCTCGCTGGTGATCCTGGCGATCTTCGTCCCGCTCGCGCTGTTGCAGTACCGGCGCGTCTCGAGCCGCTGACCGCCCGCCCTCAGCCGCCGAGCATCGCGCGCCATTGCTCCAGGTTGGTGGGCCGGAAGACGTAGTTCGTCTCCTTCACCGTCGACAACGGGGCGCTGGGATCGGCCGAGTACCAGTGCCCGGGGTAGACGGTCGGATCGCCCTTCATACCGGCCAGGTACTGCAGGCTCCGGTACATCTCGTCGACGTCGCCGCCGGGAAAGTCGGTCCGCCCGCAGCCGTCGAGGAACAACGTGTCGCCGGCGACGAGCCGGTCGCCGTCGACGAGGAAGCACTGGCTGCCCGGTGTGTGGCCCGGCGTGTGCAGCAGCTCGACACGGACGGCGCCGACCTCGAGCACGTCGCCGTGCGGATGCGGCGTCAGCTCGCTGGTCGCGATCCCGGTGACCTGCGAAACCCACGTCAGCTCTTGCTGATTGACGTGCACGGGGACCTGCACGCGGTCGAGTAGTTCGGCGACGCCGGCCAGGGTGTAGCCCATCATGCTGCCGCCGACATGGTCGGGATGGTGGTGGGTGGCCAGCACGCCGGTCAGGCGCATGCCGTCGGATTCGAGCGCGTCGACGAGGTCGCCCGCCCGGTAGGCCGGGTCGACGATCACGGCGTCCCCGGATTCACGGTCGCCGATCAGGTAGGCGAAGTTGCGCATCTGGGTCGCGATGGGATCGCCGGCGGCGAAATCGCGCCCGGACAGGAGTTGGCGGAAGTACAAGCGGTCCGACGACATGAATGACAGCCTAGGTGCCTGCCGGGACGAGCAGCCGCGCGGAAGCGGGCTCAGGCGGCGATGTCGATGGCGCCGGGCACAGGCAGGGTGGCCGGATCGGCATCGTGTCGCACGCCGGCGGCGGATACCGGGGTCGGCGCCGGGCCGATCCAGCGCAGCTCACCCCGTGCAATGTTCAGCAGGACCGGCACTTGCTCGAGCCCGGTGCGGCGCAGCACAGTGTGTACAGGGTGTCGGCTGTCGGCGCGAAAAGTGATGCGGTCGAACCGCTTTCCGCGTTCGCCGAAGACCGGGGTGCGGACCAGGATCGGTCTCCCCGCGCCCAATCCGAGAGCGAGCGCGACCAGTGCCGCGGTGGGAGCAATGAGCACGATGAGCACACCGGCGAGCAATGCGTGCGTCAGACCACTCCGGTTGCGAATCCTGAACATCTCGGACCTTTCGTGGTCGAACGACGTGCCGTTGTGTTCGTACGACGGTAACCGAGCAACCGTCCAGTTCGCGGCGATTGCTTGCAATTGCAAGCAGTGATCTGACACACAGTGGCGACAGCAGTCGTGGGTGGCGACCGATGCCGCGACATTTCGGCGCAATCGAAACGCTACGTTTCGGCGTTGCCGCAGCGGCAGTGGGCATCGGTCGTCGTGCGCCGGCTCGGACCCGCTGCGATGCGAATCCCCGGCGGACGCGGGGGCGCGTGGCTGAGCGGGGATGGTTCGATACCGGCGCTGTGGCTACTTCACCGCAACGCTTTCGGCCAACACCCGCAACCAGGCCTATGGTCCGAAACTTCATACCGATTAGGTCACATGTGCGCTACGCCGGTGTCACACTGGAACCAACATCACGGTTCGCCCAACGCACACGCGCGGGCTCTTCCTTCCGGGCAGGTGAGTACAGGGTGGCCAATCCGTACTTCTCGTATTCGGCGCTGTTCGTGGCTCTCGTCGTCGCCTTCGGTGTTGGCGGCGAACCCTTTTCGGAAGCCGAACGAACTCTTCGTCCGAGCGGGCACGGCGCCGACTCGACGCCATGGACGCTGCTGGCGAGCGACGACAGCGGACGCACCGGCGACGCCGATATACCCAGCGACGACTCGGCGCCGGTCTGCGACCACCCGAGCGGCTGGCGCGCGGCCACCAACGGATACGGCATGTTCGCGGTGGTGTACCGCAACGGTCCAGCGCGGGTCACCGTCAGTGTTCTGTCGGCATACGGCGCGACCGAACGGACGGTGTACGTCGGCCCGGGCGACGGGCGCGCCTTCGTCGACTTTCCGGAGGTGCCGCCGTTGTCGGTGCACCTCGCGTACTCGTCGACGGTGGCGCCCGGCAGCTACTCCATCAGATGCCGGCTCGAACGCACCGACGACTGACGGCGTTAGCTACAGCAAGCGGTCGGCGCCGGACCTACAGGTTGCCGACCACCTGCTCGAGGCGCTTGGCGACGTGCTCTTCGGCAAGCTCCCGGCGCGCGGGCAGATGCCCCGTGGGCCACAGTCCGGGCGCCGGCTGGTAGCCGCGCAGCACCTGCTTGGCCAGCGTGATCTTGTGGACTTCGGTGGGGCCGTCGGCGATGCCCATCACCTCGGCGTAGAGCATCATCGCCGAGAACGGCATTTCTTCCGAAACCCCAAGTGCGCCATGTAGATGCATCGCCCGCTGGGTGACGTCGTGCATTACCTTCGGCATGGCGACCTTCACGGCCGCGATGTCCTTGCGCACCTTCAGGTAGTCGTTGTACTTGTCGATGCGCCAGGCCGTGCGCAACACCAGCAGGCGGAACTGTTCGAGCTCGATCCAGCTGTCGGCGATCTTGTCTTGCGTCATTTGCAGGGTGGACAGGGTGCCCCCGCGCACCTGCCGCGACAGCGCGCGCTCGCACATCATGTCGAATGCCTTCTGGGCCAGACCGACGGTCCGCATCGCATGATGGATGCGACCGCCGCCGAGGCGGGTCTGCGCGACCACGAACGCACCACCTTCGGGGCCCAGCAGATGATCGGCGGGCACCCGCACGTCGGTGTAGCGGACATAGCCCTCCGCCTCGCTGAAACCGTGCACGGCGACGTTGCGCACGATCTCCAGGCCGGGAGTGTCGGCCGGGACGATGAACATCGACATGCCTTGGTAGGCACTGGCATCCGGGTCCGTGACGGCCATGACGATGAAGAACTCGGCGAACGCGGCCACCGAGTTGAACCACTTCTCACCGTTGATCACCCACGAGTCGCCGTCGCGCACCGCGCGGGTGGTGAACAGGGTGGGATCCGACCCGGCGTGTGGCTCGGTCATCGAGTAGCACGAGCCGAGGTCGCCGTCGAGCAGCGGCTGTAGGTAGCGCGCCTTCTGCTCGGCGGTGCCGTAGTGGGCGAGGATTTCGGCGTTGCCGGAGTCGGGTGCCTGACAGCCGAAGATCGACGGTGCCCAGATGGAGCGGCCGAGAATCTCGTTGAGCAGTCCGAGCTTGACCTGGCCGAACCCCTGCCCGCCCAGCTCCGGGCCGAGGTGGCAGGCCCACAGACCCTTGTCCTTGACCGCTTGCTTGAGCGGGCCGGCCACGGCCATCGCCTCTTTGTTGCTGCGGTCGTAGGGATTCGGATACACCAGATCGAGCGGCTCGACCTCGGTGCGGACGAATTCGTCGGCCCAGTCGAGCAGTTCCTGGAACTCCGGGTCGGTCTCGAAATCCCACGCCATCACATACCTACTTTCGAATCAGCCCGTCGAACACCAGGTTCGCGAGCACGTCGGCTATCTCTTCCAAAGTCTTCGGCCCGTCCGGCCGGTACCAGAACGCCACCATGTTCGCCATGCTGAGCAGGCTGTTGGTGACGATGTGGTCGGAGCTGGCGAACTGTCCCTGCGCGTGCCCGTCGTCGAGCACCTGTTGCCACAGCCGTTGCACCCGGTCGCGCATGTGTTGAAGTTGTTGTCCCCGTTCGCCGGTGAGCGCCGAACCGTCGCGCAACTGGATCGCCACCTGGCGCTGCAGGCGCCCGATGAGCAGGGTGTGTTCACGCACCAGGCGGCGCAGCTTGGCCGCCGGGTCCAGGTCGGTGGCGACGGTCGATTCGGCCGCGGTGAGCAGCTCGGCGACGTAGTCACGCAGGATCTCCCACAGCAGCTCCTCCTTGGACCTGATGTGGTAGTACAACGCGCCGCGCTGCACGTCGGCCGCGGCGCCGATCTCGGCCACTCCGGTGCCGTGAAACCCTTTGTCCGCGAACAGTTCTACCGCCGCCGCGACGATCCGCTCGCGGGTGTCGGGAGCCTCGGAGGCGGGCGGGCGCCCACGCGCCCGCGTCATCGCCAGCCACCGTCCAGGCGCAGGATCGCACCGGTGCAGTACGACGACGCCGCCGTCGCGAAGTACATTGCGGCGCCGACGATTTCGTCCGGTTCGCCCGGGCGGCCGAGCTCCACGTGAGAGTTGACGTAGGCGCGCACCTCTGCGGGCCAGGCGGTGGCGATATCGGTGGCGAACGGGCCGCACTGAATTGCGTTGACCCGCACCGTCGGTCCGAAGGCGCGGGCGAATCCTTCGGTGAGCGTGTTCAACCCGGCCTTGGCGGCGGCGTAGGGCAGGGCGATCGGCATCGGGGTGAGCGCCTCGACCGAGCTGATGTTGATCACCGACCCGCCGGCGCCGGCCGCCATGCGGGTGCCGATCACCGACGTCAACCGGAACGGGCCCTTGAGATTCACCCCGATGGTCTTGTCGAACAACGCTTCGCCGACGTCCGGCAGGCTCGGATACAACGGCGACAGCCCGGCGTTGTTGACCAGCACGTCGACCCGGCCGAACGAGTCGTACACCGTGTCGATCAACGCGTCGCACTGCTGCCAATCGCTGACGTTGCAACCCACCGGCAATGCCCGGACCCCGTGGCGCGCTTCGATTTCGGTGGCCAGCTCGACGCAGCTGTCGAGCTTGCGGCTGGCGATCACCACGTGCGCGCCGGCGCCTGCGAAGGCGGCCACCATCGCGCGGCCGAGACCGCGGCTGCCGCCCGTGACCACCGCGACCTTGTCGTCGAGCACGCCGGGCATCGCCACCTCCGTCGCAATGTATTGAACGATCGGTACATTACCTCCGCGACGTGCCGAAGCCAAGACCGGCGTTGTGTGTGTCCGGCTTCGAAATCGGCTCGTGCGGCGTAAGGTCGGCGCGGTGAGCACCGCGCATCTCGTGATCGCAGCGCTCGTTGGCGTGGCCGTGATCGTCGCGGCCATCACCTGGGGCAAACTGCACCCGTTCATCGCACTCACCGTCGGCGCGATCGGCGTCGGCATCGGTGCGGGGCTCGGCGCCAACGACGCCGTCAAAGGTTTCACCAACGGCTTCGGCTCCACCATGGGCAGCGTCGGCATCCTCATCGGCTTCGGCGCGATGTTCGGCAAGCTGCTCGCCGACTCCGGAGGCGCCGACCGTGTCGTAGACACCCTCGTCAGCCGGTCCAGTCCCGCGATGTTGCCGTGGACGATGGGGCTCGTCGGCGCTGTGATCGGGCTGCCGATGTTCTTCGAAATCGGCCTGGTCCTGCTGTTTCCGGTGATCGTGCTGGTCGCGCGGCGGTCCGGACTACCGCTGATCCGCATCGCGATCCCGACGCTGGCCGGTCTGTCCGCCATGCACGGGCTGGTGCCGCCGCACCCCGGACCGCTGGTCGCCGTGAGTGCGCTGGACGCCAACCTCGGCCTCACGCTCGGACTCGGTGTGCTGGTTGCGATTCCGACGGTCATCGTGTCGGGCCCGCTCTTCGGCCGGGTCGCCGCGAAGTGGGTCGACGTGCCGGTGCCGGACCTGTACGTCACCGAGGACGACGAACCCGAGCATCCGCGGCCGTCGTTCGCGGTCACCCTCGCCGCCATCCTGCTGCCCGTCGTGCTGATGCTCGGCAAGGCGCTCGCCGACGTGGTCGCCGAGGGTTCCGGGTCGACGTGGAAGGTGGTCCTGGACTTCCTCGGCACGCCGATCGTTGCGCTCGGTCTGGCGGTACTCGCCGGGATCGCGCTGCTCGGCGGCGGCGCCAAAATGGATCGCAACGCGATCGCGAAGACGCTGGAATCCTCGCTCCCGCCGATCGCCGGCATCATGCTGATCGTCGGTGCCGGAGGCGGATTCAAGCAGGTGCTCATCGACACCGGCATCGCCGACGTGATCGCCGACGCCATCGAAGGCAGCAGCCTGCCGGTGCTGTTCCTGGCCTGGTTCGTCGCCGTGCTCATCCGGGTGGCCACCGGTTCGGCCACCGTCGCGACCGTCACCGCATCGGGCATCCTCGCGCCCGTCGCGGCCGGACTGTCCACCGGCGAGGTGTCGCTGATGGTGCTCACGATCGGTTCCGGCTCGCTGTTCCTGTCCCACGTCAACGACGCCGGATTCTGGCTGGTGAAGGAGTACCTCGGATTGACCGTCGCCCAGAACCTGAAATCCTGGACGGTGATGGAGTGCATCATCTCGGTCTGCGGTCTCGTCGGGGTGCTCGCGCTGGACGTGGTCGTATGAGCGCCACCATCATCGTCGTCATGGGGGTGTCCGGTTCCGGAAAGTCCACGGTCGCACAGCTTCTCGCGGACAAACTCGGCTGGGACCTGCAAGAGGGCGACGACCTGCACCCCCAAGCCAACGTCGACAAGATGGCCTCCGGCGTGCCGCTCACCGACACCGACCGCTGGCCCTGGCTGCACAAGATCGCCGCCTGGATCGACGGCGAACTCGCCGCTGGGCGATCCGGCATTGTCACGTGCTCCGCGCTCAAGCGCAGCTACCGCGACATCCTGCGCCGCGACAGTGTGCTGTTCGTGCACCTGGCCGGCTCACCCGCCGCGATCGCCGATCGAATTGCCCACCGGCACAACCACTTCATGCCCTCCTCGCTGCTGGAGTCGCAGCTGGCCACCCTGGAGCCGCTCGGCCTCGACGAAAACGGCATGGTCGTGGACATCACGGGCTCGCCCGCGGAAGAAGCCGCTGATGTATTGCAGCGGTTGGGGATCGAGCGGGGCTAGGTAGATCCCGCTGCCTGCGTCTGCGGCCGCGACACCGGGGCCCTGCCACGCTTGCCGGGCTTTGCACACGAAGCGGTGTCGATCCGGTGCAACGCCGACGTGGGCCGTTGGTCTCGGTGCGGGACTGAATGCCCACTTTCGGTGCCGGTGAGGCACTTTCGGCCCTGGGAGCGCCGAAACTGGGCGCTCAGTCCCGGCTGGAATCCTCGACATCGCGGCAGGCGGAGTGTGCTCGGTCCAGGCAGTGGGCCGCGTGCGTCCGGTGCAGCTTCGGCGTCTGTGCGCAGCTGCGCGGGGCTCTTGTCGCGCCGCTGTCCAGGGAGCGCTGTCTGGTCCGTGGCTGCTGCCTAGGGGAGGCTGTCTGGTCCGTGGCTGCTGCCTTGGGAGGCTGTCTGGTCCGTCGCTGCGGGTCGCTGGTGCGGGATTGAGTGTCCAGTCTCATTGTTGGTGAGGCAGTTTCGGCCCTGGGTGCCGCAACTGGGCGCTCGAGTCCGGTGAGGGTCTGGGATCGCGGCGGGGGTAGGCGCTCGGGGCTGGCTGTCGTCGGCTGCCGCGGGTGCAGGGCCTCGATGTGCACCTCGTGTTCCGTCCGGGACCTCGCTACACGGGGTTCTCGGACGGAACACGAGGTGCTCATTGTCGCGCGGGCGGATTACGGGGTGCTCGTTGTCGTGCGGGCGGATTACGGGGTGCTCGTTGTCGCGCGGGCGGATTACTTGGTGTTTGTTGTCGTGCGGGCGGATTGCGTGGTTCCCGTTGTCGCTGGGGGCGGAGTGTTAGGTGCCCATTTTCGGGGGCCGCTGGATCGGGTGGCGGGTGTTCGGTGGTGATCGCAGTCGATCGGTGGGCGCTGCTTCGACGACTGCGGTCCGTCGGCCACGGGTGGGTGGGTGCTCCGGTTCGGCGGGGAGAGCGCGGTGTGGGTGAGTGCGGCGATGTGCGTGGTGGGTGGTTGTCGGTTTGTCGGTGTGGGACTGAGTATCCAGTTTCGGTGTTGGTGGGGCACTTTCGGCCGTGTGTGGGCCGAAAGTGGGCGTTCAGTCCCGCCCGGTGCGCGGGCGCTCCGGGTGTGGATCGTGTGGGCTGCGGTGGATTGCAGCGGGTGCGCGGTGGCGTTGCGTGTGTGGTTGTGACTGGTGCCTGCGTCGGTGGAGCTGGGGTGGTGTGGCTGATCCAGCTGTGCCGGGGTGACGTGCTTGGTCGCGCGGGTGTGGGGGTGTGGTTGGTCCCGCGTGTGGGTGTGGGGAGGTCCCGCGGGGGGTGCGTGTAGGTGGTTGGGCCGCGTGCGGGTGTGGGGTGGTCCCGCGGGGAGGTGGGTCGTGGTGGTGGTATTCCCCGCGGGGGTGTGGTCCCGCGGGGGGTGTGGCTGGGTGGTGGTTGTGTGCCTGTGGGTGGTGGTTGGTTTCCTCGCGGGTGTGGTTCTGCGGGGGGTGGGGTGTGATGGTCGGTTCCCCCGCGGGGGTGTGTGTTCCGCGGGGGCCCGGTGTGTGGGGTTATTGGGCGGCGCGGATGGCTTCGAAGACTTTGGGGTCGACGAGGGTGGAGGTGTCGCCGAGTTCGCGGCCTTCGGCGATGTCGCGGAGGAGTCGGCGCATGATTTTGCCGCTGCGGGTTTTGGGGAGTTCGGGCACGATGTGGATGTCGCGGGGTTTGGCGATGGGTGAGATTTCGGTGGCGACTTGGGTTTTGAGTTCGTCGACGAGGGTGGTGGTGGGGGTGGTGGTGCTGGTTTTGAGGATGACGAAGGCGACGATGCCTTGGCCGGTGGTGGTGTCGGAGGCGCCGACGACGGCGGCTTCGGCGATGGCGTGGTGGGCGACGAGGGCGGATTCGACTTCGGCGGTGGAGATGCGGTGTCCGGAGATGTTCATGACGTCGTCGACGCGGCCGAGGACCCAGTAGGCGCCGTCGGTGTCGATGCGGGCGCCGTCGCCGGCGAAGTACCAGCCTTGTTTGTGGTAGCGCTGCCAGTAGGTGGCGTGGTAGCGGTCGGGGTCGCCCCAGATGCCGCGCAGCATGGCCGGCCAGGGCTGGTCGAGTACCAGGTAGCCGACGGCGTCGCTGCCGGTGGTGTCGGTGCTGGTGGGTGTGGTTGTGGGGGTGGGGGTGAGTTCGTTGCCGTCTTCGTCGACGACTTTCGCGGAGATGCCGGGCA